>NZ_CP182350.1:996774-1329033 GCF_048571185.1 Arcobacter denitrificans (SeqCode) | reverse complement strand
TTATGAAGAGTTAGGATTTATAAAAAACTTTGGAAAAATCACTTACACCAAAAAATATGGAAATGATGAGGTAAATTTAAGAGTAAATCCAAGTGCAGGAGGACTTTATCCTTGTGAGATTTATATACAAATAAGAGGTATAAAATCACTCTTAAATGGAATTTATCATTATGAGCCAATAAATAATTTGCTTGTTTTAATCCATGAATTAAGCAGTGATGGATTGGAAAACTACCTAAAAATAAAACAAAAGAAATTTATCTTTTTACTTAGTAATGCCTATTTTAGAACTTCATGGAAATATGAAAAAAGAGCTATAAGGTACCTTCTGCTCGATACTGGTCATCAACTAGGATCCATATATGCCTCTTTGATTTTAGAAGGACTTGATTATACTTTTGAGTTTAACTTTGATAAAGAAGAATTAAATGAGGTTTTTTCTTTTGATAACTATGAACATTTTGTTTGTGCTATTTATTCAAGTGATTATAAAGAAAAAGATACAAAAAAGCTAAGAGATAAGATTCCTTTTGTAAATCCTTGTGACTATTATATAAAAGAGCCTTTTATTGAAGATTTTTATTCAAAACTTTATAAAGATAACTTTAAAGATTTTAGTTGTAGTTTTTTAAAAGAGCTTCAAAAAGATAAGCTTCAAAAAAGTATAGATAACAGAAGATCAGCTAGAGCCTTTAAAAAAGAAAGCATTTCAAAAATAGAGTTTGAAACTATTTTAGAAGATGTTTTTACTTATGCAAAAGAGTTTAGTCTTGAGATTTATTTTACAAATCATCTAATAACAAATCTTGAAAAAGGTATTTATAAAGAGTATAATTTACTTAAAAGTGGCGATTTTAGTGAAATATCAGAGATCTTAGCCTTTAATCAAAAAATTGGAGGCACGTCAGCTGCAACTTTGTTTTTCACCTCAAAAATAAAATCAAACTACTCTTTTAATACAATTTTATCAGGTTTTTTAGCACATATTATAAGCCTAAGAGCCACAAACTCAAATATCAATTCTACTGGAATTGGTGCCTATTTTGATGATGAAACAAAAAAGGTTTTAGAGACACAAAACAACATCTTATACTTAATGGCGGTGGGAAAATGAGTAAAGAAACTTACCATGAACTTTATAAAAAATATGACCTTTATAGAAGTGATATCTATCTCTTATGTGAAGAAAAACCAGCTGAAATTTTGTTTTTATTTGAAGAAGTTTGTGATGAACTTATAAAACCTGTTGCTATAAATAGACAACTACCTCAAGAATTTATTGAAAGTGCGAAATCCTTTGCAGGACAAAATACTTTTACAAATATATACTTTGCAGAGCTTACAAATAGGGCATTCTTTTTAAGTGACCTTATTGACTTTCTAGCTTTAATAAAGAGTAAAAAAACTACATAAAAAATCTATGGAACACTATTTGCATATACCTATTTAAATTTATTTTAGGACAAAATTATGAGTAGTATTCAAATCACAACAAATGACTCTCAAGTAGGTTCTCTAAAAGTTGCCTTTGCAACTACAGATTTAGAAAACATAGATTCTCACTTTGGTAGTGCAAAACAGTTTGCTGTTTATGAAATAAGTAAATCATCAACTACTATGTGTGAAATTAAAAAAGTTCTTGAAAAAGATACTGATAAAGCAGTAGCACTCTTAGAAGGAATTGATATTGTTTATTTTACAAATGTAGGAGCAATAGCTGCTGCAAAGCTCATCAATAGTGGAATTTTCACAATCAAATACAAAGAGATTGTAAGTATTGAAGAAGAAGTAAAAAAACTAAAAGATATGTTAAATTCAAATCCTCCACCATTTATCAAAAAAATCATTGAAAAGAAGGCTTCATAATGAATAAAAAAGAACTTTTTAAACAAACACTAATTGGACAAATTAGAGCAATGGATCAGTTTGGTACATGGGTTAACAAAAGTGATGAAGACCTCCTAATTGAAAAATATGTAAGAAGTAAAGAGGAATTAAAAAATATTCCTATTATTGCAGATATAGATGAAATGCAAATCAAAGATATAAGACTTGTATTTCAAGCAATTGCTTTAGCTTTTGAAAAAATAACTGGAGTAATGTGTTCAGTTGTAATGGAAATGAGCCACGAAGGATTTGGTAGAGTTGTTGTATTTACAGGGAAAATTGTTTTATCTGAAAAGTTCTTCAAGGATGCACATAGATTCTCATTTAGAACATATGATGACTTAGTAAATGAGGGTGAAAAATACCTTATAAAAGCAGAAGAGACATATAACAAATATAAAAACGTATAGGCTTTATTCATAAAGCTCTTTAGGGTTTGCTTCTTTATAAAAGAAGTCATAAAAAATATAGGTCCCTTAAAAATGGGACATTTTAAAGGAATATAGTATGGCAAATATTGGGATTTTTTGTGGGACAGCAGGGGGAACATCAATGATAGTCGCTGATGCATTAGCTGAAGCTTTTGAAGTTGAGGAAGTAATCAATATGGAAGAAGATTTTGATGATGTTGAACAAATGCTTGAACATGATGTTTTATTTATAGGAAGCTCAACTTGGGGACAAGGTGATGTATATTTTGAATGGGTTGATTCTTTACTTGAAATCGAATCTGATGGTATTGATTTCTCTGGAAAAACTATCGCTCTTTTTGGTGCAGGAGATAGTGTAAAACATGGTGAACATTTTTGTTCAGCTTTAGGAAAACTACATAAAACATTTACAAATGCTGGAGCAAAAGTTGTTGGTTTTGTTGATGCAAGTGATTATAAATATGAATTCTCACAAGCAGAGATGGATGGAAAACTTTGTGGTTTAGCAATTGATGAACACAATGAAAAAGATAAAACAGAAGATAGAGTAACAAAATGGATTGACTCTTTAAAAGAAGAGATTCCAGCTTAAAAAAATAATGTCCCTTTAAAATGGGACATTTTAAAGGATACAAAATGAAAAAAGTAGAAGAATTTTATAAATTAAGAGATACAGAAGATTTCTTTAAATTCTTTGATATTGATTTTGACCAAAAACTAATCAATGTTAAAAGATTTCATATGATGAAAGAGTATGGAACACTAATTAAAAAAGGTATTTCAGAAATCAAAGATGAAGATAAACTATTTGAGTTCTTAAAGTTTTCACTACTTAGAGTATATGGTGACTATAAAAATGGTCATGCTCCAAGTGCTGCTGATGTTTGGAATATGTATGAGACAGGAAAACTAGAAGGTTGTTCTTCATGTAGTCCAAGTCCAGTAGGAACAAGCACAGGAGGAAGTTGTGGGTGTTAATCATAAAGATATCGTAGATGCAAATACTCCTTTACATGATAGTGTAACAGCAGGTCGTTCAGGAAAAGATGAAGATAAACCAAAGTTTGGAATAGGTCAAAAAGTTAAACTTTTAAAAGAGATAGTTAACGATGGAACATATCCCCATGCACCAATTGGAACACAATTGATGCCTGCAGGTGCTATTGGTTATATCAAATCTATGGGCGAATTTTTACAAGTAATTCGTGTATATGAAGTTCACTTTTTGGGCTTATTAGATGTTCCAGTTGAAATAGTTGGTTGTAGAGAACATGAACTAGAGGCAATGGAAGATTATAGAGATGAAGTAGAAGAAGAGTTAGAATTTATGCGTAAGCATAGAGAGAAATACTACTCAAAAGATTAAATTTCTTGACCAAGTCAGATGAAAGAGTTTTAAGAACTTTATCATATGGCTTGGTTTGTATGAAGAAACAAGCTAAAAAAGGAGACAAAATATGGCAAAAGTTATTTTTATGCATTTTGATACTGTTACTGACGGTGTTTATGATGCGAAAATTGGTGAACCAATTGTAAGATTGGCTAAAGAAAAAGGTGTTCCTATGCCTTCAGATACTAAAGATTACTCAAAAAGTTTAATTACTGTTGAAAATCTTGCAACTGAAGAACCAACAAGTTATATGGAAGATGAAGAATTAGATGTATTAGTAAAATTAGGGGCAATCACTGCTGAAGAAGCTGAGCAATGTCAACAATTTACAATAAGTCCTAAGGTTAGAATTGCACCAATGATGTTAATCAAAGGTGACATTTTAGTTAAACCATATAAATTAAAATAGAAGAAACAGATTCGTCTAATAAAAGTAGAGAAGATTGAAAAGGAACAACTCGTTGTTCCCTTTAGGGTTTGCTTCTTTAACAGGAATTTACTTCCTGTGTAAAAAGAAGTTAATAGATTTAGGTCCCTTAAAAAATGGGACATTTTTGAAGGATAGGAAATGACAACTAGAGTAGAAATTATTAACGATTTTTTAGCAATCAATGTTAAACCAGGAAGTACAATTCAAGATGTTGTTGAAGCATCTGGTTCAGCTTTACCTTTTGGATGTAGAGATGGAGAGTGTGGAACATGTGTTGTTGAAATAGAACAAGGTATGGAATTTATTTCTGATATCAATGAAAAAGAAGTTAAAGTAATCAAAGAAGCTTGTGCTGGTACTTGTACTGATAACACAAGATTATCTTGCCAAATGAAAATAGTTAAGCCTAACGGTGTTGTTAGAATTAAGTATTAAAAAATATACAGGTTCATGTCCAAATTCTTTTTGAATTTGGGCAAAATACGATATGGCACAAACACTATCAACCTCGGCTTCTCAGAAGCAAAATCTTAACTTATCTTTGAAACTGTGGCTTCCTATGCTACAATCTTCACTTCAAGACCTAGAGAAACATCTAAAAAATGTATCTTATGAGAATCCATTTTTAGAGATTAAAAAACCAAAAGAGTTTTATTCAAACTTTATGCCACAAGGTACTAGTGGAGAGTTTATTGAATCTTTAGCAATTTATAGTGAATCTTTAAATGATGTAATAAGTGAACAAATATGTGCACCAAATTTTTCAACACCCAACTCACAAAAAGTTGCTATGGAAATTATTTGTGACATAAATGAAGAGGGATATTTTGAAGGTGATATAGAAAAGATTGCCCAAACATGTAATGTATATAAAGAGTATGTAGAATCAATAAGACAAAGATTTTCACTACTAGAACCAAGTGGAATTGGATCAATAAATTTATCAGAATCATTTCTTTTTCAATTAGATGCTTGTGATAAAAAGATTGACAATGAACTATATAACTTCATAAAAAAGATTATAAAAGATATTGCTCACTTAGATAAGTATGCAACTCATCACCGATTTGATGAAGCAAAAGATATTATAAAATACTTCAATAATCCTCCAGCAGTAAACTATATGAATAACAATGTTCAGATTATTCCTGATTTTTTTGTAGAAATTGGGGAAGATATTAATATCAAAATAAATCATGCTTATTATCCAGATATAGAAGTAAAAGATGCCTTCAATACTAAAAATGAAGGTATCAAAGAAAAGTTAAAAGAGGCTAGAGATTTAGTAAACCTTTTGGGTTTGAGAAAATCAACACTATATAAGATAGTTCTTCTTATAGTAGAAAAACAAATCTCATTTTTTGTGGGAGGAGAACTTAGACCTTATTCTATGCAAGAGTTAGCAAATGAGATTGGTTTTGCAGAATCAACAATATCAAGAGCTGTTGCAAATAAATATATTGAGTGTTCGCTAGGAACATATCCATTAAAATATTTCTTCTCAAATGCAGTTAATAATAAAGACCTTTCATCTTCAGAGATAAAAAACTATATTAAAAGTCTAGTAGAGTATGAAAATAAAGAAGAACCACTAACAGACCAAGATATTCTTGATGCTATTCAAGAAAAGTTTAGTTTATCAATGGTTAGAAGAACTATCACAAAATATAGAAAAATGTTAGATGTTCCATCTTCAAAAGAGCGTAAAAAGCTTTATAAAGTGGAAAATTTATAAAATATTTATTTTAATAAATTATTTACTGCACTTATTTAAAGTCATAAAAGTAATTGTTTTATTTAAAAGTTATAAAATTATTGTACAAAATCTATAATATATACTCAATACCCCACTATAAGTCATTTTTTCGATTTATTCTAAGATAATTTTAGTTATTATTTAAAGCATATATATAATATTCAGGAGAATTTCATGTTTAACTTTGGGAAGACAGAAGAAGAATCAGCACGATTAACTGCAATGGATGAAAACTATGCAATCATATCATTTAAGCCAGATGGTACAATAATCCATGCAAATGATAATTTCTTAAATGTATTAGGCTACAAACTAAATGAAACAGTTGGTAATCATCACCGAATGTTTTGCGATAAGACATATATCACTACTAATGAATATAACGAATTTTGGAAAAATCTAGCTAATGGAAAATCTCAAATAGATGAGTTTGAAAGATTTAGAAAAGATGGTAGTTCTGTTTGGATTCAAGCTTCATATACTCCTGTAATAAATAAGAGTGGAAAAGTAACTCGTGTTGTTAAGTTTGCACAAGATATCACTGATGCAAAAAAAGTAATCCAATCTGTTAATGCAGCAGTTGACTTAGCAAAAACAGGTATTATGAAACAAACTATAAAAGAGACAACAAAAAATGAAGGCATAGAAAATCTTAAAAATGGTGTTAATGAGTTATTTGAAACTGTATCTACAAAAGTTGATGGAGATTTAAATAAAATATCAGAAGCTTTATTATCTTATCAAAAATTAAACTTCACACATAGAATAGAAGGGAATAGTTTAGGAGAAGTGTCAGAAGGATTAAATAGCCTTGCAAATGTTGTAAATGAGATGTTAGTGGAAAATAAAGCAAATGGATTAACTCTGGATAAGGGTTCGGATTTACTTTTATCAAATGTAGATAAATTAAATCAAAGTTCAAATGAGGCAGCAGCTTCTTTGGAAGAAACAGCCGCCGCCTTAGAACAGATAACTTCAAATATAAGAAATAACACACAAAATATTGCAAAGATGTCAAACAATTCAACAAATGTTACAAATTCTGCAAGTCAGGGAGAAGAACTTGCAAACCAAACAACTCTTGCAATGGATGAAATTAATGAACAAGTAAAATCAATAACTGAAGCTATTAGTGTAATTGATCAAATATCATTTCAAACAAATATCCTAAGTCTAAATGCAGCCGTTGAAGCAGCAACAGCAGGAGAAGCTGGTAAAGGCTTTGCCGTGGTTGCTCAAGAAGTTAGAAACCTAGCTTCAAGAAGTGCAGAAGCTGCAAAAGAGATAAAAAATATAGTAGAAAATGCTACTTCAAAAGCGAATGAAGGTAAAACAATAGCTGGAAATATGATAGTAGGATATAAAGAATTAAACCAGAATATTCAAGAAACTACAAATCTTATTTCAGATATTGAGATGTCAAGTAAAGAACAACTAAGTGGCATAGAGCAAATAAATACAGCAGTAGCTCAGCTTGATCAACAAACTCAACAAAATGCAGCAGTTGCAGCTCAAACTCAAGATATAGCCAGTACAACAGATGAAATTGCAAAACTTATTGTTTCAAGTGCAAATGAAAAAGAGTTTATTGGTAAAAATGAAGTAAAAGCTAAAGAGATGGATTTAAAGGGTGAACAAGCTAAGCCAATACAAATAAAAGAGAAAAAAATAGCTACTCCTTCACAAAAGAGTGTTGAACAACCTAAAAATTCAACAACTCATAAAAAAGAATATATAAAACCTCAAACAACAAATGATGAATGGGAAAGCTTTTAAAAGCTTTCCTTTTTTAATAACCCAATATCAATTAAAAACTTAAGAAAAAATAGAAACTAACTTTTTATCAGAAAAATGTTAGATGTTAAATGTTCCATCTCCAAAAGAGCATAAAAAACTTTATAAAGTGGAAAATTTATAAAACAGCTGCATCTATCTTAAAACTTCATTTTCACCTAAATAAACTCCTATTTTAGCCTTGATTTTAATCAAGACAATTTTTGTCCTATTTAGATAATATCCTAAAAAAAGAAGGACAATATATGTTTAATATAAAATCACTATATTTTAGAATGACAATAATTCATTACCTTGGAATGATTCTATTGCCTATTAATGCATTTGTATTTACAACAAATACAATTTCCCAAACTATTCAAGTTATTATAGCAATCTCTTTAATCTTTCATGAATTGGATGAGAGAAAAAATGGAAAACAACTTTCAAAAGCATTAATTAATTTTCTAAAAAACCTAGATAATAAAAATGCAAAACTTAAAATCAATACAAGTTTTGCTAGTGAGTATTCTGAAATAAAAGATATTATTGATAATAGAGACAAAATACAAAAAATTAAAGAGCAAGAAGAGCTACAGTTTATTATAGAAGCAAAAGATATTCTTGAGCAAGTTAAAAATGGCTCTTATACAAATATAATACAAGCAAAAACTTCAAATAAAGTACTTGAAGAGTTTAAAAAAGTTGTTAATGACATGATTATAGATACAAAAAAACATTTTGAAATTATCAATAATATTCTTAATGAATATACTAATTATAATTATAAAAATAATTTGATTTTAAAAAACATTTCAAGTGACGGGGAGTTTATGAACCTATCTACTTCAATTAATCAACTTAAAAATGCTATTACTTATATGTTATTAGAAAATAAAAAAAATGGTGTAACTCTACAACAATCATCTGAGATTTTATTAGATAATGTTTTTAAATTAAATAGTTCATCAAGTGAAGCATCTAAAAGTTTAAAAGATACAACTATTGTATTAGAACAAATCACTAAAAATGTTAGTAAAACATCTGAAAAAACAGTTGAGATGTCAGAGTTTGCAAATGCCGTTATAACATCTACAAAAAAAGGACAAATCCTTGCAAGTAAAACTAATATTTCTATGGATGAAATAAACGAAAAAGTAAGTTCTATAAATGAAGCAATAAGTATAATAGATCAAATTGCATTCCAAACAAATATCCTAAGTCTAAATGCCGCAGTTGAAGCAGCAACAGCGGGAGAAGCTGGAAAAGGATTTGCAGTAGTTGCCCAAGAGGTAAGAAACCTTGCAAATAAAAGTACAGAAGCAGCAAAAGATATAAAAAAGTTAGTAGAATCTGCAAACTTGAAAGCAAATGAAGGAAAAATTATCGCAAATGAGATGATAGAAGGATATAACAATCTAAATATAGATATTGATAAAACCATAGAACTTATAAATGAAGTAGCAATTACTTCTAAAAAGCAACAAGAGGGTATAACTCAAATAAATTATTCAGTAAAAATTTTAGAAAAACAAATATTTACAAACTCAGAAGTATCATCAAAATCAAATAACATTGCAACTCAAACATCCAGTATTGCAAATACAATTGTTGATGAAGCAAATAAAAAGAGTTTTGAAGGTAAAGAAAGTATCTCTTGTAGTAGATGTGCTTAGATTATTATGAAAAATAACAACTATAAAACAATTGAATACATTGCAGAAAATAGCTCTAAAGATATCTTAAATAACTATGATTTTACAGAAATAGATGCCCTTCAACTATTAAAAATAAAAGAATTGGTTTATAAATATGAAGATAGCTTATTAGAAGAGTTTTATAAATTTATCTTCTCTTTTAATCATGCAAAAAGATTTTTACATAATCAAGAGATCTTACATAGACATGAAAAAGGAATAAGAGCTTGGTATAGAAATCTTTTTTGTGGGAAATATGATACTAACTATTTTTATAAATTAAATATTATAAGTGAAGTTCATGTACGAATTGGATTACCTACACATTATGTAAATGCAGCATTTAGTTTTGTAAGAAGATTTATCAAAGATAAACTAATCTATGATAAAAAATATGAAGCGTTAAGTGCTTTTGATAAAATAATTGATATCAATCTGGATATTTTAACTATCTCTTATCAAGATGAAGAACAAACAAAACTTATAGATGAAATCATCTTATTAAAATTAGCTGTTGAAAGTAATAGTATAGAACCTTATATTCAAGCAATTTATAACTCAAAAACAATAGAAGTAGAAAAGTATGAATGTCTAATGAGAATAATTAATCCAAATACTTTAGAAGTAAAATCTATATTCCCTTACCTAGATATTTCAAAAAAGATAAAACTTTATGAAAAGATGATGAGCATAATGGTTGAAAAATCATTATCTTATTTTTCAACACAAAATATTGAATTTAGTCTAAATTTATCTTATGAAGACATTGCCAATAAACCATTTAGAAATTTTATTTATAAAAAAGTTAAATCTTTCCCCTATCCTCATAATATAATTTTTGAGATATTAGAGACAGATTTTATTGAGGATTTTTCTATTGTAGAAGCATTTGTAAACAAGGTAAGATTATTTGGCTGTCAAATTGCTATTGATGATTTTGGAAGTGGATTTTCTAGTATGGAAAATATCTTAAAACTTAATCCAGAAATTATAAAAATAGATGGTTCTTTAATAAAAAGTATTCATACTTCAGAAGAGTCAAAAACTATTGTTAGAAATATTATCAATATGGCAAAAGAACTAAATGCAAAAACAGTAGCAGAGTATGTACATTGTAAAGAGGTTTATGACATAATTCTTCAATTAAAGGTTGATTTTATACAAGGTTTTTATCTTGCGGAACCTAAGTGTCTAAAATAAAATTTGCAAGACTTGTTACCTCTTTATGCAAAGAACTCATACGCCAATTCGAAAATAAATGCAATTTTCAAAAGTAAGATGTGGAATGACCCAATAAACTAGACATAATTTATTTCATCAATTGTACTAATTGAGCTCTCAAAGCCTAAAGTTTTCAAATAATCTTTTATTATCTTTGTCATTTTTTATTCTAAAAGTTCAAAAAATATTACTTATTTTAGTAGTAAATTTAGTGATATTTACAAAAAAAGTCATTGTAAAACAAATGTGTAAATAAGATAGATTTTATCCTATATTTCCTTTTTTTTAAATATCATCCTCATATAATCCCATACTATAGGTCTTTTTACTAAATTACAAAATTTCTTTATATAGAAAAAGTTCTGTGGAACACTATGTGCAATTATCTATTTTGTAATTATAATATTAAAAGGAGACAATATGTCAGATTTAAGACAAATAGCGTTTTACGGAAAAGGTGGGATTGGTAAATCAACTACATCTCAAAATACATTAGCAGCAATGTGTCATTATTATGGAAAGAAAATTTTAATCGTTGGGTGTGATCCAAAAGCAGATTCAACTAGATTAATATTACATGAGAAAGCTCAATGTACAATTATGCAACTTGCAGCTGAAGCTGGAACTGTTGAAGATTTAGAATTAGAAGATGTATGTAAACCAGGTGCTGATGAATTTCACCCAGATAATACTGAGATAACTGAAGGTTACATTAACTGTACTGAATCAGGTGGTCCTGAGCCAGGTGTTGGTTGTGCAGGTAGAGGGGTTATTACAGCAATTAACTTCCTAGAAGAAGAAGGTGCTTATGATGATGAATTAGATTTCGTATCATATGACGTTCTTGGAGACGTTGTTTGTGGTGGATTTGCTATGCCAATTAGAGAAGGTAAAGCACAAGAGATTTATATTGTAATGTCTGGTGAAATGATGGCTATGTATGCAGCTAACAACATTTCTAAAGGTATTTTAAAATATGCAAATACTGGTGGAGTTAGACTTGCTGGTTTAATTTGTAATGCAAGAATGACAGATAAAGAGTATGATTTATCTAAACACTTAGCACAACAAATTGGTACTCAAATGATTCACTTCGTACCAAGATCAAACCACGTTCAAAGAGCTGAGTTAAGAAGAATGACAGTTGTTGAATTCTCGCCATCATCTGACCAAGCTATGGAATATAAAGAATTAGCAAGAAAAATTATTGCTAATGACTTAAAAGTTATTCCTGAGCCATTAGAAATGGACGACTTAGAAAACCTATTAATGGAATTTGGTTTAGAAGAAGAAGTTGATGAAGAGAACTTAGGTAAAAAATCAGAAGACGCTTAATACCTAAGAGTAAATATTAAAGTATATGTTGGCGAATTCTTTCGCCCTTTAGGAATTGGCAACTTTTGCGGATTTTTTATAAATCCTGTTAAAAGAAGTCATTAAAAACAAAGTCCCTTTAAAAATGGGACATTTTAAAAGGAGAACAAAATGTTTGTATGTGGATACCACTTCCCAGCTGATATGGGTAATGATGTAAGTTTTGATAAAGTAATAGAAAAAGTTGAAGAAGGTATTGAAGCAGCAGGTAAAACTGTAACTGTTTCAAGTGAAACTAGAGAAGGTACAAAATTAGAAGAAATTTCTATCCCAGAAGGTTCTTTTTTACATACTGCCTTAGTTGATTATTATACTAATACTGAGTGTAAAGAAAACGATGGTTTTAAAATGGTTTATTATACTAATAAATACCAAATTTCTGAAATCTCAAAATCTGTTGATGGTGATGCAACTAAAGCAATTTGTAGAAAATTAGATGACATGAATCTATATAGAGTTAAAGTAGCGTAAACAAAATTATAAAAAGGACAACTCGTTTGTCCTCTTTAGAATTTGTTTCTTTAAGGATTTTTTACAAATCCTGTCAAAAGAAATTATAAAAATAAAGTCCCTTAAAAATTGGGACAATTTATAAGGAAAAAATTATGGGACCAGAAACATTAGAAAGTATTCAAAAGCAAGCGATTGCTGATGTACTAGAAGCTTATCCAGCAAAAGCTAAAAAAAATAGAGCAAAGCACCTTGGAGTTGATAATCCAGAGGGTGTAAAAGGTTCTTGTGATACTACAAGAAGTAACAAACAAACTGTACCAGGAGTAATGTCTCAAAGAGGTTGTGCATATGCAGGATCTAAAGGTGTTGTTTGGGGACCAATTAAAGATATGATTCATATTTCTCATGGACCAATAGGTTGTGGGCAATATTCAAGAGGTGGAAGAAGAAATTATTATATAGGAACAACAGGTATTGATACATTTGTTACTATGAATTTCTCAACTGACTTCAATGAAAAAGATATCGTATTTGGTGGAGATAAAAAACTTAAAAAAGCGTTAGAAGAAATTGATGAATTATTCCCATTAAACAATGGTGTTTCAATTCAATCAGAATGTCCAATCGGTCTAATCGGTGATGATATTCAAGCAGTAGCTAAAGTTCATAAAAAAGAGACAGGTCATCAAACTGTTGCTGTATCATGTGAAGGGTTTAGAGGGGTTTCTCAATCTCTTGGTCACCACATTGCAAATGACATGATTAGAGATCACGTTATGCCAGATACATCACATAGAAAAGATTTCGAAACAACTCCTTATGACGTTGCAATTATCGGTGATTATAATATCGGTGGTGATGCTTGGTCAACAAGATTAATCTTAGAAGAAATGGGATTAAGAGTTATTGCACAATGGTCTGGTGATGCTACTTATAAAGAGTTAGCAATTGCTCCAAAAGCAAAATTAAACCTACTTCACTGTTATAGATCTATGAACTATATTTCTAGACATATGGAGCAAGAGTTTGGTATACCTTGGATGGAATATAACTTCTTTGGACCTAGTAAAACTACTGAGAGTTTAAGAAAAATTGCTTCATTCTTTGATGAAACAGTTCAAGCAAAAACTGAAGCTACTATTGCTAAATATACTGCTATGACAGATGCTGTTATTGCTAAATATAGACCAATGTTAGAGGGTAAAAAAGTTATGCTTTATGTTGGTGGATTAAGACCAAGACACGTTATTGGTGCTTATGAAGACTTAGGAATGGAAGTTATTGGTACTGGTTATGAGTTTGGACATGGTGATGATTATAAAAGAACTAAAGAAGACTTAGAAAGATCAACACTTATTTATGATGATGCAAATGAGTATGAGTTAGAAGAGTTTGTTAAACAATTAAGACCTGACTTAGTTGCAGCTGGGGTTAAAGAGAAATATGTATTCCAAAAAATGGGACTGCCATTTAGACAAATGCACTCTTGGGATTACAGTGGTCCATACCATGGGTATGATGCATTTGCAATTTTTGCAAAAGATATGGATTTGGCTATGAATTCTCCTGTATGGGATCATACTACAGCTCCATGGGACAAAGAAGTAGAGGGAGCGTAATATGCAAGATTTAGATAATATAGTAAACGGACAAAAACTGTTTTTAAAACCTGAATATCAAGAAGTTTTAAATAACAAAAAAGAATTTGAAGGTTCAATGGGTTCAATTAATCCAGCAAAAGTTGATGAAATCCAAGAATGGACTAAATCATGGGATTATAGAGAAAAAAACTTGGCAAGAGAAGCAATTACTGTTAACCCTGCTAAAGCTTGTCAACCATTAGGTGCTGTTATGGCTGGTCTTGGTTTTGAAAATACTATGCCTTATGTACATGGTTCTCATGGGTGTGTTTCATACTTTAGAACTTATTTTACAAGACATTTTAAAGAACCAACTCCATGTGTTTCTGATTCTATGAGTGAATCAGCAGCAGTATTTGGTGGATTATCAAATATGAAAGATGGTTTAAGAAACTGTAATGCACTTTATAAGCCAGATATGATTGCTGTATCTACTACTTGTATGGCAGAAGTTATCGGGGATGACCTTGGTGCTTTTATTCTTGGAGCTAAAGAAGATGCTGAGGGTGAATTAGACGATGTTATCATTCCTAATGCACATACTCCTTCATTTGTAGGTTCTCATATTACAGGTTATGATAATATGATGAAATCTATCTTAGAGCAAGTTAGTACTGAAAAAGGTACTGTTGATGAAGAAAGAATTAATATTATCCCTGGATTTGAACCATATTTAGGTTCTTTAAAAGAGATTAAAAAAATATCTAAAATGTTCGGTGACAAAATTGTAATGTTAGGTGACCATGAAGAACAATGGGATACAGGTGCTGGTGAATATAAATTATACGCTGGTGGAACAAAAATTGAAGACCTTAAGACTTCAATTAATGCAAAAGCAACTATATCTTTACAAAAATATTCTTCTATTGCAACTGCTAAAACTATTAAAAACAAATGGAAACAAACTTACGAAACTTGTAATCCAATTGGTTTAAGTGGTACAGATGAATTTGTTATGAAATTATCAGAATTAACTGGTAAAGAAGTTCCTGAAGAGTTAAAACAACAAAGAGCAAAACTTGTTGATGCAATGCAAGATTCTTACCCATATATGCATGGTAAAAAAATTGCAATCTGGGGAGATCCTGATTTCTTATTAGGAATGGTTTCTTTCTTAGTTGAAATGGGTGCAATCCCAACTCACGTTGTTTGTCATAATGCTCCTAGAAAAAATTGGGAAGCCCAAATGAGAGCAATCTTAGATAAGTCAAATAGATCTGACGAATGTAACATTTGGCCAGGTAAAGATTTATGGGCATTAAGATCGTTATTATTCACAGAGCCAGTTGATTTTATGATTGGTAATGTTTATGGTAAAGAACTTTATAGAGATACAAAAACTCCACTTATCAGAATTGGTTTCCCAATTTTTGATAGACATCACTTACATAGATACTCTATGAGTGGTTATGAAGGAGCTATTAATCTTTTAACTTGGATTACTAATGGTATCTTAGACCAATTAGATGAAGAGACTAAAGATATTGCTGAAACAGATTATTTCTTTGATTCAGTAAGATAGTCTAACACTATTTCAAATCATATTAAACCAAGGACTTCGGTTCTTGGTTTTTTTTATTTAATCTATACTCTTAAAATTATCATCAGCCAATTTAAATATAATTTTATAATTCATCTTTAAAAAAGGGTTCCCTATGATAAAAGAAGAGTTTAAAAGCCACTTTGAGTTTACTGGTGATACATATAGCTATTATGATTTAAAAAAACTTCAAAACTCAAATTTATCACAAATAAATAAGCTTCCTTATTCAATCCGTGTCTTATTAGAAAACCTACTTAGAAATTTTGACCAAGAAATGATTACACAAGAGGATATAAAAGAGCTTGCATCTTGGAAAAAAACATATGAATCTCCATACGAGATTCCCTATCATCCTGCACGAGTAATTATGCAAGACTTTACAGGAATTCCTTCCATTGTTGATTTAGCTTCTATGAGAGATGCTATTGAAAAAGAGGGTAAACCTGCATCTTTTATCAATCCTTTGGTGCCAGTTGACCTTATTGTAGATCACTCTGTGCAAGTAGATTTTAATGCAACAGAAGATAGTTTAGATAAAAATGTACAGATGGAGTATAAACGAAATGGGGAAAGATACTCTGTATTAAAATGGGCACAAGCAAGTTTTGACAATCTTCGTATTGTTCCTCCTCGTTCTGGGATTTGTCACCAAGTAAATCTAGAGTATTTAGGGCAAATCGTCCAAAAAGATGAAAAAGATGGAGAGAAAGTAGCTTTTTGCGATACTTTGGTTGGAACTGACTCCCATACAACAATGATCAATGCCATTGGTGTGATGGGCTGGGGAGTTGGTGGAATTGAAGCTGAAGCTGTGATGTTAGGGCAACCTTATTATATGCCAATACCTGAAGTGATTGGACTTCGTTTAACTAAAGAGATAACAGAAGGGATTACAGGAACTGATGTTGTATTAGCTATCACAAAGATATTACGAGAATATAAAGTAGTAGAAAAGTTTGTTGAAGTATATGGGCCAGGTCTAAAATCTTTAACCTTACCAGATCGTGCAACTATCTCTAATATGTCTCCAGAGTTTGGCTCAACTATGGCTTTTTTTCCAGTAGATGATGAAACCTTGCGATATATGAGACAAACCAATAGAGCAGAACAAGCACAGTTTGTAGAAAACTATACAAAAATGAATATGCTTTTTTATGATGAAGCACAGGAGCCTGAATATACAGATATTATAGAACTTGACCTTTCTACTGTAAAACCAAGTATTGCAGGTCCTAAAAAGCCACATCAGCATCTATTTTTAGACCAACTTCAAAAGGTTACAAAAGAGGAAGCACAAAGTGACAAATCTGTAGATATAAAACTAGATAAAGAGACAATAACTTTAAAACAAAGCGATATAGTAATCGCTGCAATTACTAGCTGTACAAATACTTCAAATCCCTTTGTAATGTTAGGAGCAGGCCTTATTGCAAAAAAAGCAGTAGAACTTGGTCTATCTATAAAACCATATGTAAAAACAAGTTTAGCACCAGGGTCTAAAGTTGTGACAGATTATTTAAAAAGCTCAGGACTTGATAAATATTTAGATAAATTAGGATTTAATCTTACAGCCTATGGATGTACTACTTGTATTGGAAACTCAGGACCACTAAAAAAGCCAATCAATGATGCAATTATTGAAAATAAACTATCTGTTGCTTCTGTTCTTTCTGGAAATAGGAATTTTGAAGCGCGTATTCACCCTTATGTAAGACAGAATTATCTGATGTCACCTATGCTAGTAATGATTTATGCCATTGCAGGAAGTGTTGATATTGATTTATATAATGACCCAATTGCCATAAATAGAGCTGGAAAACCCATTTATATGAAAGATTTATGGCCTCAAAACAATGAAGTGTTGGAACTAATTAACAAACATGTTACCAATGAACAGTATCAAAAAAGATATTCACAAATTCTACAAGGAGATAAAAATTGGAAAAATCTACCAGTAGTTAAATCAGATACTTATAACTGGATTGAAGAATCAACTTATATCAAAAAAGCACCATTTTTTGATAGCTTCTTTTTAGAAAAAACAGAAAAGAAAGATATAAAAAAAGCAAAAATATTAGCAATGTTTGAGGATACAGTAACTACTGATCACATCTCCCCCGCAGGAGCGATTCCACCTGAGTATCCAGCAGGAGAGTATTTGCAAGAAAAAGGCATAGAGCTTGATGAGTTTAACTCTTATGGTTCAAGAAGGGGAAACCATGAAGTGATGATGAGAGGAACTTTTGGTAATGTTCGAATAAAAAACAATCTAGTAAATTCCAAAGAGGGTGGTTTATCAAAATATATGCCAAATGAAGAAGAGGATTATCTATACAATATTGCCATACGATACAAACAAGAGAATACTCCAAGTATTATCTTAGCAGGCAAAGAGTACGGTACAGGAAGCTCAAGGGATTGGGCAGCAAAAGGAACATCTCTTTTAGGGGTAAAAGCAGTCATAGCAGAAAGTTTTGAAAGGATTCATAGAAGTAATCTTGTTGGTATGGGTGTCTTACCTTTACAGTTTATAAATACAAGCTGGGAGCTTTTAGAATTAGATGGAAGTGAAACAATAGATGTTATTGGAATAGATAAAGTAATACCTAGAGCTATTCTACAAGTAAAAGCATATAAAACAGATGGACGTGTAATAGAGTTTCAAGCTTTATGCCGTCTTGATACAAATATAGAGGTAGAATATTATAAAAACAACGGTATTTTAGAATATGTTTTAAGAAAGATTATAAAAGAGAAGTGACTCATTATATATTAAACTATATAACGGTACACTTTTTGCATCTTATTTATTAATTTTCATATTTTTATGGATATCGTTATATATCTTAGTATACAAGGAACTTTTTTGGAATTTCATTCATCATTAACTTTGTTAAACTCTGATACAACTTTTTTATTAGAAAAAAGAATACAACTCTTAACAGCTATTGATAGAGTAGGATCAATAAGCAAAGCAGCCAAAGAGGTTCCCATGAGTTATAAAGCTGCATGGGACGCTATCACCGCTATCAATAACCTCTGTCCTACACCTATTGTTGTAAAAGAAACAGGTGGAAAAGGTGGAGGCGGGGCAAAACTCACCACATATGGTCAAAACCTTCTTTCTACTTATACCTTACTACAAAAAGAACATCAGAAGTTTTTAACACATTTGACAAAGATGACTGACTTTAACACTGGAGCCTTAAAATCTATCCAAAGGGTGGCTATGCAAATAAGTGCAAGAAATCAAATCCAAGGCAAAATTGAGCATATAGAACAAGGAAAAATAAACTCCTGTGTTTTTATAAAACTTAAAAGTGGCTATTCAATTGTAAGTGTGATTACAAATAGTGCAGTAGATTCTTTATCATTAAAAAATGAAGATGAAGTAATAGCAATATTTAAATCAAGTTCAGTTTTATTGACAGCAGATTTAACACTAAATATTAGTGCAAGAAACAAATTTCAAGGAGAAGTAATCAAGGTAACAACAGGGGAAGTAAACTCTGAAGTAATTCTTGATATTGGTGGAGATACAATTGCCTCTGTAATCACAACAGATGCAGTAAAATCTTTAGATATAAAAGTTGGAGATAAAATGAGTGCTATTATAAAATCTTCAGATACTATGATAGGCAAATAAGGAAAACAGATGATAAAAAAACTATTATTTATTTCATTATTTATAACAAATTCAATCTATGCTGGAAATATCAATATTGCAGTTGCTGCAAATGTTAGCTATACAATAAATGATTTAATAAAAGAATTCAATAAAACAAATCCCCATACAAAAATAAATGTAACTTTAGGAAGTAGTGGAAAATTAACTGCTCAAATAAAAAATGGTGCTCCATACAATTTATTTATGTCAGCAAATATGAAATATCCTGAAGCTTTATTTAATGACAAGATTGCTATCACAAAGCCAGTGATTTATGCACAAGGAAGTTTAGCTATCTTAAGTGCAAAAGAGATTGACTTTGCAAAGGGAATAATGCTTGCAAAGGATAGCTCAATAGAAAAAGTAGCAATTGCCAATCCCAAAACTGCACCATATGGGAAAGCAGCCGTAGAAGCTATGAAAAATGCAAAAATATATGATAATACTGTAAAAAAACTAGTATATGCAGAGTCAATCTCACAAGCTGTTACCTACACATTAACAGCCACAGAAATTGGGTTTATTGCCAAGTCATCTTTATATAGTCTAAAGATGAGTATGTATAAAAAAGGGATTAATTGGACAGAAGTAGAAGCAAAACTCTATACTCCAATCAATCAGGGAATAGTTATACTAAAAAATGCAAAAGATAATAAAGAAGTAAAAGCATTTTATGACTTCATCTTAAGTGAAAATGCAAAAAAAATATTTAAAGAGTTTGGATACTTAGTACCATGAATAAAATAGAAGCAATCATATCTCAAATAGACAATATTGATAATCTAAATATTGTACAGTTTGACTTTTTAGGAACAAGTCTTAAGATGATGAGTTTGGATTTAAACGAGAATATAAAAGTTGGTCAAAAGGTAATATTGATAGTCAAATCTACAAATATCTTAGTGGCAAAAAACTTTGAAGGAATGCTAAGCTTCTCCAATCAATTCAAAGCAAAAGTAGAAGAAGTAGACAATGGAAAACTTTTAAGTTCAATTTCTCTAAAAATAAAAGAGATAATTTTAGAATCAATTATTACACAATCTAGCTCTTCTAAAATGGATTTAAAAAAAGATGATGAAGTTACAGTTTTAATAAAAGCTAGTGACCTATCAATATATGAGGTGATAAATGATTGAAACACTTATGACATTGGAATATACCCCTTTCTTATTATCATTTAAATTGGCCTTTATTACTACTTTGATTTTGTTTGTTATATCTTTGCCTTTTTCTTGGTATTTATCACAAACAAAATCAAAATTCAAGCCAATACTTGAAGCTATAACAGCACTTCCTATAGTTCTTCCCCCTTCAGTTTTAGGGTTTTATATTTTATGGGCACTCTCTATTAACTCTCCCATTGGAGCATTTTTTGAAGAGATCTTTGGTATAAAACTTGTTTTCAATTTCACAGGACTTGTAATTGCTAGCTGTTTTTATTCACTTCCTTTTATGATGCAACCACTTCAAAGTGGCTTTGAAAGTATCAATAAAAATATGCTAGAAGCTAGTTATATAAGTGGAAAAAGTAAATTAGAGACTATGATAAGAGTTGCCTTACCAAATATAAAACCAGCTCTTATGACAGCCATAATAGTAACCTTTGCCCATACAGTGGGAGAGTTTGGAGTTGTACTTATGGTAGGAGGAAGTATTCCCGGAGATACAAAAGTGGCCTCTGTTGCTATTTATGAATTTGTTGAAATCATGGATTATAGTAAGGCTCATATTTATAGTGCTATTATGGTCATAATTAGTTTTTTAGTGCTGTTAAGTGTATATATCTTTAATGGTAAAACTAATAAAAAATTTGGTGGAGTTGCCTAATGCTAAAAATAGATATCAATAAAAAACTTCATGGGGCAAATGGAGATATGAATTTAGATGTAAATCTAAATATAAATGAGGGTGATTTTATAGCCCTTGCTGGACAAAGTGGTAGTGGGAAAACTACACTATTAAGAATCCTAGCAGGCCTAGAGTCTGCAAGTGGTCATATTAGTATTGCAGATGAGGTTTGGCTTGAAAACAAAAATGTAATATCACCACAAAAACGAAAAATAGGGTTTGTCTTCCAAGATTATGCACTATTTCCTAATATGAGTATTGAAGAGAACCTTTTATATGTAAACAAAGACAAAAATCTTGCCAATGAACTTTTGGAAATAACAGAGTTAAGTGAACTAAAAAAAAGATTGCCAAACACTCTAAGTGGAGGTCAAAAACAGCGAGTTAGTTTATGTAGGGCAATGATGAATAGACCAAAACTTTTACTAATGGATGAACCTTTATCTGCATTGGATCCACAAATGAGAAATAAACTCCAAGGTGAGATACTAAGCTTGCATAAAAAGTTTAATACCACAACTATAATGGTAAGCCATGATCCAAGTGAAATATATAGATTATCAAATAGAGTTATTGTTTTGAATTTTGGGAAAGTTTCAAATGATGGTTTGGCAAAAGATGTATTACTAAAAACAAATGGTACTCAAAAGTTCTCTTTTGAGGGAGAATTACTTGATATTGTAAAAGTAGATGTTATTTTCATAGCAATTATTGCTATTGGTCAGCAACTTGTAGAAATAGTAGTTGGAAAAGAAGAGGCAAAAAACTTACAAATTGGTCAAATGGTACAAGTAAGTACAAAAGCTTTTGCACCAATGATAAGTCAAAAATAAAATAAAAAATTATTAACTTACTTAAAAGGAATAGCACTTGCAACTTAATTAGTATATTTAAAAAAGGATCGCACTTGGAACTTGAAAAGTTTATTTTACCTCTTATACTAATTTTATACACTACTGGAATTATTCTTTACACGAATTATAAATACAAAAACAAAGCATAAAATCTACGGAACACTTCTTGCATATATATTATCTAACCTTTTGTAGTTAAATTTTAAGAGTAAAATTTCCCGATTTTACTCTTTTTTTAAAAGGTAATCTAAAAGGAAAAAGTATCTATGGCAGAAGCAACTCTAGAAGCAACTCACAATTTTGCAAAAAAGTTTTCAACTTATAAAGAATTTTATATCAAAAGTAATGACCTGATTTTTTCAAAACTTGGTCTTGGAACTTTTAATAAAGAGCCTTACAAAGAGGAAAATTATATTTTTCATTATATAGAAGGTGTAAAAGAGGCTGTTAAAAATGGTATAAACCTAATAGATAGTGCTAGTAATTATAGATATGGTCAAAGTGAAAAAGAGATTGGTATTGCTTTAAAAGAGCTTTTTGAAGAGAAAATAGTTACAAGAGAAGAACTAATTATTTGTTCAAAGGGTGGTTTTATTCAACTTGAATATCCATTTCCAAAAAATCCATATACTTGGATTGAAGAAAATATCATAGATAAAAAACTAGCTACTAAAGAAGATATTGAACTAGACCAACACTGTTTAAGTGCTGATTTTATAGAGTGGTCATGTAAAAAGTCTTTGGAAAATATGGGAATTGATAAGTTTGATATCTATTATTTACATAATCCAGAAATACAAATACAAAAACTTGGATATAAAAAATTTCTAAAAAAAGTAGAAACTATATTTAGAAGACTTGAAAAAATGGTAGCAATGGGTTTTATCAAATACTATGGTGTTGCTGTTTGGAATGGCTTTAGTGATAAATCTACAGGTGAGCATATTAACTTAGAAGATTTAGTAAATATAGCACTTAATGTTGGAGGAGAAGATCATCACTTTAAATATATTCAAACACCATTTAACATCGCAAAAACTTCCATATATACTATGCCAACACAAACAGTAAAAGGTGAAGAGTGTACTCTTTTACAAGCTGCACATAGACTAAAAATTGGAGTAATTAGTAGTTCATCATTACTTCAAATGAACTTATTTAAAAAATCATTTAAAGCAGAAACTGGTTACCTTTTAGATAATAAGATGGTACTAGAAAATGATATTCAATTGGCACTTCAATTTGTACGTTCAACACCAGGAATAATAAGTTCACTTTTTGCATCAAAAGTTCCTATTCATATAAAAAGTAATCTAAAAATAACTCAATTAAAAACAACTCCAAGAGCACACTACGACTTAATGTATAGAGTATAAGTAATGATTTATGATGTAGTAGTTGTAGGTGGAGGAATTGCTGGGCTTATGGCAGCAATAGAAGCCAAAAAAGTTGATAATAGTGTTGCCGTTATTACTAAAGGAAATATATTCAAATCTAATTCTGCTATGGCAAGTGGTGGAATAAATGCAGTTTTAGATAAAGATAATATTACCCAATTGAACTCACATATCAATGATACATTTAACTCTTCTAAAGGATTAGGAGACATCAAGTCCATAAATTATATGTGTAAAAGTGCCTCTGATATCATCGCAAAACTCCAAGACTATGGTGTAGAGTTTGATAAAGATAAAGAGGGCAATATATTGCAAAGACCTTTTGGTGGAGGTTCTGTTAATAGAACTTGCTATGTGGGAGATAAAACTGGTTTTGCCATAACTCAAGCACTTATCAAAAAAGCAAAAGAGCTAGGGATTACATTTTTAGTTAATACTTATGTCTTAAATCTAGCAAGATACAAAACTTCCGTTTCTGGTGTTGTTTGTTTAAGAAGATCAGACTCTTCTGTTTTGGTTTACCCAGCAAAATCTGTTGTATTAGCAGGCGGGGGATATGCGGGTATATTTAGAGGAAACTCAACAAATGCACAAGATTATACTGGTGATTTATTAGCTGTTTGCTTAAGAGCAGGAATGATTTTAAAAGATATGGAATTCTTGCAGTTTCATCCAACTGGAATAGCAAAAACAAATTATTTGGTAACTGAAGCTGCAAGGGGTGAAGGTGGCTATTTAGTAAATAGTGATGGCCAAAGATTTATCAATGAACTTGAAACTAGAGATAAAATTGCAAAAGCAATTCTTGAACAACAACAAAATGATAAAGAAGTATTTATAGACCTAAGACATTTAGGACTTGAAAAAATTCAAGAAAAACTACCCTCACTATTTAACGCTGCATATAATCAAGTAGGAATTGATATAAGTAAAGAGTTGTTAAAAATAAAACCAGTAGCTCACTACAGTATGGGTGGAGTTGATACCAATATGGGAGCCACAAATATAAAAGGACTTTATGTTTGTGGAGAAATGGCAGCAAATGGTGTACATGGTGCAAATAGACTTGGAGGAAACTCACTTTTAGAGGGAACTGTATTTGGTGTATTAGCAGGAATAAAAGCTAGTAAACATGCTCAATATAACGACTTTTTACCAATTGATTATAATGATGTTATAAAAGACATTCAAAATATAGATAAAATTTTTGATGGAGAAACATCAAAAAACTTCAATGCTATTAGGATATCTTTAGGGAAAGCCATGTTTAAAAAAGTAGGAATAATACGTTCAAAAACTAGCTTAATAAAAGCCTTTGATTATATTAAATATCTAAGAAGAGAATCATATTCACTACATTGTATAAATAAAGAAAAAAGAAATAATGTAGAACTAATTTCAATACTAGAACTAAGAAATGCCCTTGAAATATCAGAAGCAATTATACTTGCTGCTAAAAAAAGAAAAGAGAGTCGTGGGGCTCACTTTAGGGAAGATTACGCTAAAGAAGATACTAAATATGAAAAACATATTTTAATAAAAGAGATACAAAAAGGTTTCTTTAGACTAAGACATGAAGATAACTCAATACTTACAAAAATAAGAAATCTATTTATAAATAGAATGGATTAAATTAAAAAAAGGAGAAGAAAATGGCAAAAGTAATGTTAAGAGAAAATGAGGGCAAAATATATTTTTATTTTGCAAAAAAAGATATGGAAGAGATAATAGAATCTGTTGAGTTTAATACCGAAGAAAACTGGGGTGGAGAGTGTGAACTTTCAAATGGAGAGACTTGGTGGATCCAACCAGGACCTAAAAACTTACCAAAAGAAGAAGTTTGTAAAAAACTAAAAGCTTAAGATTAATTTGTATATTTTTTATACAAAAAAATTGGTGAATTTATATTCACCATGTTATACTAATAGTAAAAAGGATTTTTATGTCGTTATTTGATAAGACAGCCTGTGGTTCATGTCTAACTCTAAAAGAGTTAGCGACTCTTTATGAGATTTCTGCAGTTATCTCAAATCATTATGATTTAAAAACATCTTTAGAGAAATCCATAAAGATTTTAAAAAATAGTCTAAATCTTACAAATTGTAGTGTACATGTTTTAGAAGAAGACCTACTATCAGTATTTGCATCTGTTGAACTTACAGCTATTCAAAAGAAATTAGCAACATATAAAATTGGAGAAGGGGCAACTGGTATTGCCGCCCAATCCAAAGAACCTGTAGTTGTAGAAAATATTCATAGTGATTCGCTATTTTTAAACAAATCAGGGAAAAGAGACTTTTCAGACCTCTCATATGTTGCTGTTCCTTTAGTAGTAGATGATCAGACAGTTGGTGTTTTAGGTGCAGCTCTTACAAAGAGTACAGAAATAGGATTTGAGGATTGTGTAAGAATCTTGACAATTATTGCTTCAATATTTGCACAAGCAATTTACTCTTATCAACTATTTAACAGAGAGAAAGAAAGATTAGAAGAGTTGAAATCATATTATAAAATGGAATGGGACTCAAAAGTTCATAACTTTGGAGATATCATTGGTGATAGTCCAAAAATGGAACAAGTATTCAAAGTAATAGAAAGAATAGCCCAATCAGAGGTTACTGTTTTAGTACGAGGAGAAACAGGTACAGGTAAAGAGTTAGTAGCCGCTGCCATTCACAAAAGAAGTAAAAGAAAAGATGAACCATTTATTAAACTAAATTGTGCTGCAATTACTGATACTTTATTAGAGAGTGAACTTTTTGGTCATGAAAAAGGTGCCTTTACCGATGCCAGAGAGACAAGAAAAGGAAGATTTGAACTAGCAGATGGGGGAACACTATTTTTAGATGAGATAGGTGATATATCTGCCTCAGCACAAGTGAAACTTTTACGGGTACTTCAAGAAAGAGAATTTGAAAGAGTTGGTGGAAGTAAAACAATTAAAGTAAATGTTAGACTAGTTGCCGCAACAAACAGAAACCTTGAACAAATGGTAAAAGATGGTAAATTTAGAGAAGATTTATATTATAGATTAAATGTCATTCCTATTGATCTTCCAGCTCTTAGAGAAAGAGGAAATGATATAAAACAGCTTGTGAACTATTTCTTAGAACGAGCAATAAAAAATCATAAAAAGAAAGTAAAGATTTTAGATGATGCAATGGAAATACTTGCTGCTTATCCATGGCCAGGGAATGTGAGGGAACTAGAAAATACAATTGAAAGAATTGTATTAATGGGAAATGAAAATGGTATAGATGCCCTTGACATGGAACTACTTTTACCAGCACTAGAAAGAGGTAAAATAGAAAATAAACCTATTGCTGCAGCAAATCAACAAACTGTTTTACCTAAAAAAAGTTTGGAAGAGATGGAAAGAACAGCCATAGAAGAAGCTCTAATTTCAAATAATTTTAACCAATCACATGCAGCAAAAGAGTTAGGAATAACACTTAGACAAATTGGCTATAAAATCAATAAGTATGGGATAACAAATGAATTATAAAAATGAAGAATTTGAACTTATTGATGAGTTTATTGATGTGGGATATATGGCAGAAAATATTGATACCCAAGATTTAGATGGAAGAAATTTAGTTATAAAAAAAGCAAGTCCAAATAGAATGATTCAGATTTTTTTATCATTTCCAAATTTTGAAGATTTTAAAGAAGAAATCATAGCTTTTGATGAGTTTATGGATGATGCAAAAATTGAAATATTTACTTATTTGATTTTTAACAAAAAAACAAGTTTTGATTATAAATTTAAAAAAATACTTCCGGTTTTTGATATCAATGAAGATTTTGCCAATATGTATGGAACAAAAATCATAAATGGAAGTTTAGAAAACTGCCTAACAAAATCACTTTTTTTAGTTGGAAAAGATGGTGCAATTTACCACATTGATATGCCCCAAGATTTAGAAAAACCTTTAGATATGGATAGAATTAGAATTGAATTAAATAAGGTTTATCAATCATATACAGGAGTTGGTTGCCACGATTAATATCTCTTTATTTACCTTAAAACCTCTAGTTTTAAGGCGTACAGACTATTTTAAAATGATTAGTCAAAGGGAACGGCATTTGCATATTATATACAGATAACGTAATAGATTGGATACCATAATGGATAACTTAATAGAAAAATTAAAAAGTGGCACTATTGTCCCATTTTTAGGAATGGGAGTATTCGAAGATAGTACTGCAAAAGATGGAACAAAACTTCCGTTTGATAGTGATTCGATGATTTTAGCTTTAAATAATGGAAGAGCTATGAGCCCAAGACTTATGTATGAATATAGTAGGGCAGCTATGAGTTTAGAGCAAAGAAAAGGTAGAGAATTTATAGTTCAAATGACTAATCATATCTACAGCTCTAAAGAGTATGATTTACCAAAAGTTTACACTTGGTTAAAACAAATCAAAGCAAAATATATCATTGATACAAATATGGATGATAGTCTACAAAGAATTTATAGTGATACTGATCACTTCTTAATAACAGGAATCTCAAGAATAACTGCTGACTACGATAGATTTGTAATATATAAATTTGATGCTAGTAAAAATAACTATGAAAAAATAGAAAAAGAAGCATTGACTTTAGATTTACCAATTTTATTTAAGCCCATGGGTTCAACAAAACCTGAGATGAACTTTATCATCTCTGATGCTGATTTTGTTGATTGGTTAACAGAAGCTATGGGTGGTTTTGCTATGCCTCCTATATTAAAAGATTTTAGAAAAGATAAAGAGTACCTTTTTATGGGTGTTGATTTTGCAAAAGATACTTTTAGAATGGTAGCAAATGAAATCACTATGGATTTAAAAGGTGGGTTTACAATACTTAATAAACCTGAACTAACAAAAAAAGAGGATAAATTTATTAAAACTCACAATTTAGAAAATTTAAATTTGAGTTTAAATGAGTTTATAAATAATCATGCCTAGTACTAAAAAATCATGTGACTTCTGTGGTAAAGAGATAAAAGAGGTCAAAAAAATATTTTCGAGTGAGAAATCAAATATTTGTGATGAATGTATCTCTATGTGTTCAAATGTTATGGAAAAAGAGACTGTAAAAGAGGCTAAAAAAGAGTTTCAAAAAGGTCTTAGTGTTCCAATTAAAATAAAAGAGCATCTTGATGAGTATGTAATAGGGCAAGATGATGCTAAAAAAGTTTTAGCAGTAGCTTTATATAACCACTACAAAAGAATAGATAAACCAATAATCAAAAATGTAGAACTAGAAAAATCAAACATTATGTTAATAGGACCTACAGGAAGTGGTAAAACACTACTTGCTAAATCATTAGCAAAAATCATGGATGTGCCTTTTGCAGTTGCTGATGCAACAGCATTAACAGAAGCTGGGTATGTGGGGGAAGATGTTGAATCTATACTTTCAAGACTTTTAGCCGCTGCTGATTTTGACTTAGAAAAAGCAAAAAGAGGAATTGTTTATATTGATGAGATAGACAAGATTGCTAATAAAAGTGAAAGTGCTACAAGTGGGAGAGATGTGAGTGGAGAGGGTGTTCAACAAGGTTTATTAAAAATCTTAGAAGGGGCAGAAGTTTATGTTCCAGTAAAAGGAAGTAGAAAAAACTCTTCAGCTGAAACAATTATCTTTGATACTACCCATGTCTTATTTATCTGTGGTGGTGCCTTTGTAGGATTGAGAAAAGATGAAACTAAAGATAAATCATCTGTTATGGGATTCTTAAATAAAGATAGCAAAGAAAAAGACAAAAAAGATATAGAAGCAAAAGAGCTTATCTCTTTTGGATTGATTCCAGAGTTTATTGGAAGGATTCCAGTAATTGCGGAACTTAACAAACTTTCAAAAGAGGATTTAATAAGAGTTTTAAAAGAGCCTAAAAATGCTATCACAAAGCAGTATGAGATACTTTTTGAACTTGATGGAGTAGATTTAAAATTTGAAGATAAAGCCTTAGATGAAATAGCAAATATAGCTTATGAAAAAGATGTAGGTGCTAGAGGTCTTAGAGGTATCATAGAAAGACTTATGCTACCTCTTCAATACACAATACCCTCTGAAGAAAATCTTGGTACCTGTGTGATTACACAAGATTACATAACAGAAAACAAAGATGTGGATTTGATATATACAAAAAGTAGTGAAAAAAAGATCTCAAAAGAGATAAGCTACCATGATATTAAGAAGTGACTTACAAATATGTAAAGCTACAAGTGTAGATATACCTATACTTGTAACACTTCTTGAAGCACTATTTTCTATTGAAAAAGATTTTATCTTTGATAAGAAAAAGCATGAAGTGGGGCTAAAACTTCTTTTACAGAACAAAAAAGCTATCGTTGTAATTGCAAAATTTAAAGATGAAATCGTAGCAATGGTAACTATGCAAACTATAATCTCAACTGCAATTGGGGCAAAAACAGGTCTTATAGAAGATTTTGTAGTGACAAATGATTTTCAAGACATGGGAATAGGAACTTATCTTTTTGAATATCTAAAAAAATATGCGAAAGATAACAATCTCAAAAGAATACAACTTGTATGTGATAATGATAATACAAATGCTAAAGAGTTTTATACAAAAAAAGCTTTTACTAAAAGCAACCTATCTGCTTGGTATAATCATATTTAATCCGTATTTTCCAAAACTTTAAAAAGAAGATTTTTAAAATTTTCTTTTTCATCTTTATCTAGACAATCAAAATATTTTGTTTCATAAGCAATCACATCTTTTAATACTCTAGTAGATGTCTCTTTTCCCTTTGAAGTTAATCTAACTAATTTACTTCTTTTATCTCCACTATTTTCTAACCTAATTATGTAGCCTTTATCTTCAAGTCTTTTTAAAACTTTTGTCATACCACCAGAAGAGAACAGTAGCCTATCATATAGCTGAGTTGGAGATAAAGTATAATCATCACCTCCACCCATAACTAAAGAGGCTAAAACATCAAGTTCTATGTTTGTAATACCATGTCTCTTTTCTTGTATTTGAGAAATACCACTAAATATCTTCTGATGTATAATATAAAGTGGCAATGTAATATTAATATTCTCATTATAAGTAGATGGAGATCTTTTTTTATGATTTTCTATACCGTTTTTTAGTTCTTTTATATTCATAAAAAAATTATACACTTTTTACAAGTTTTTTACAAGGTATCTTTCTGGAAAGATATTTTTAAGTTTACAAATGATATATTTCCATTAAATATCTTTCTAGAAAGATATAATTAAAGGAAAAAGATGAAAATAGTAAAAATAACACTAGCAACAATATTAACAGCGACTGCATTATTTGCAGGAACATATAACGTAGATGCAAGTCATTCAAATGTAGGCTTTAAAGTTAAACACTTGATGATTTCAAATGCAACAGGAAAATTTGATAAATTTACAGGTTCTTTTGAGTTTGATGAAAAATCAAATACATTAAAAAGTTTAAATGGAGTTGCAGAAGTTGCTTCTATTAATACTGAAAATGAAAAGAGAGATGGACATTTAAAATCAGCAGATTTCTTTGATGTAGCAAATTACCCTAAAATTACATTTATGTTAAATAAAATAGATGGTGATACAGCATATGGAAAATTAACAATGAAAGGTATCACAAAGAATATTGAACTTGATTTAGAAAACAATGGAAGTATTATTGATCCTTGGGGAAACAAAAGAGTAGGTTTAGAACTAAATGGAAAAATCAACAGAAAAGATTTTGGTCTTAACTGGAACAAAGCTTTAGAAGCAGGTGGCGTTGTTGTTGGTGAAACTGTTAAGCTTAACATCGGTCTTGAAGGTATCTTAGCTAAATAAATCTCCATCTCACCAAAAAATGAAGAGACTCTCCTTCTCTTCATTTAGCCTTAGTCAAATACTTAGCTTATTTATGGAATAGAATTTGCATCTTATTTTTATATATTTATATAAGGAAAGACAATGGCAGTTAAAATTACAGAAGAGTGTATAAGTTGTGAAGCATGTGCTCCAGAGTGTCCAGTAGCAGCGATATTAGAAGATGGTCATGCTAAAAACCCTACAGATGTTTTTTACGTAAAACCAGAATCATGTGTTGAATGTGTTGATCATGCAGACAAACCAAGATGTGCAGAAGCATGTCCAACAGAAGGTGCTATAGTATGGGATATGCCTTATACAGCAGAATATTCTGAGTATTATGCAATGGGAAATGATGAAGGTACATATAAAATTAGAGAACATAAAACAAAAGGACTTATGCTTCCTAGCGTTAAAGCACAAAAATTCATTGAAGATATCTCAATGGAAGATAGAGAGTCTTTTGCAAATGTAGGAGAGTTTTAGATTATTGACAATTGATCACCTTTAGGTTATATTTTATTTATGAAAAATAAATTTAATATAGATGGAAATTTTTGGCTCTATCCCTAAAGCAGCAAAGCAAATTAAGATAAAGTGATATAAACTAAAATTGCATATCTAGAAAACTTTGCAATAATAACCAATAATAAAAAGTATTTGAAATTAAATTTCAGAACACCTGCAATAAACGTTATAGGGTCGCCAATAAATGGCACCCAAGACAAAAGTAAAGACCAAGCTCCATATTTATCAAAAAAGCCTTTTGCTGTAGATAAACTCTTTTTTGAGATGATATTTTTATTTTCTAAATACTCTTCACCCTTTAATCCTAAATAGTAATTTAAACAAGCTCCCATACTATTTCCAAAAGTAGCCACAAAAAGAAGTAGATAAATGTTATATCCCTCTAAAATATTATATACAAGTAAAGCCTCACTTCCCAGTGGGAAAAGTGTTGCTGATATAAAACTTGAGAAGAGAAGTGTTAAATAAATCATCAACTTTTTTTTCCTACTTTTAAGATTTATTATAATTTTAAGTTTATTTTGCTACTATTTCAGTCCTAAAGAGTAGCCCAAAAAATAAATTTTTTATTTTTTGGGCTCTTCTTTAGACCTTTACAATTATATCTGAAGACAACGCCCCAGGATGGGAACATAGCAAGGCACCTTCTTTTATGGTGTGTTTAGGTATCTGGAGAGGAGTGCTAATGGCACTCTTTTTTTTTGCTTATTTAAAATCTGAGAAATCTTCATTTAATATCAAAACTTTTTTTGTCTTTTTAATATAAATAAATCTTTTATCCCCACTTTTAACAGCTTTTATAATCAAATTTTTTATCTCATTATCGTCTTTTTTATAACTTTTCATCAATGCTGTAAAATCCTGCAAAGATATAAACTTATTTTTTGCTGGTCTTGCTTCTATCTTTGGTTTATAAACAGAACGCATCTCATTGAAAGCACTTTGTAAAAGCTTTATTTCTGAGTCAAAGACACTTATTATTTTATCTTGATTTTTTTCTAGTCTTGCAATTTCTTCTTGATACTGTCTTCTTAGCCATTTTACAGATTTTTTTAGAAGAACAATTTGTTCATCTTTACCATCTATTATTTTTTGAATACTTGCAGTACTTTCTTCTTTGTTTTCTGCTATCTCTTCTACAGAAGCAACATAAGCATCTTTTTTACTTTTCTCATCCCATAAATATACATAGGTTTTTCCAGATTGTTTTATAGATTTTAATTGATTGTTTTTTATTCTATAATGAACACCTTGTAAAGATATTCCAAGTATCTCCGCCGCTTGTGCTGTAGTTACTAATCTTTCCAAGGTTACAACTTATAGTTTATTTGAGTCTATTTCTATAACTGTGTGAACATTTCCACGTGGTTTGAAATCAGCTATCACTTTTAACCATCTTGGCTCTAATTTTTCCATAAGAGTATCAAAAATCTCATTTGCCACATTTTCGTGAGAAACTTCTCTCATCATAAATGAATTTATATAAAGTTTTAAAGCTTTTAACTCTATTACTGTTTTATTTGGAGTGTAATGTAAAAATATTGTTGCAAAATCAGGATATCCACTTCTAGGACACTTCGCCATAAACTCTGGCAGTTCTATATTTATCACATAATTTTTGTCATTTTCATTTGGCCAAAAGTTTTCTTCTTTGTTTATATCAAATTCAACTATCTCTTTTTCACCATATTTCATTATATCTTGCCTTTTACTTGAAACTTCTTTAAATATTATAAGTACATGATTTTATCAAAACTATTCTTACAAATGTTATATTAATATGATTTCATGGTATGATAGTATTAGAAAAACTTATTTATGGAGTTTAAATATGAGAACAGATGAATATGATATAGCAATAGTTGGTGGAGGGCCTGGAGGTATTGCAACAGCCCTTGAAGCAGTAGTTCATGGTATCAAGAATATTATACTAATAGATAAAGCTGACAATCACTCTAGTACTATTAGAAAATTTTATAAAGAGAACAAAAGAGTTGATAAAGATTGGAAAGGCAAAAGTGTTGATATAGAGGGCAATATTCCTTTTATGGATGGAACAAAAGAGTCAACCTTAGACTTTTTTGACAAGCTTTTGGACCATGATAAAATAGATACATTATTTAATACAGAAGTTGAATCAATAATTAAAAAAGACAATGAAGAGAAATTTTTAATCACTACAGGAAATCAAAGTTTTAAAGCAAAAGCAGTAGTAATAGCAATAGGAAAAATGGGTAAGCCAAATATGCCAAAATATAAAATCCCACCTTCTTTAAAAGCAAAAGTAAATCTAAATCTTGATGGATGTAGTGAAGGTGAAAAAGTGTTAGTTGTAGGAGGAGGAAATAGTGCAGCAGAGTATGCATATGAACTAGCTGATGAAAAAAATGATGTTACTTTAGTTTATAGAAAATCTCAATTTACTAGATTGAATCCTGAAAATGAAGAAATCCTAAAAACCTACAATGGACAAGAGAAACTTCGACTACGAATGAATACAGATATTATCTCTTTAGAAAATGAACATGGAAAAATAAAAGTGAATTTTGATGATGGGTATTTTACACTTTATGATAGAGTTATTTATGCCATAGGGGGAACTAGCCCAACAGATTTTTTAAAAAAATGTGGCATAGAATTAGATGAGAAAAATAAACCCATTTATGACGAGCACTACCGAACAAACATACCTTTTTTATATGTAGCTGGAGATATTGCATTTAATACAGGTGGTTCCATTGCAGCTTCACTAAATCATGGATACCACATCGTAAATTCATACATGAGAAGAACAGGAAAAATCTATGCCTATACTGACAAAGTAGAAGAGTTTCTTAAAAGAAATCCTGAGTTTAAATAAAAATATTGGATATAATAATTTATGAACTTTAAATTACTAATCCTTATTTGTCTTACTTTATTGTTCTTCTCTACAAGTTCAGTTCTAGCTCGTGCTGCACTTGTAGATAACTCAATTGATCCATATAGTTTTACATTTTTTAGACTATTTTTTGGAGCAACTACACTACTTATTATTTTATACCTTAAAGAAAAAAGATTAAATCTAAGCCTAAATAAAAACTGGCACACTTCATTTATGCTTTTTATGTATGCCATTTGTTTCTCCTATGCTTATATAAACTTAGATGCAGGACTTGGTGCCTTGATTCTTTTTGCTATTGTACAACTTACAATTATAATTGCAGCCCTAATAAAAAAAGAACACATTGATTTAAAAAAAGCTTTAGGTATTACTATAGCTTTTGTGGGTTTAGTTTATCTTTTATACCCTTCTGATGATTTTGAAATATCTATTTATCACTCTTTTTTGATGATGATATCAGGAGTTGCATGGGGACTTTATACATTATTTGGGAAAAAATCTGCAAATGCCACACTTAATACAACAGATAATTTTACAAAATCACTTTTATTTCTATTGATATTTTTCACTTTTTTTGTAGATAATATACATATTTCAAGTTATGGGATAACGTTAGCTTTTATTTCTGGGGGTATAACTTCTGCTATTGGGTATCTTTTATGGTATTACTTACTTCCAAATATAAAAATAGTAACATCAGGAATCTTACAACTACTAATTCCACCTCTTGCTATATTTTTAGGAGTAATATTTTTAAATGAAAAATTAACTTCAACTTTAGCTATATCTACAATATTAATACTTTTCGGAATATATATATCAATATATAAAAAATCAAGTAATTAATAACTAAAATCATAAAAGAATAACTATCTTATTCTTTTTATAGTTTTAAATTGTATAATATATATTAAAATTAACAATAAAAGAGTCATTATGAAAAAATCCATACTATCACTATTACTTCTAAGTATACTTAGTATTCAACTATTTGCTAGAGAGTTTATAACAATAGGAACAGGTGGTGTAACAGGAACATATTATCCAGCAGGTGGAGCAATTTGTAGAATTCTAAATAAAATAAAAAAACAAACAGATGTCTTATGTACTATAGAATCAACTAATGGTTCAGTTTATAATATTAATTCAATTATAAAAGCTGAACTAGACTTTGGTATAGCACAATCTGATATTGTATATGATGCCTTTAAAGGTATTGGAAAATTTGAAAGAAATCAAGTTCCTAAATTAAGATCAGTGATGGCAATATATCCTGAACTATTTACATTAGTATCAAGAAAAGATGCAAATATAAATGGCATAATGGATATAAAAGGTAAAAGAATAAACCTTGGAGCTGCAGGCTCTGGAAATGAAGCAACTGCCCAAACACTATTTAATGCCTTAGGTATAAAAAAGTCTGAATTAGCATATGCAGGAATGTCAAAAGTTGGAGTAATGCCAGATGAACTTAAAGACAGTAGAGTTGATGGATATTTTTATATGGTTGGTCACCCAACGGCAAATATAAAATTTATTTCAGATTATATTGATGTAAAACTTGTACCTATTACAGGCAACAAGCTTGACAAACTTGTAGAGAAATATCCATACTATACACAAGATGTTATTCCTGCTAATACATATAAAGGAAACCCAAAAGACGTCCCTACATTTGGTGTAAAAGCTGTCTTAGTAACAACTAGTGATACAAATGATGAAATTGTATATGCCCTTATAAAACAAGTTTTAGAAAATTTTGAATTATTTAAAAAGTCACATCCTGCATTTTTACATATTACTAAAGAATCTTTATTAAAAGGACTCTCTGCACCACTACATGAAAGTGCTAAAAAGTATTACAAAGAAGTTGGACTTATAAAATAAAAACTAAAGCTATTTGACTTTAGTTTTTATATGGAACTTAAAATTGCAAGATATGCTTGTTCTTGGTATTTATTTAAAGATTCTGGATACTCTACACTATTTTTTCGCTCAAAACTGCCTATAGCTTGTCCTGAAATCAACTCAACTGCACATTTTGGATTTAGTTGAATTAGACTTTCCATTTTAAAAGTAACAGCCCCACCAGCAAAATTTCCTTTTTTTGCTCTTTTTTTGATATATACTTGTTCAATATCATTTTGAGTCAAAAAAACTAATAAATCATTACAATAACTTCTTATCGATTCTTGTTGTTCATCATCTTCTAAAATTATCTTTTTTGTTTTTAAATCCAAATATTCACCATCTTTTTGTACAGCTAAAATCGTCTGATTTGCTTTTAATTCTATTCCACATATATTCATGATAATTCCTATTATTAATCTCTTCTAATTACAAATTTGTAGAAGTATAATATAAATTTTTAGATTGGCTTGATTTTATTACAGATTGTTATATTATTTAAAAGTGACTAATTTATATAATTATGCTATGATTTATTAGAATTTTATGTATGGAGTAGTGTATAAAATGAATTCTTATAATATAAAGTTTACAGACTTTAAGGATCTTGCTACTCACATAAAAACAAATAATTTTAATACTCATAAATCCTTACTTATACAAATCTTTTCAGGTATTATTGATAAAAAAATACTTGAGGAGTTAAGTACTTTTTTAAGCAATCATCTCCCAGAAGCTAAAATAATAGGTGCAACAACAGATGGTGAAATACTAAATGACAAAGCCACCACCCACCAAATCATAATATCTTTTACAACATTTGAACATAGTACATTAAATATTTCAACTATTGATTTAATCTCAAAAAACAGCTCAATAAATGATGGGAAAGAATTAGCACAAACACTTTTAAATGAAAAATCAAAAGTTTTTATTATATTTGCTTCAGGGTTAAATATAAATCCAGAAGATTTTTTAAAAGGTATTAAAAAAAGTGCCCCAAGTATAATAGTTGCTGGTGGTTTAGCTGGGGATAATGCAAAGTTTAGTGGTACATATATTATTAGTACTAACAAATTACTTCCCTCTGCAGCAGTAGGAGTTTCAATTAACTCCGATAATCTATATGTTAATAATCAATACTCACTAGCTTGGAAAAATCTGGGAAAAATGTTTAAAGTAAATAAATCATCTGGAAATACTATTTATGAAATTGATAAAATGACTCCATATGATTTATACAAAAAATATCTAGGCGAAGAGGTGGCTAATGAACTTCCAGGTATTGGAATAGAATTTCCATTAATTATTCAAAAAAATGGACAAAAAATAGCAAGAGCCCCTTTATACCTCCAAGAAGATGGATCAATGATTTTTGCAGGAAACATTGAAGAGAATGCTCAAGTACGTTTTGGAATAGGAAATATTGAAGAGATACTAAATGGCTCTTCAAATCTCATAAATAGCCTAAGCTTACATCAAAATGAAGCAATATTTATATATTCTTGTATGGCAAGAAGAAGATTTTTAGAAAATAAAGCCTCTTTAGATATAAAAGATTTTAGTAAACTTGCTCCAACTTGTGGCTTTTTTACCTATGGAGAGTTTTTTTCTACAAGTACCTCTAATGAACTACTTAATGAATCACTAACAGTTTTAGCCCTTAGTGAACATCCTGCAACTTACAATAATGTAAAACCAATATCTAATACAAAAATTTCAAATAAACTTTTAAAACAAAAAGCCATCTCACATATAATAAATACTACATCAAAAGAGTTAGACTCTCTTAACACCTTTTTAGAAAAAAAAGTTCAAAAGAAAACCCAAGAAAATATTGAGCAAAAAAGATATATTTTTGAACAAGAAAAAATGGTACAAATGGGAGAAATGATAGAAAACATAGCTCACCAATGGAGACAACCATTAAGTGCAATTTCCAGTAATATTAGCTCAACAATAATACAAAAAGAACTAAACTTATTGGATGATGATGAATTAATTAAAAATTTAAATAAAATATTAAATCACACAAAATTTTTATCTGATACAATTGATACCTTTAGAAATTATATTAATGAAAACAATGAGACAAAAGAGATAGTTTTTCAAGACAGACTCAATATTGTAATAGATATTTTGTCTACAACACTAAAAGATAATCACATAACACTTATAAATGAAATTGATTACTCAAAACCTATAATCAAACAGTTAACTATTGGTGATTTGTCACAAGTTGTTTTGAATATATTTAATAATGCAAAAGATATTTTAATAGAAAAAAATATTAGAAATCCTTGGATAAAAATTGAGTGTAAAGTTATAAAAGGAGATATTGTTACAACTATTGAAGATAATGGTGGAGGAATAGATGAAGAAATTATCTCAAAAATTTTTGAACCATACTTTACAACAAAACATAAAAGTCAAGGAATTGGTATAGGACTTTATATGTCACACAATATAGTTAGCAAAAAACTAAAAGGAGATTTTTATGTTAAAAATACTGCCCAAGGTGCTAAATTTTTTATAGAAATACCTTTGGATAGCAATTAACCCTAATACAACTTTCCATATAAATTCATGTATGTAAGATAAACTCTTAGGTCAAATTCATATTGATGATAATTAGGCTCCATAAAGCAACACAGACTATAAAAGGACTTATCATGTTCTTTTTCCTTTAAGTGGGCTAATTCATGCACTACAATCATTCTAAGGAACTCTTCTGGAACATTTTTAAACAAAGTTCCTATTCGTATCTCATTTTTACTCTTAAGCTTGCCACCTTGAACTCGAGAAATAATAGTATGTAAACCCAAAGCATCGTTGATAACATTTATCTTCCCATCATAAATCACCTTACTAAGAGGAAGTGACTTTTTCAAATAGCTATTTTTAAAATCCATAGCATAAGAGTAAAGTGCTTTATCATTTTTATACTCATGTGAAGTTTTGTATTTATTAAGTAAATACTTATCAAGCTTTTTATCAGCTATTAACTTTTGTATTTGTGAAATTATATCTTTGGGATAGTGGTTTAGGTATTTTAGTTTTTTCATATGGGGAATTATATCACATAGCAATTTGTAGGGGTATTAAAACAAACAAAATAAGAATTTTGATAAAGTTTGTAGCAACCTACATTTAATCTTAGATTTAGTTCACTATACAAATCATTTGTTAGATAGCTTTTTGAAATATTGATTAGTACTTTCATCGTTCTCTTTTGGATTATAGGTTAGTAAAATGATTGAAAAAAATTATTAAAATTAAATTAATTTTCCTTCTTTATTTCGTAATGGTTCCGTATTTCCAAATGAACTTTCTACCGCACCTTTAATAGCATAAAGTCTTATTTTAATAGAACCACAATAATTTTTATATATTTTATCTTCAATTTTTGGATTTTTTTCAAGTACTAAATTAATTAGTTCATCAATAATTTTTAATGCATCAAATATTTCATCACGCATCATTACAAAAGAACTTACTTTTCCAATATGTAATCCATGGTCTTTTTCTAATCTTTTATTAGCATAAAGGCCTCTAATTAAATCCTTATCTGATAATTCCTGATATTTTGATTTCAAACTATTCTTTATAAATTCCAAATAATGGATATTATTTTTTTTGTTATCACTATTTTCAAAAAAATCTAAATAAGCCATAGAAGAAATAAAAACATGTTTCATTTCTTCCATTCGTAAAGTATATAATTCATTATGACAACTTTCATTAAAGAATCTATTTTCAGATTGAATTTTTTTATTTTCATCAATAGATTTTAATATTGAAAATGAAGCAATAAATGCAGATATAATAATACCTATTGCTGCTAATATTGATACATTCTTTTCCGGAATAATTATTATGTCTAATACTACAAAAATTAAAAAAAATAAAAAGAAAAAAGCAATAATATATAAAGTTTTAAGCACTTATGTCTCCTAAAAGTCATATTTTATTTAAGGTCAAGGCGGAGGTGAGTTTTTGTGAAGGAGCCTACTAATAGTAGGAGACTGAGTAAAAACTCAGTCTCCAACGCAGAAATTAATTAAAAGATGTCTTTTAGACTAAACGTCTAAGTGTTCAACATCCTTCGCATGCTCTTCGATATAATTTCTTCTTGGCTCTACTTCATCACCCATAAATAGTGTGAAAGTATCTGATGCTACTGCTGCATCTTCAATAGTAACTCTTAGAAGTCTTCTAGCTTCTGGTGTCATTGTTGTTTCCCAAAGTTGGTCAGGATTCATTTCCCCAAGACCTTTATATCTTTGAATATAAGCACCTTTTTTAGCTAAAGATTCTATTTCATCTAATATCTCTACTAAATCTCTACCATCAAATACAGTTAAATCTCTTTCAACTAATCTATTGTAAATATATGTCGCTTCACTAAAATATGGTGATGCAAAAAGTTCATCATCAATTAGTAGCTCTTCAAGACCTTCATTTGTTTGAACAAACAGTTGAATACTTTCATCTGTTAGTCTCTTAGATAAGATATTGTAACCTTTTGCTTCTAGGAAATTTTTTACTTCTTCATAAAGTGCAGTAAAATCTAGATTTACTAAATTTGGATTTTCTATTAAGTGTTTTAAAACTTCAGCTAAAGAGTATCTTTTTTCTAACTGTTGTAACATTCCTCTATATCTAGAAACAGTTTTAAATAAATCCACTAAGTCATTGTATCCAAGACCTTGGAACTCAAATGATTCTAAACCATTTTCTATTAAGAAAGATGATAGGGCATTGTCATCTTTTAGGTATGTTTCATTTTTACCTTTTTTATATCTATAAAGAGGTGGTTGAGCAATATATAAATAACCTTTTTCAATAACTGGTCTTAAAAATCTAAAGAAGAAAGTTAAAAGTAGTGTTTGGATATGAGACCCATCAACATCTGCATCCGTCATAAAAATGACTTTATGATATCTGATTTTTTCTTCATCAAAATCTTCACCAATACCACAACCAAGTGCTGTAATCATGTTTCTAATTTCATCAGATTTTAAAATCTTATCAAGTCTTGATTTTTCTACATTTAAAATTTTACCCTTAAGTGGTAAAATCGCTTGATAAACTCTATCTCTACCTTGTTTTGCAGAACCCCCTGCAGAGTCCCCTTCCACTAGATATAGTTCTCTAATAGCTGGATCTTTACTTTGACATTCTGCTAGTTTTCCTGGAAGTGTCCCCACTGTCATTGCATCTTTTTTTCTAGTCATATCCCTAGCTTTTTTAGCTGCTTCTCTACCTCGTGCTGCCATTAAAGCTTTATCCATAATAGCTTTTGCTTGGGCTGGATTTTCTTCAAAATATTTATCTAGTTTTTCACTTGTTAATCTTTGACAAATAGGTTTCACATAAGAAGAACCTAATTTACCTTTTGTTTGACCTTCAAATTGTGGTTCTGGAACTTTTACAGAAATAACTGCAATAAGACCTTCTCTTACATCTTCACCTGTAATTTTTGTATCTTTTTCTCTAGCTGCTGCATTTTCATTTAGATATTTAACAATACTTCGTGTAAGTCCTGCTTTAAATCCAGCTTCATGAGTTCCACCATCAATAGTTCTAATATTATTTACAAACGAAAGAGTTTTTTCAACATAAGTATCATTATACATAACTGCAATATCAACTTCTACATCATCAACTCTGTCATTAAATGAAACAGCATCTGATACAGGAGTTGCTGTATTTATATCTTCAACAAATTGTTTAATACCACCTTCAAAATGATAAACTTCTGTATTTTTATGGATTTCATCTACTAATGTAATAGAAATAAATGAGTTTAAATATGCAACTTCTCTAAATCTTTTTGCTAGAACTGCTGTATCATAAGTGTTTACTTCAAAAATAGAAGTATCTGCTAAAAATTCAATTGTAGTACCAGTTTTTCTTGGACTTTCACCAATAATTTCAAGTGGAGCTTTTGGAATACCCTTTGAAAACTCTTGATAGTGAATTTTTCCTTCTCTGTAAATAGTCATTTTAAGTTCTTCAGATAAAGCATTTACAACAGAAACTCCAACCCCATGAAGTCCCCCAGATACTTTATATGTATCTTTATCAAATTTACCACCAGCATGAAGTACAGTTAAAACAACTGTTGCAGCAGAAATACCTTCACCTTCATGGATAGATGTTGGAATACCTCTACCATCATCTTCAACTCTAATCCAATGATCTTTTGTCATAGTAATTTTTATATTTCTACAGTATCCAGCCATTGCCTCATCAATTGAGTTATCAACAACTTCATAAACCATATGATGTAATCCATTTGTGTTAGTATCACCAATATACATACCTGGTCTTTTTCTTACAGCTTCTAAACCTTTTAAAACCTTAATATTACTAGCACCATACTCTTGGCTCATTAATTATCCTTTTTTATTTATCTAACACGATTGGCATTACAATCGTGAAAAATTTGTCATCTTCTAAGTAAAATGGTAGATTCGATTCATTGAATCCTACAACAACATTTTCATTATTTGACATACTTAAAAAATCTAATAAGTATTTTGCATTAACTGCCAAATAAAAATCTTCACTAATATTTAAATCAATATCTATTTGTGTTTTTGATTCTGTATCTTCATCTAAAGATTCAAAATTAATAGAGTTTGGAGAAAATGTAATTTTAATATTTGAAAATAGTGAAGTAACTAATTTAATTGAATCTATCAAAATTGCTTTTGGTAGTGTTAAATTATATTTTAAACTATTTGGAATAATTCTTTCATAATCTGGAAATTTCCCATTAATAAGTTTTGTAAAAAACTTAGAGTTATCAGCTTCTACTATTAAATTTGTATCATCATAAGAGATTTTTGCGTCATCTAAAAATAGCTTTTGAATCTCTATAATTGCTTTTTTAGGAATTATAAATTGTGATTCATTATTTGATATATTTTGAAGATGTGAAATAGCAAGTCTTCTTGTATCTGTTGCTACAAAATTGATTTTAGAGTTTTTAATATCTATTAATGCTCCATTTAATTCAAACTTTGGATTGTTGTTATCAATAGCAGGTGTAATTTTTTTAATACTATTTACTAAACTAATAGTAGAGATATTTAAAATATTTAAATCACTATTCATAATTAAGTTTGGATATTCATTAGCATCATACATAGGTAGTTTAAAAGTTGATCTACTTTGTTTTATAACTAAATTATTATCTATAGTATCAACAGTGATAGTATCATTTTTTAATCTTTTAATAATACCTAATAGATTACTTCCATTTACAGTACCTTTTCCATCTGTTGATTCTTCAATTTCATTAACATAAGATTCTAAACCTATCTCATAATCAGTAGCTTTTAATGTCAATTTAGAATTTAATACTTCTAAGTATATGTGAGAAGTAATAGAACTTGAATCTTTTTTTTCTAAAAACGGTTGCATTGAAGAGATTATATTTTCAAAAATGTTTTTTGCAATGATAAATCTCATTTTATCCCCTTTATATATTATTTAATTTAGTGGTAGTAGTAGACTATGTGAATAGATGAAAACTCTTATTTTAATTCGATTATATCAGCTCTTTGATGAATGATTAAAGAACTAAAGATATTCACATCTATTCACATAATGATTTGAAACTTTTCTACACCTATCCTCTATTTATGATTTTATTTTTTAAATTTTCAAGTATTAACTTGAAATTCTCATCTTTTTCAATAAGCTCATTTGCTTTTTTTATATTATGAGAAATTGAACTATGATCTTTCATCCCTAAGAACTTAGCAATATCTGGCATAGAGTTATGTGTTAACTCACGTGCAAGATATATTACTATTCTTCTTGCATTTGCAACTAGTGCAGTTCTTTTTTTAGATTTAATATCACTTGGTTTGATATTTAATTCAATTGCTACAGTTGTTATTATATCAGGAAGTTTGATATTTTCTTTTGTTTCTTTTATTTGTTCTTTTAAAAGATTTTGTACCATTGGCAAATTAATCTCTTGATTAAGTAGTGAGGCACTGGCATTTATTCGTATAAGTACGCCCTCTATTTCTCTAATAGAATTATCTAAATTGGTTGCGATATAATTTATAATATCTCTTGATAATTTAATACCATTTAATTCAGACTTTTTCTCAATAATTGCTATTTTTGTCTCTAATCCTGGTATTTGAACATCTGCTGTTAAACCCCATTCAAATCTTGACTTTAATCTATCCACAAGTCCTGCAATTTGCGATGGTAGTCTATCAGAAGTCATAACTATTTGTTTTTCTGCATTATGAAGTTCATTGAAAGTATGGAAGAACTCCTCTTGGGTTTGTTCTTTTCCACTTAAAAATTGAATATCATCTATAAGTAAAACATCACATTTTCTGTATTTACTTCTAAAGTGTTCCATATTTTTGTTTTTAATAGCAAAGGTAAAGTCATTCATGAACTGTTCAATAGTAACATATATAATAGTTCTTCCATGTTCTACAGCATCATTTCCTATAGCTTGAAGTAAGTGTGTTTTTCCTAAGCCTGTACCACCATATATAAAAAGTGGGTTGTATTGAATACCTGGTTTTTTTGAAACTGCAAGTGAAGCATTATAAGCCATCTGATTTGAAGGTCCAACAATAAATGAATCGAAAGTATAAGATGGGTTTAATATGGTGCTTTCAACCTCTTTTCTTCCACTTTTTTCTTTTAATATCTCTTTTTTTGTTTTTCTTTCACCTGTTAGTTTTATCTCAATAGCTGGCTTTGTTCCATCGATAGTCTCTATACAGTGCTGTATTATTTTTGAGTATTTACTTTTTATCCAATTTGCAATATATTTATTTGGGACTTCAAAAATAGCTATATTTTCATCAGATGAAATTTTTTTATACGATAGTTGTTTTAAATATTTTTCATAATCTGAATTTGATGTTTCATTTTTTAAAACTGATAAAATCTCTTTGCTTGTCATTAAATATAAACTCTTTTTTATTTGATTGGTAGATATTATAGCTAAAATATTTTAAAAACTAAGATATAATAAAAATATTGTTAATTAAGAAGTGAATAACTTTTGCTAAACTATATAATTTAAGTGAAAACTAATAAAAGATTTACCAATATACTACACTTTATAGAAGTGAATAGATTTTTTAAGGATATGTGAAAAGTTGAAAAAAAAGATATTAGGAATAGACCCAGGAACTATAAATTGTGGTTATGCAGTCATAGAAAAAGATAATAGAGATTTAAGACTTTGTGAAGCTGGATTGATAAAAATAAAAAGCAAAATTTTACAAGAACAAATTGTAGAAATGGTAGAAGGCTTAGATTTGATTTTTTCAAATCATGAGATAAGTGAAGTTGCTATTGAAGATATGTTTTATGCTTTTAATCCAAAAAGTGTAATAAAACTTGCTCAATTTAGAGGTGCAATATCCCTAAAAGTTTTACAAAAATTTGGAAACTTTTCTGAATATACTCCTTTGCAAGTAAAAAGAGCAGTTACTGGAAATGGAAAGGCGACAAAAGAGCAGGTGGCTTTTATGGTAAAAAGATTATTGGGTATAAAAAAAGAGATAAAGCCTCTTGATATTACAGATGCAATCGCAATTGCACTCACTCACGCTCAAAGACTAAAATAAAAATATGATTTTATAATTTAAACAAAAGCTGTTATAATTTCCCTTCTATAAATACTAGGATAATAAATGAAACGAATTGGAATACTATCTTCACATAATGGAAGTGGTTTTGATACTATTTTAGAAGCTTGTGAAAACAAAATCTTAGATGCTCAAGTAGTATTAGTGATATCAAATAATTCAAATGCAAAAGTATTAGAAAAAGCATCAAAAAAAGATATTCCAAATTTTGTAATAAATACAAAAAAATATCCAAATGAAAACCTTGATGAAAAAATCACAAATTTGATGTTAGAGTTTAAAATAGATTATATATTTTTATCTGGATATATGAAAAAGATAGAAAAAAATCTTTTAGAAAAATTTCCAAATAAAATTATAAATTCACATCCTGCTTTACTTCCTAAATTTGGTGGAAATGGGATGTATGGTAGATTTGTTCATGAGGCTGTTATAAAAGCAAAAGAGAAAGAATCAGGTTGTACAATTCATTTTGTTAATGAAAATTATGATGAAGGAGAGTATCTTTTGCAAAAAAGTATATCTTTACTTCAAGATGAAAAAGTAGAAACACTTGAAGAGAAAATAAAAGAGCTTGAAAAAGTAGCAGTAGTAGAAGCATTTTTAAAGTTGACAATTTAGTTTGCTATTTAATTATATTTTACATATAATAAAACAAGATTAATTTTGGAGTAAGAATGAAATATTTAGTTTGTGATGATTCTAAGATGGCTAGAAAGATGTTAATAAAAGCTTTAAAGGCTTTAGTTGGCGAAAATATTGAAATAGTAGAGGCTTCAAATGGACAAGAAGCTGTGGATATTTATGAACAAATATCTCCTGAAGTTACATTTATGGACTTAACAATGCCAATAATGAGTGGTTTTGATGCAGTTAAAATAATTTGTGAAAAAGATAAAGATGCAAAAATTATTGTAGCAAGTGCAGATATACAAGAAGGCTCTATGGCAAAAGCAAAAGAAAATGGTGCTTTAGGGTTTATTAAAAAACCTGTCAATGAAGAGAACTTGAAACCGGTTCTTCAAAAACTGAAGGTTTTATAATGGCTAAAAATGACTTCTTAAATGAGGATCAAAAAGATTGTTTGCAGGAGTTAATGAATATCTCTTATGGTTCAGCAACTGCTGCAATTGCTGATATTATTGAAAAGTTTGCGAAGTTAAGTATTCCAAAAATTGCCACATTGTCAAGTGAAAATTTTAAAGATTATGTTAAAAATAAAGTAGATGAGTATCATGTATGTTATTTAGTTAGTCAATCAATTGATGGAAAACTTTCAGGTGAGAATCTTTTTTTAGTTGATGATAAGTCCTTAAAGAATTTAGCCTTAGAATTTGGACTAAGTGAAATAGAAATTGATGAAGATGAATTAAAAGATGTAGTTTTAGAAATTACAAATATTATTTCATCAACAACTTCAAGTAAACTTGCAGAACTTATAGAAACTGATATCTTATTTGCTCCTCCTCATGTAGAAATTATCGATTCTGCTCAAGATTTAGAAGATTATTATAAAGTAGAATATAATCATATAATTATAATCTCAACATTAATAGAGTTTGAAGAACAGAATATTAATAGTGAATTAGTAATAATGTTAAAAGATGATTCTATTACATATTTGAGAGATGCTTTAGACAAAGTTATGGATGAGTATTAAAATGGAATTGTTAAATAATAATATAATTTTTAATACTATTGATAATGGAATAATGATTTTAGATGAAAATTTAAATATCAAAGCATGGAATAAGTGGCTTGAAGTAAAAACAGGTATAAAATCTGATGAAATTGTAAATCACTGTATTTGTGAAAGATTTCCTTATATTGAACAAAAAAAATTAGTAAGAAAAATAAAATCAGTTCTAATAACTAAAAATGCCTCTTTTTTTAGTGTAGAACCACATGAATATTTAATCAAAATCAAATCAAATATTATTATGGGTAAAGTTTTTAAATATATGAGACAAGATATTACTCTTGTACCATATGATTTAGAAAGAAGACTTGTATGTTTATATATATATGACCATACAAAACTTCATGAATCAAGTGAAAAGTTAAAAAAATTAAATGAAGAGTTAAAAGACCTTTCAAGTAAAGATCATCTTACTCAACTCTATAATAGAAGATATTTTGGTGAAGCAGCTGCGACTATGCAAAGTTTGTCTGTTAGAAATAATCACCATATTTCAATTATTATATTAGATGTTGATAATTTTAAACATATAAATGATAACTATGGACATTCAATAGGAGATAAAGTTATTGTTTCTCTTTCTAGAATATTAGAAAATAATTGTAGAAAAAGTGATATAGTTGCAAGATGGGGTGGAGAAGAGTTTGTAATTCTTTTGTATAATACTACTTTAGGTTATGCTCAAAGTGTTGCAGAAAATATTAGAAAAAATGTAGAAGATTTTTATGTTGAAGTAAAAGAAGATAAGTTGAAATTTACAATAAGTTTGGGTGTATCAGAGTTTGAACCAGAGATAGATAAAGACTTAGAATGTACAATTAGTAGAGCAGATAAAGGTCTATATACAGCAAAAGCAAATGGTAAAAATATGGTTGTGGTTAATTAATCACAACCTAGGAAGAGACCACTTTTTATAGTAAGCAACAAGCCTTAAAAGAACACCACAGGCAAATAGTATAGTTATTGTTAAGATATTTGTTTGATGGAATAAGTGTAAGATATACATAAATAGCCCAACAATAATTGCAACTGTTCCATAAAACTCACTCACTAATATGGATGGGACTCTATTTATAAGAATATCTCTTATCGTTCCTCCTCCAACAGCTGTTAGAAATGCTAAAATTAAAACACCTAAAAAGTTGAAGTTATTATCAAGGGCAATAATAGAACCAGTTATTGCAAAAGAGACCAATCCAATAGCATCAGATATTATAAAAGCAGTCTTACCTTCAAAGTCTGGAATTTTATGAAGTTTGAAAATTAGTGATATAAAAACCGTTGCAATTACAAGTATTACTGGAAGTGTATCTGTGAAAATATATGGAGTTTTATTTGCAAGAACATCTCTAATCATTCCACCACCAAGAGCTGTTAAAAATGAAGAGATAACTATTCCTAAAATATCTAAGTTGTAATGAACTGCAATTAAAAACCCACTAGTTGCAAAACAGATGATTCCAATGATATCTGCAATTTCTAAAGCTGTCATTTTTTACTCTTTCTTTATAAAGTCTTTTATTTTGTGGATTTGGATTATACTAAGTTTTTTATTTAAGAAATATTATTGTCAATAGGTATGGATTTTAAAGCAGAGTTAATATTTGCTTTTAAGATTAGTCTTTTTGAATCAAAAATGATACCTACTTTAGTAAATTTTTTTAAAATTCTTTCATTTATCCCTGTCATTAATAATATCTTTTTATTCCTATTTAAATTATCAATTATAGATTTGATTGCTACTAATGCAGTCATATCTATTATAGTTACATTGTCCATATTAAGTATGATATATTTTACATCTTCTTTTGTTGAAACTAATGTCCTAAGAGCATTTTGAGCAGCTCCAAAAAACATAGGACCATTTATATTATAAATAATTGCATTACTTGGAATATTTTCATAAACAATCGGATGTTCTTTATTTATAAGTTCTATGGAATATAGTTCTATTGTTCTTTTAATAAATAAAATTGATGCTAGGGCCATTCCTACACCAACTGCAATTTGCATATCTAGAAAAATAGTTAAAATAAAGCAAGTTAATAAGACATATACATCATACTTAGGGGCAACTTTTATTATATTGATAAAGTGTTTAACTTCTGACATATTCCAAGCCACTACTAACAATAAAGCAGAGAGTGATGCCATAGGTAAATAAGATAAATAAGAAGCAAAAAAAACAATTGATATAAATATAAATATCGAGTGTACGATTGAAGAGAGTTTTAAATTTCCACCTGATTTTACATTTGCAGCACTTCTGGCAATTGCAGCAGTTGCAGGAATTCCTCCAAAAAATGGTACAACGATATTTGCTAATCCTTGACCTATTAATTCTTTATTTGGATTTGTTCTATTTCCTGTCATTCCATCTGTTATTACAGCACATAATAGTGATTCTAATGCTCCCAAAATAGCAATTGCAACACTATGTGGCAAAATTTTATAAAACATATCTAAATTTAAATCATCTAGTGTATATTCAGCCCAAGGCAGAGAAAATTGAAGTGGAATGGATGGTATTCCTTTTCCTACAATCCCATTAATGTTATACTGAAAAGTTGAGGCAATTGTTGAAACTTGAATATTTGGGTATATTTCAGAAATAAGTACTGTTGCAATAGTACTTAAAGAAAGTGCTATTAGTGGTGCTGGAATTTTACTTTTTAGTTTAGCCCATATAATTAAAATAAAAAGGGTAGCAAACCCCACAATAAATTCATTTATTTGAAATGTATTAAAATTATTTATTAAAAGATATATTTTTTGATGGAAATGTCCTGAAAAACTTTCAATCTCTAGTCCAAAAAAGTTTTTGATTTGAAAAATAGCAATTACTACAGCTATTCCTGTCGTAAAGCCTACTGTTACAGGGTAAGGAATAAGTTCAATTAATGTACCTAATTTCAATAAGCCCATTAATAAAAGAATAAAGCCTGAAAGTAATCCACAAATTAATAATCCTTTTAATCCAAACTCTTGGACTATAGGTATTAGAATAACAACAAAAGCAGCGGTAGGTCCAGAAATATTTACTTTACTACTACCAAAAATACTAGCGAAAATACCAGCAATAATTGCAGTGTATAAACCATTCTGTGGAGGTACTCCAATGGCAATAGCTAGAGCCATAGATAGGGGTAATGCAATTATTCCAACAGTAAGACCTGCTAATATATTATTTCTCATCTTTTCTTTCTTATTTTTGATTTTCTTGTGGCATTAATTTTAAAGTTTGTTTTTTTCAACTTTTTTATAACACTAGAGGAAACTTGGTACATATTTTTAACACTTTGTTTTAACTCTTCTTTTTGTTCATTATTTCTTGCAAGTTCAAAGTAACTAAGTAACTTCAGATAATCAATCTTATTTAAAAAGTCATATTCTCTTATAGATTTTTCTTCTTCAATAATCCATTCACTAAGTAGTGCAAGTACAATTTGTTCTGGAATCCATTTATCCCCAGGCACAAATTTTTTTTCAAGCTCTTTAATTATTGAATTATAATAAAAAACCAATGCTTTATATTGGTATGATATCTCTTTTTTAGGATTCTCTTTTTGAAAAGAATAAATAATAGATGATAGTTCTTTTGCATTTAAAACGTTTTTTGTTAGATTTGTTTCTAAAAAATACATCATGTTAAGAATTTCATTATTACACTTTTCATGTCCAATGTCAACTTTGTATTGCTTGCTCTCAATTTTTTCAAGATATTCTTGACATATGGTTTTTATATATATAAGTAAGGCTTCAGTTTTAATATTTCTTAATGATTTGGTCTTCATTTTAGAATTTTATAGCAAGTTGTATTAATTATGAATTAAGTTCAATATATTTTACTATATTCATTTATTCATAATTTATTAAATTATTGGTACAATCAACAAAAAAGAGTGTATTAAATTGAAATCAAAAATTGATGAAAAAGTTATTGCAATAAAAAAAGAGATGTATTTAAATGCTACAGCTGAATATATAGATAAAAATGGATATAAAAATCTAAAAATTTCTCAATTGGCTAAATATCTTGAGTTGTCGGTTGGAACTATTTATAATATATTTGGCTCAAAAGAAGATTTATATTCAGAATATTTAATTTTAAAGTTAAAGAATTTTTTAGAAGAATTGAATAATAATGAAACAAAAGAACCTATAGAAAATTTAAAAGTATATTTAAATGCAAAATATAAAATATTTATACAAATAGATGAAACAAAAAATTATCCAGTCATAAATGACCCTTTCTTTTTTCATAAATTAGATGTAATAAATCATAAAATTGTAGATGATATTTATTCATTTCTTCAAAGACAATTTAAGCTTCTTTTTCCTGAATGTAAATATGATTACTATCATATAACAATTTTATTTAAAAAGTTTTCTGATGGATTTATTGAGAGTTATTTATTAAAAAAATATAATAATTCCAATATTGTTGATGAAACTATAGAATTATTTATAAAAATGTTCAAAAATTAAAAATTGATTTTGAAAATATTCTTCTTATTTTTATAATCATACTCTAATTCTAAAAAGTGTCTTTTTAATATTTTTCTAACAATACTAAGCCCTAAGCCAAAGCCATCTCTTTGAACTAATTCTTGGGTGAAGGGTTTTAAATAATATTCTAAATCTTTTGAAAGTTTTTCGCCACTGTTTATTATAGATATTTGAGAATCTTTAGCTTCTATAATTATAGGAAAAGAGTTTGTGTATTTTAGGGCATTATCTATTAAGTTCTTTAGTGCCACAGCTAAGTAGTTAAGGTCAGCTTCGATTTTAAAATCATCTTTAATCTCAAGTTTTATTTTTGATTCATCATTTATGTACAGTTTGCCTAAAGATTCTAGTATCAAAGTTTCTGCACTAAAACTTGTAATATCTAGTTTTGAGGAGTTTAGTTTTTCTAGTTCTATTAGCTCATTTGTTAATATCTCTAAGTCAGAAAAAATCTTTTTTAGAAGCTCTTTTTGTGAAAAATCATTGATTTTTTCTATGGCAAATTTTCCTTTTGCTATGGGAGTTCTAAGTTCATGTCCTATATCTCTTAGAAGCTCTTCTCTTGTTTTTATTAGCTCTTCTAGGTTTGTTGCCATTTGATTGAATGTTTTTGCTAGAAGACCAATCTCATCGTTAGAATCTATATGAACTCTTGTAGCCAAATCCCCTTTGGAGAAACTCTCTATCTCTTTTGTGATTTTTTTAAGGGGTGAAAGAAGTTTTAATATATATATAAATATAAGTGCTAAAACACAGATATCAAGAAAAATCAATAAATTTAATCTAAACTTTTCATTTAAATTCTCTTCATCTTGGGTTTTTAAAATATATTCATCATCTAAATATTTTATATGAAGTATAAATTCATCTTCAAAATCTTCTTGAAAGATTGAGATAAATCCAAAAGTATGTGATTTGTAGTATAAGATATCTTTTTTTTTGTCTTTAAGTTTTTCTAGTGGTCTCAACTTGTATTGTGCAATAATTTTATTTACTAAGTTTGTATTATCTATGTTTTCAAAAAGTTCATTTGATATTTTGAGATATTTATCTTTTATTAGAGTCTCTATTCTTTGGGAATTAATACTATCAATCCAAAAACCAATAATACTCATAAGTATAAAACTAATAAAAAACAAAATAGAGATTTTTTTTACTATACTCATCTTAACTCACAAACTTATAGCCAATACCCCAAACAGATTTTATGTATTTGGGGTTTTTAGAGTCATCACCAATCTTATATCTTATATTTGAGATATGCATATCTATTGTTCTATTTTTTGTATTTATATCCAATGAAGTTGCGTGAAGGATTTGCTCTCTTGAAGAGATTTTATTTAAATTTTCAATCAAAAATATAAAAATCTCAAACTCTATTTTTGTGAACTCTACTGGAAAATCATCAACTCTTACTTCCTTATTATCTTTATCTATTTCAAAATCACCTATTGTGATTTTATTATTTTTATATTTTTTTAAAATATATTCGATTCTTAAGACTAGTTCTCTTGGCTCATATGGTTTTGCTAAATAATCATCAACTCCAAGTTCAAAACCGTGTATTTTATTTCCAATATCACCACGGGCTGATGAGATTATAATAGGGATATCTTTTATTGACTTTAGTTTTTTGAACAAATCAAAGCCATCCATAAAAGGTAGCATCAAATCTAAAATAGCAATAGAGAAATCTTGATTTTTAGAAAACTCTTCAAGTGCCTCTTTAGGATTTGCAAAAGAGGTGCAATCAAAATGATAATCTTTTAGATAATCACTTATTAGATTTTGCATTTGAAGGTCATCTTCTATAAGTAGAACTTTTTTATTCAACTCTCCACTCCTGTAAAAAATAAGAGAATTTTTTTCTTTGTTTTTTATTTAGTATTGCATGGATTTTTTTTAAATTTGCTAGTTCTATATTTTGGGCTTTTGTATTAATCTCACTCAATATTTCTTTATATGATACTTCATCAAAATCTTCTTTTTTTATAAAACTAGATAACTTTTTTTCTTTTTTGGTTTTAAATTTATAAAACTTTTTATACTCTTTTTTATATTTTATTAAAACCTTTTTTAAATCAGACAACTGCTGTTTATCAAGATTTAGGTAATCTAGGTTTTTATATAAATGGTGCTTATGAGACTCTTTGTAGTCTTCAAATTTTTCGTGGTACTCATTATGGTCATCAGCAAAAAGGTTTGAAGTAAATATAATACTACATAAAAGAGCTAATATTTTTAATTTTATCATCTTCAATTAATCCTTTCTCCACGTCACTATGACAGGCTTTACAGTTGGCTTTACTTTTTACTTCATTATGTAAAAAAACATCTTTTGGAATATCTTTGTGCTCATTTTTCCAAAAAGATGTTTGGGTTATGGCTATTATATCTTTATTTTCTAAAGATTTTAAAATTTTGAAACTAGCTTCTTTGGTAGACTTTTCAGCACTATATTTAACTAAAAAATCTAAGATAGTTTTTTCATCTTTTTCATCTAAGCTTGCATCATCTCCAAAATGATTTTCCAAGTTATCCATTAAAACTCTCCAAGATTTTTCAGGCAATAAATTTGGAGGGATACAGAGTGTGGCACGATGCACACTCAGAAACAAAAAGTTCATTTTGTTTTTCATAATCTATTGCTTTATAGCTTGAGGCTATCAAAACATTATCTGGTTTCATAATATTAAATATGAAAAAAGAGACTAATAAGGCTAAAAATATAAAGGCTATAAATTTTTGAAATATATTTAATCTTATTGCTTCTTCTTTTTCACTCATTTTGTAGCCTGTAACGATTGAATTTAATGTTTCATGTTTTTTATGAAGTATTCTATCACTTATAACTCCACCTATATGGGCAGCTAAAAGTACAAGAAATAGTGTTGATAAAAACTCATGAATTTCTTCAAATATCTCCATTTCTTTAAAAAGTGAGCTATTTAAATAAGCAAATATTCCTTTACCTTCTTGTATACCATATGCTAATACTCCAGTTATTATTGCAAAGAAACAGACTATTAGTATACTTATCATTACATAAGAGGCCAAGGGATTATGTCCTATATATTTTTGTTTATCTTCAAAGATATTATTTAAAAACTCTTTTACATTTTTTTTGCCCATTGGAAACTCTTTAAACTTTGAATACTTAGGCCCAAAAACTCCCCATGAAAATCTAAACATAAGAAGAATTAAAATTGCATAGCCAATAATGGCATGATATGCTAACCATCTATCTTCTTCACTTGAAATAAACACCAATAAAATAAATAGAGCAAATAAAATATGAAATACTCTTGTTGGCAATGACCAAATATATATTCTTTTCATATTCACCTCTAATCTTCCCATCTTCCAAAGTTAGGAATTCTTATGTCTCTTTCACTATAGATTCCTTTATTTGCTGTTGTGTGACAAGCTACGCAGTTAAACAGCCCTTTTACATCATCTTGTTTTATCATAGAAGGTCTTAACTCATCATGCTTTCTAATCATATAAGGTGTTTTGGAAATAGATTCAGGAATATCGTTGTTTCTTATACTACTTACAATTCTGTTGCTTCTTTTATATTGCATCGCTTTTTCAGCACTGTTTTTATTAAGATAATCTTTTATAGCTTCAAAATCTTCTTTTGCAAGAGTTGCATCAGTGTTAAAGTGATTTTCTAAATTATTCATCATCTTATTCCAAGAGTTTGAGGGTAAAAGTCCTGCTTGATATGCGAAGTGGCAAGCTCCACACTCTGTTTTATAAAGTTGAGTATCTACTGGTTTTACACCTGCTTTACCACCAAAAAAATAACTATCTGCAAATATACAAGAGCTAATTATTGTCAAAAATATTACTGTTTTCATTATTTATCCTTTGATAAGATATAAGTTATAACATCACCTTTTTCTAGTGCTGTTCCCTCACGATTATAAACATCATTGAAGTTTCTTCTTAACCATTTTTTTATATTTTTAACTTTTGTAAATCTTTTTGGATTTGCTTTAGGAGATAGAGGTTCTATTATTTTTCCTGTGAAAAAGTTTTTAGTTGATTTTGTCAAGTCAATACCATGACATGAAGTACATGATATCTCTTTACCTCTTTTACCCATATGTTTTGAAGTGAAAATCTCTTCACCTCTTTTTATGTCAAATTCTTTAAAGTTAGGATCTGTTTTTTGAACTTCTTGTTTTAGATTGTCTAAGTAACCATCAACAACAGAAGCATAAGTGAGATTTAGGATTAGTCCCAAAAGAATTAGTAGTTTCATCTTAAGCCTTTTTATTTTATATATTGTAAGTATAAATAAAAAGATTAAAGTATTAGGATATGTTTTCTTGACACTTTCTTTACAGTTTAGAAATAAGTTATATTTGAGTTAGTATGTTAACCTCTTTTTAGAAAACTATCTAAAAAGAAGTAGAGGTTTTTTTGATTTTTCAAGCATTTTAGAAGTAATACTTCCAAAAACAACACTTTTTAATCTATTGTGGCTATATGCACCCATTGCAATAATATCTATGTCATTATCTTCTTGGTATTTTAAAATTTCATCAATTTTATCACCATCAAGCGATGCAGTTTTTACTCCAAAATCTGCTTTTGCAAATAAGTTTTTGGCTTCATTTAAAAGCTTTTCTGAAGATGTTTTATCTTTGTTTACATTTACAATATGTCTTGAGACATTTGGAAAAATAGGATCTTTTGTTGCTATATTAATAGCTTTATTTGCATAATCAGAACCATCATATGCCATCAATATAGAGTTTATAGGAGCAAACTCATCATTTGCTAGAAGGATTGGAATATTTAAAGCTCTGATAATATCTTCAATATTTTTATAATTTGAACTAGTTTTATCAAAACCAATAATTGCAATGTTAGTCTCTTTTTCTAAATCTTCAAGATTTTCTTCAAAATTACCATGTCTTTGTAGAGAAAAAAAGTTTTCAACACCTTTCTCTTTTACATAAGCACTAAAAGTTTTTAAAAGATTTTTACCTATAGTTTTTAGCTCTTTGCTTTCTGCTTGTTCTTCTTTTGTAAGCTCTTCAAGAAGATTCTCTTTTGAACCAAATCCTATGTTACCTGATAAGTTAACTTTTTTAGAGATGTGTGTGTGGTCTACAACATTTAATAATACAAGAGGTAAATTAAGAAGCTTAGAGATATAAACTCCATAATCACAGGCAGCCTTACAATATGAAGAATCATCAATACAAACTAAAACTTTTTTTGAACTCACTTTAGTGTCCTCCCATTACTTTATCAATCTCTTCAGGGTCATCATGAATACCAAATCTATCAATGATAGTTTTACTAGCTTCATTTTGACCGATTACTTCAACTTCTGCACCCTCACGTCTTAATTTAATAACAGCTTTATCAAGGGCATAAACTGCTGATATATCCCAAAAGTGTGCACGTGTTAGGTCAATAGTAACTTTATCTAAAACCTCTTTAAAGTCAAATGTTTCATAAAATTTATCTGCACTATTAAAAAATACTTGACCTACAAATTTGTAAGTTTTAGCGCTATTGTCTTCATTGTAAAAAGTTTCACTATACATAAAGTGAGAGATTTTATTGGCAAAAAATAGTGATGCTAACAGTACTCCTGAAAAAACGCCATGGGCTAAGTTATGGGTGTATACTGTAACACAAACGGTTGTAAGCATTACTATATTTGTTGATAATGGTAGAGTTTTTAAGTTTTTAATAGAACCCCAGTCAAAGGTTCCAATTGATACCATAATCATAACTGCAACAAGTGCAGCCATTGGAATAACAGAGATAATATCACTTAAAAATACAACCATTATAAGTAAAAAAAGACCAGCAAGTAGAGTTGATAATCTTGTTCGTCCACCAGATTTTATATTTATAACTGATTGTCCAATCATCGCACATCCAGCCATCCCACCTAAAAATCCAGATGTAATATTGGCAATACCTTGTCCTGAACACTCTCTATTTTTATCACTTTTTGTATCTGTTAAGTCATCCACAATTGTTGAAGTCATTAGTGATTCTAAAAGACCTACAACTGCTAGTGAAACCGAGTAAGGAAGAATGATAAATAAAGTATCAAGATTTAAAGGAATCTCAGGGAATAAGAATATTGGTAAAGTGTCAGGAAGATCTCCCATATCACCAACAGTTCTTATATCAATGCCCATGAATAATACAATTAAAGTTAAGGTTATAATTGTAACAAGTGGGGAAGGTATAATCGTACCTATTTTTGGGATATATGGAAAAAGATATATAATAGCTAGTCCAAAAGCTGTAAGAGCATAAACATGCCAAGTTACATTTGTAAGCTCTGGAAGCTGAGCCATAAAAATCAAAATTGCTAAGGCATTTACAAATCCTACTACAACGGCTCTGGGCACAAAGCTCATAAATCTTCCCAGTTTTAAGTATCCTGCAAATATTTGAAAAACACCAGTTAAAAGAGTTGCTGCAAGTAAATATTGCAAACCATAATCTTTTACTAAGGTTACCATTACAAGTGCCATAGCCCCTGTTGCAGCACTTATCATTCCTGGTCGTCCTCCAACAAAGGCAATTACAACAGCTATACAAAATGAAGCATAAAGTCCAACTTTAGGGTCAACTCCTGCAATAATTGAAAAGGCTATTGCTTCTGGAATAAGTGCAAGTGCAACTACAAGTCCAGAGAGAGTATCACCTCGTATATTACTAAACCACTCATCTCTTTTAAAATATTTTTTTACCATTCTTTCTCCACTGTTTTTATAATAAGAAACTAAAATTTGATTGTTTTTCTTAGGTTTTGAGGAAAAATTCCCCAATAAGAGTATCTTTTAGTGGAATTGTAGCTAAAAAGATTTAAATCACAAAATTTACTATAAATCTTTTGTAAAAACTAGTTTTACTGTTGTTCCCACATTCTCACTGCTTTTTAATTTAATTTTTCCCTTGTGAGAGCTTATTATTTTTTCTACAATTGCCATTCCAAGTCCTGTTCCACCCGACTCTTTATTTCTACTCTTATCTGTTCTATAAAATTTTTCAAATATTTTATTTTGTTCTTCTTGTGCTATTCCTATTCCCTTATCTTCAATACTAATTATAAAATGATTATTTTCTAGATAGTTTTTTACAAGAACACTTGAGTTTTCATGACTAAATGAGATAGCATTTTTGAGGATATTTTTAATAGCAATTTTCAATAACTTGCTATGTCCTTTGATTTGAAAGATATCTTTTATTTGCGATTCTATTTTTATATTTCTTAGTTTTGCATATGCTTTGAGCTCTTTTATTGCATCAAAGGTTATCTCATCTATATAGGCATCTTCCTTTATATTTTGCATACTGTTTTCATTTTTAGCTAAAAAAAGTAGGTCATCAATTGTTTGTTGAATCATCAAAACTTCATCCATACAAACTTTTAAAGTCTCTTTATACTCTTTGCTGTTTCTATCTTTTCTTAGGGCAATTTCTATTTCACCTCTTATAATAGTAAGTGGAGTTTTAAGTTCATGGGAAGCATCACTTGAGAACTGATTAATTTTTTCAAAAGAGACTTCAAGTCTTTCAAGTAGGTTATTAATCTCTTGTGATAGTTGAGATATTTCATCATTTTTATTTAAAACCTCTAATCTTTTTGATAGGTTTGTGGCATTTATATTTTTTAAATCTTGAAGAGTCTTTTCCACAGGTGCAAATGACTTATAAATTAGAAAATTCCCACCAATAATAGAAAAAATTAAAATAATTGGAACTATAAAAATCAAGATATAAAAAAGGTCTTCCATCGTGTGATTTAGTACTTTATAGTCTGTTGCCACTTGCAAAATATAGCTCTTTTTTTCGATTAAAAACTTTATTTGGCCAACTATAAAATTCTCATATTTCTTAAAATGAATAACATTTTTTTGAATATCATCAAAGCTAAGCGGAATAGAAGTTGGGAAATAAGAAGCATTTACAATCTTGGAATCTTTTTCTTCCACTAACCTTATATATAGGGGCTTAAATTTATATTCGTTTTCTTCATCAAAACTCATAGTTAGAAGATCACTTTTATGGTCAAGTATATCATCAACAATATCTAAAACAATAACTTTCAAAGAGGTTTCTATCTTATCAAGTGTCGATAAATGAAGAGTTTTATAAATTGAGAACGATAAAATAATCAAAATAAAAGCTTGAATTAAAACATTGTAAATAAGTAGTTTTCTTTTGATTGATAGATTATTCAGCATTTATTTTAAACCCCAATCCTCTTACTGTTTTTATAAGTTTTTTCTCATAAGGTTTGTCTATTTTATTTCTTAGTCTATAAATATACACATTAACAATATTGCTAATATTTGATTCATCCATATTATTAAGCATCTCACTCAATACAGTCTCTGATAAAACTTTATTTTGATTTTTGATTAGATACTCTAATAGTGAAAATTCTTTTGCTGTTAAAGTTATATCTTCACCTGCTCTTTTTGCTGTTTTAGAAAGAAGGTCAAGCTCTAAATCTGCTATTTTAAGAGTGGTTTGAGCTGAATCTTTGGCTCTTAGTTGTACTCTAATTCTTGCTAATAATTCAGAAAAAGAGAATGGCTTTGCCAAATAATCATTTGCCCCAATATCCAAGCCTTTTATGGTATCTTCAATACTATCTTTGGCTGTTAACATTATAATTGGAGTGTTTATATTTGAAGCTCTTATTTTTTTGCACACTTCTATTCCATCAAGTAGTGGAAGCATAATATCAAGCAAAATCAAATCATAGCTATTGACACTTGCTAAATAAAATCCTTCTTCACCATTGTGTGAATAATCAATACTATAAGACTCTTCTTCTAAGCCTTTTTTTAAAAAGTTTACGATTTTTACATCATCTTCGATTAATAAAATTTTCATTTGATTATTCTACACTTTTTGATGTTAATTTTAATAAAGTAATTTCACTATTTGCTTTATATCTAAAATTTATACCCCAATATCCCAAACCTTTGTTCACATAAATAACTGTATCTTTCATATAAAAAACTCCCGCTAGAAAAGGTTGAAAGATTCTTACAAAATAATGGAAAGGAAAAATCTGACCGCCATGGGTATGTCCACACAAAAAGAGTTTGGCATTGGCTTTTAAAGCAAACTTATAATCTTTTGGTTGGTGAGCTAGAAAAATAGAGTTTTCATAGTCACTTAAAAAGTTTATAACTTTGTTTTCTTCTCTTTTGATTTTAAAAATTTTTGAGAATCTATCACTTAGTCCCGCAAGGGCTATTTTTGAATTTTTGTATTCCAAAATATAAGTTTGGTTATCTAAAAGAATAAAATCTTTTAATAAAGCTTTTAACTCGTCAAATCCATAAAACAAATCATGATTTCCACTTATATAAAAAACTTTTTTTTCTATTGTATTTAAAATCTTTAACTTAGCAGCAATATATTTTGTATGACAATCTATAATATCCCCAGTTATAACAACAAAGTTTGCTTCACAATTATTACATAGGTATACTAATTCTTGGATACTATTTCTAGAAGTTTTTTTATTGATATGAATATCACTAAGATGAAGTATCTTTAGATGGTTTAAATCAGCAGATTTTACAGCTACTTCAACTTCATTTAGTGCTGGCAAGTTCATTAAAAAATCTTTTCTAAATCTTTTTTTGTAATATAAGAAATAGACTTAATAACGCCATTTTCAAGTCTATAAAGAGTTGATTTCTCCTCTTTACTTATAAACCTTTTGTCATCTTCCTCATATATCAATAAAATACTATGTTTATAATCTCTCATTTTAGGAAGGGCAAACATTTTTGTGATAATTGATGGCATTCCTGAAATATTTGCAATAAACGCTGCATGGTGATTCTTTAAAAAGTCTTTATCTTTTGTAGATAAGAATTGATTTATATCTTTTCCTGTGCCTTTTTCAAAAGATACGATAATCATCTCTATTGAGTTATCAATTGTTTGTTTCTCATCAAACTGATTTGGAAGAGAAAAACTACCTATATCTTGGTTGAGTTCAAAACTATTTGCATATAGAAATAGTGATAATAGAGGTAAAAGTAAAAGTTTTTTTAACATCTAAATTCCTTTTACAAAATGAAAAGTATATTTTATATCGATTTGGTCTCTAACAGTTAGAAAAAACATTGTGGGAGGTTCTAGTCCAAAATCAGTAAGTAGAAATGAAAAATCACCATTCATAGCTAGACCATCTGTTTCACCAATAGTTGATAAGGAACTTATCTTTTTAGTAACATTATTTATTGTTAAATCTCCAGTTATTTTATATTTATCTTCAACCTTTACAATGGAAGTAATAGTAAAAGAGATAGTAGGAGTGATGGATGATTTAAGTAGCTCATACATATGTGTATCTCTATCTTTATTATCACTTACAAGTGTTGAAGAATTGATACTAAACATACCACTTATTGACTCTATTGAGTCCTCTTTTTTTATTGTCGCTATAATATCTTTTGTCTCTGGATTAATTGTACTATCCCCAAAAACCTCTGTATGAGCTTGAATCTGACCATCAAGCAACTTTAACTCTGATGCATTTGCAAATAGTGCAAACAATAAAACTAAAACTAATTTAAACATTCTTTCTCCTTTGATTGATTCTCTTCTTGTGAACTTAAAATTTTTATTAGTGAAATTAAAAATATAATTGGTACAAAAAGTGTAAAGTTTTCTAAGGCTACAAATAAGCCAGCCCCAGATGCTACCCAACCTATAAATACCATATAAAAAGCCAAACTTTTTAAATCTCTTTTTAATAAAGACTGTAAAATTGTTACATTGTAATAAGAGATTACAAAAGGATAAACAATAGATAAAAGAAGCGCTTCTTGTAAAAAATAAAAAAGATAAGAAAGAGCAAAGAGTATAACTATAAAAAGCTCTTTTTCTAACTTTTGAATTTTGAATTTTAAGGCTGCAATTACTCCAATAACATGAAATACAACAATCTCAAAAGTATATCCACCTCTCCAAATAGGTACATTTATATCCCTTGATAGAGTTTCAAAAAGTGCTGAATCTAGAAATATCCATAAAACCATTATAAACAAAGAGTAAGACTCAAAGTTAAAGTTACTCTTTATCTCTTTTAGTTTTGGAAGTTGAGTAGAACAAAGCAAAGCAGTGAGAGTAAAGGCAATAGCAATATATTCTCTTTTTGAAGAATCATAATTGAAAAGTAGGGTTCCAACACCATATGAAATAGATAATGCAAATCCAAGTTCTATGATACTAGCTTTTTTTAACTCATTTATAAGTAGTGGAGCTAGTGCTCCAACACTAATACCCAATAAAAATAGTTCCAGATTTGTAAAACTTGGATAAAAAAATGTCAGAAACAACTGCATTGATAAAAATATAGTTATTTTTTGTTGATTTGGTATTTTTATATAATAACTCAATAGTGAACCAATAATTCCACCAATAGGTAAAAATGCTATTAAAAATATATTTGATCCAAAATACTCCACAATACCTGTTTGTGCTATAAGTAAATAATAACAAAGCTCAAATGCTATAAAAAGTGTAAGTGCTATTTTAGACATAATTTTTTCTCCTTATCATAAAAAAATAGTAAAAAAATAGAGGCATATATAACATCAAATAGTGAAATCAGAAGTGCTTCTATTCCTAAAGTTTTATTATAAAAAAGTGCAAAAAAGATTGAACTAATTAACACTCTTGTAATAACTGTGATTTTTGTAAGTATTTCTTCGTGCTCTTTGTATCTAAGAGCAAAATAGTGAATAATTCCTGTTGTGCTAACAAAAGCAAAAACTACGTACTCATAAGTTCCTGTAAATGAAAAACCTAAAAGTGGATATGAAAAACTAGCAAGAAGTATTAAAAATACTCCTCCCAGTCCATCAGCTAATACTCCCATTAGATTGTATTTTTGTAGCTTAGTAAGTTGTAGTTTAAAAGATATGAAACTAAATAATGATAATAGTGTCACAACTCCAAATATACTTCTATATGCCCAAAATGCTTGAATATTTCCATGAATAACATTTGCTTGAATAAATCCAGAAATGCTAAGAACGGTAAAGATACCTAAAAGACCACCTAAATATAAAACATAAAAAGATACTTTTTTTAACTCTTTCACATAGGATACAAACATAGCAATTACCATAAAAAAAACACCAATACCCATGGCAACATGAGCGTGAGCAACTATTAGGTCATTTCTATGAAAAAGCCATCTAAACTCTGGGATAAACAGAATATTGCCCTCTACATCTACAAATAAAAAGGCCAAAATAGAGATTAAAAGGGCTTTTTTAGCAAAGTTTTCTATTTGTGCATCTTGATACCATCTATATAAAATAGGAATATACAAAAATGTAAGCCATTGTAAAAACCACTCTTGTTCATAGCTTAGCTGACCTATAAAAGTTCTATATAAAACAGAACTAAAATAAAAAATTGTAGGAATAATCCATAAGCTATTCCATCTAGCTTTAAAAGAGCCTACGTTTAGAAGTTTGATGATGAGGTAATATATTGGAATCAAAGCTAAACTCATACCTAAAGTGTTGTCGCCATGTGGTCCTGAAATTGTACTCTCTACTTGACCAATAGTAGGGTTCATCAAAATCAAAAGTGCAAAGGGTGCTATAACTACTATGTATAAACAAACCTTTATCCACAAAGGAATAACTTCATAAGCTTTTATATATTTGTATAAGGCAACTATATAAAAAAGTCCAGATAGAGCAAGTATAAAATTTAACTCATAAGGGAAATCATAAAAGGCTAAACCTCTTGTATTCCCAAAAAGAAGTGAGCTAATCATAAATACTAAAAAGATATACCAAAAAATAGTATAAAGGTTCAAAAAGTGTAGCCCTTGCTCACTTTTTACTCCCTCTTTATTTATAATCAAAAATGGTAAATATGAAAGCATCAAAGGAACAAATCCATAAAGTATAAGGCTTATATGAAGTGAACGTATATTAGAAGGCATCAAGACTTTAGAATCAATAGAATAACCTAAAAGATTAATAGAGTATAAAATCCCAAAGAATAGTGCTAAGAATAAAAATATAAGTGATATTTTAAATTGTTTATTGACAAAAGTATGAAAATTATGCAAGTTGTCCATCCTTTATCTCATAGATTTTATCAGCTGTATTTGCTAACTCTTTATTGTGTGTTGCAACAACTATTGTCATGCCTTCACTTGAGAGCTTTCTAAATAAATCAAATACTATTTTTGCATTTTTAGAATCTAGGTTTCCTGTTGGTTCATCTGCAAATAATACTTTTGGAGTGTTGATTAAAGCTCTTGCTATGGCAACTCTTTGTCTCTCTCCTCCTGATATCTCATTTGGAAATTTTTTTGCTAAGTCTTTTATATCAAGTAGTTCTAAAAGTTCATTTATTTCATCTTTACTAGCTTTCTCATTTGCTAATTTTATATTTTCAAAAAGGGTTAAATAGTTTATTAGATAGTGAAACTGAAAAATAAAACCAATATTTTTTTGTCTAAATTCATCTATGTTTTTAATATCTGTATAATTAGTATCTTCAAATTTCAGATTTCCCTTTTTTGGTTTAAGAAGTGTAGACAATATAGAAAGTAGAGTCGTTTTTCCACTTCCACTCTCTCCTATTAAACAGATAAATTCACCTTTGTTTATTTGTAAGTTGATATCTCTTAATGCAATATCACAAGCATAATCATGGGATATATTTGAAGCTTCAATAATCATATCTTATCTCCTTGCATTAAAATAATTGGGTCAATTTTTGAAGCATTTAGTGCTGGTATTATTGAGCCTAAAATTGCCATAGAAAGTGAACAAACAAATAAATAAAAAGCTAAAGTAGATGAAATCTCTCCATTTACATAACCATGAAAAAGTGATGAAGTTCTTATAAAATATAAAAAAATCCAAGAGATAAAAAAGGCACTAATAAAACTAAGAAATCCCAAGATAGTGCTTTCTGTCATAATTTGTAAGATGATTTTTTTTGTAGAAATTCCTATGGCTCTTTTTATACCAAACTCTGTTTTTCTTTGATTTATAGTGATACTCATAATACTTACTATTCCAAGAAGTCCCATACAAAATGAGATAAGACCTATAAGGTTTGACGAGGTTTTTATGATTTTAAATTGATTATAATTATCCACAAAGTTTTGAGTTGATTTTGCTTCTATATCTGAACTTAGTGTTTGTATTTTTGAGATAAGGTCTTTGATATTTGTATCAATTTTACTATTTACCATTATCATTGAAGCACTTTTATTAAAAATCAAACTAGCATCCGAGATATTTAAAACCACACCTCCATTTTCAAAGCCTATCTCACTTTCATATACTCCTGAAACTTTGAAGCTTTTATCTGCTATTTGAAGAGTTTTTTTATTACTAAGTAATTTATAAATAGATTTTCCTACAAGTACTTCATTTATTTTTGGATAAGAACCTTGTGTCAATTTATAATTATCAAACCTATTATTTGTAAGCCCATAAACTGCAACAATAGGTAACTCTTCGACAGGACTAGCTCCAACTATTATGGCTGAAGTTTTTCCCGTATCTTTTAGTTTCTCGATTTTATTTATTAGCTTTATATCCACATTTGAAAAAAATGTATCAGAAATCTTTGCTTGAGTGATGATAATATCTCCATCACTTTTTAGCATATTTGAGTACATAGAGATAACCCCATTTGAAATAGAGCTAATAAGAAAGATAGAAGTAATAGAAAAGATTAGACTTATATATATTAAAGTTGTTTTTAGTGGATTTGCTTTTAAAGCTTTTATTGACATACTTAACACATATTTCCTTTTTTATTTTAGGAAATAATATAGTTTTTAGATGACGCCTTTATGAATAGAATATGAATAAAAATTCATATTCCAGATTTTAAAATATAGATAGTCCAGTTTTAGTAGTAAATAGTTCTAATGCTTTTGTTCCTATTAATGAGTTTCCATATACATTTAGTTTTGGAGAGTAAACGCTAATTGCCATTTTTTTTGGAACAACAGCAACTATTCCTCCCCCAACACCACTTTTACCAGGAAGTCCTACTTTATAAGCAAAATCACCACTTGCGTCATAGTGTCCACAAGTTAGCATTAAAGAGTTTATTCTTTTAGCTTTGGATTCATTTAGAATGGATTCATTTGTTAAGGGGTCTTTTCCATGATTTGCTAAAAATAACATTGAATGGGCAAGTTGTTTTGTGGTCATCATAATAGAGCACTGTTTAAAATATATTTGAATAACATCATCTATTGGATTTTTTATGTTGTGATAACTTTTCATAAGATTTATAAGTGCAAAATTTTGAAACCCATGACCTAGTTCAGATATGAAGATATTCTTATCAAAACTAATATTTTGATCTCCAGAAACTTTTTTCATAAAATCTAAAATTTCATTAAAAGCATTGTCTTCAAAAATTGAGGCAAGACAATCTGTTGTGACAATAGCCCCTGCATTTATAAAAGGGTTTCTAGGAATTCCACTCTCATACTCTAATTGAACTAGTGAGTTAAAAGGGTCACCAGAAGGTTCATGTCCAACTCTTTTATATAGTTCTTTACTGTAGTGCTCTAAAGCTAAAGTGAAAGTAAATACTTTAGAGATACTTTGAATGGAAAACTTTTTATTACTACAACCTATATGATACTCTTCTCCATCCAGTGTTATGATACTCATGGCAAAATCACTCTCATCTGCTTGGGCTAACATTGGTATATAATTAGGAAGTTTACCCTTTGTAAAATATTTTTGAATCTCTTCTTGAATCTCTTTTAAAATAGCATCTAAATCCATGGGTCTCACTTTTGACTTTTTTATAAGTATATCTAAGAATAGAGTATAAAAAGTAGGTATTTTATAGAAAAAAGATTTTTTTATTTAACATAAAACTAAATTTAATTTTAGATTACATTAAGTTTTAAGAGAATATTGGATATAATCCGCAAAATTAATAAATAACTTTTAATAAAATGAGAGTTAAACAAAAATTATCATAAAGAGAAAACATGAGAGACATCAGAAATATTGCCGTTATCGCACACGTTGACCACGGTAAAACAACATTAGTTGATGAGCTATTAAAGCAATCAGGAACTTTCGCAGCGCATACGCAAGTTGATGAAAGAGTTATGGATAGTAATGCTATTGAAAAAGAAAGAGGGATTACAATTCTTTCTAAAAATACAGCAATAGATTATGAAGATGTAAGAATCAACATTATTGACACTCCGGGCCATGCTGACTTTGGTGGAGAAGTTGAGAGGGTTCTTAAAATGGTTGATTCTGTTTTATTACTTGTTGATGCACAAGAAGGTGTTATGCCTCAAACTAAGTTTGTTGTGAAAAAAGCTTTACAATTAGGGCATAGACCAATTGTTGTTATTAACAAAATTGATAAACCAGGTGGAGATCCAGATAGAGTTGTTGATGAAGTATTTGACCTATTTGACCAAATGGGTGCAACTGAAGAACAACTAGAGTTCCCAGTAGTTTATGCAGCAGCAAGAGATGGTTATGCAAAACTTGCTTTAGAAGATGCAAACGAAAACTTAACTCCACTATTTCAAACAATATTAACTGAGGTTCCAAAACCAAAAGGTGATGATGAAAACGGTTTACAACTTCAAGTATTTACTCTTGATTATGATAATTTTATTGGAAAAATAGGAATTGCTAGAATCTTCAACGGAACAATTTCTATGGGTGAAACTGTAGTATTAGTTAAAGCTGATGGTGAAAAAGTAAAAGGTAGAGTTTCTAAACTTATTGGATTTAAGGGTGTTGATAGATTTGATATCAAAACAGCTGGAACTGGTGACATTGTTGCTGTTGCAGGTTTTGAAACTATTGATGTGGGTGATTCACTTTGTGACCCTGAAAATCCAATGCCTCTTGATCCTATGCATATTGAAGAGCCAACATTATCTGTAACATTTGCAGTAAATGATTCTCCATTAGCAGGGACTGAAGGTAAGTATGTAACTTCAAATAAAATTGATGAGAGATTAAATGCAGAGATGAATACTAATATTGCTATGAATTATGAGCAAATTGGTGAGGGTAAATTTAAAGTTAACGGAAGAGGTGAGCTTCAAATTTGTATCTTAGCAGAAAATATGAGAAGAGAAGGTTTTGAGTTCTGTATTGGAAGACCTGAAGTTATTACTAAAGAGGAAGATGGTGTTAAAATGGAACCATTTGAGCATTTAGTTATTGATACTCCAGATGAGTATACAGGTGCTATTATTGAAAAACTTGGAAAAAGAAAAGCAAATATGACAAATATGGTACCAATGGGTTCTGGTTCTACAAGACTAGAGTTTGAAATCCCAGCAAGAGGATTGATTGGTATTAGAACAGAGTTCTTAACAGAAACAAAAGGTGAGGGTGTTATGAATCACTCGTTCTTAGATTTTAGAGCACATTCTGGAGTTGTTGAGTCTAGAAAATATGGTGCATTAACTTCTATGGAAAATGGGGAAGCATTAGGTTATTCGATTTTTAACCTACAAGATAGAGGAATTATGTTTATCAAACCTCAAGATAAAGTATACAACGGTATGGTTATTGGTGAGCATGCTAAAGGAAATGATTTAGATGTTAACCCTACAAAAGGGAAACAGCAATCAAACGTTAGGTCTTCAGGTGCAGATGAAGCTATTAAGTTAGTCCCACCAAGACAAATGTCTTTAGAAAATGCACTAGAGTGGATTGAAGAAGATGAGTTAGTTGAAGTTACTCCTAAATCTGTAAGAGTTAGAAAAAGAGAACTTGATCCAACAGTAAGAAAAAGAACAGCTAAAAAGATAAAATTCGAATAAAATCAATAAATAGATTTTACCGAAGGGAAGAGCTTTTTAGCTCTTCCCTTTTTTTATGTTTAAAAAAAGCAAATTAAAAAAAGGAAGAATTTGAAATCCCATATGAGATTCAAAAAGACTAATAAATTTAAAAAATAAATAGGAGATTTATCTCCTATAAAAAGGAGAAAAAATGAATAATATTAATACAAAAGAGAAAGATTACATTATCTTAATCACAATATATACTATTACAATATTTGCAAGTTATATAGTAATTGCATAGTAGAATGTATATTTAGCACTTTAAGACAATAATTGCTAGAAATATTAGCACTATATATTGACAAGTGCTAAAAAATATGTTATTATTTCGTTAACTTGATATAAAGCTTATCAAGAAATATTATTTTTAAGGAGTTTGATATGTTAGTTACTAGATTTGACCCTTTTAAACAATTCAGAAACTTAGAAAAAAGTTTATATGAGTATCCTTCAAATGAGGGCGTAAGTGGGTTTGTTCCTGTAGTTAATACAAGAGAAGGTGAGTTTGCTTATCATATAGATGTAGATTTACCAGGAGTAAATAAAAAAGATATAAAAGTTGATATACACAAAGATATTCTTACTATCTCAGGGGAAAGAAAAACAAAAGAAGAGATTAAAGAAGATGATTATTATAAAATAGAAACATCATTTGGTAAGTTCTCTAGAAGTTTTAATCTTCCTGAAAATGCTGATTTAGAAAACATTGAAGCAAGTGGTGAAAATGGAGTTTTAGAAGTAGTTGTTCCAAAACTCAGTGAAGAAAAACATAAAAAGATAATAGAGATTAAGTAAGAAGGAAACATCCTTCTTTGTGAAGGAGAAAAAATGCATAGAATAAAAGTAGCAGTAAAAAAGAATAGAAAAGATTATTTGATAACATTGACAATCTATATGATTGCAATGGCAACAACATTTTTGTATATTGCTCAGTAAGAATTTGATAACAAATATTAAAAGATATAATTGAAATATGGAGGTGCAAGGTTTTTGATATAAATGATATTTAAAATTACAGCACAATTTTTTTGAGTAAAAAGGGGTAGAAAGATGGATTTCTACCCCTTTTTTTTTGCTATTAGGCAGTAATTAGTTTTAAATAACTTATCTCTGCACTTGCACCTAATCTCATAGGTGGTCCCCAAAATCCTGTCCCTTTGTTTACATATATTTGAGTCTTTTTGTTGTGTTGGTGTAGTCCTTTTATATATGGTTGAGCAAGTCTTACTAGCAAATTAAAAGGAACAATTTGCCCTCCATGGGTATGTCCACTTAAAACTAGGTCGATATTTTGAGTATCTATCTCTTTTATATATTTTGGTTGGTGGGCTAAAAGAACGGTCGGTGAATTTTCTATATTTTCTAAAGCTTTATGTATATCTGGCTCAAATTTTTTAGCTTTGTATCCAAATACATCATAAACTCCAGCTAAATTAAAGCCACTGTTTTTCTCTCCTATATAGACGTTTTCATTTTCTAGAACTTTGATATTGATTGATTTTATATAGGCAAGTATATCTTCTATCTTATGGAAATATTCATGATTGCCAACTATAAAATATGTGCCATATTTTGATTTTAAATTTTTAAGTTCATCAACTGCATCTTTTATATAAGCAATATTTGTATCTATTAAATCACCTGTTATTACAACAACATCTGCATTTAGTTGATTTACTTTTTGCACAATATTTTTAATAAAATCATGGTCAATCAAACCACCAATATGTACATCACTTAGTTGTACTATACTGTATGGTTTTTTTAAGTTGGAAATCTTTACATTTATATTTTCCACATAAGATTCTTTTGCATTATATATGGCTTTTGTGGTAATAGAACTTGCAAAAGCTAAAGAGCCTAGGTCAATAGATTTTTTAATAAAAGCTCTTCTTTTTTCATCTTTTCGTATCTTTGGAAGATGTGAAATTACCTCATAAATAACTGTTGTACAAAAAAGTAAAAATATAACTCCTATTGGAAGTGAGAGCAAAAAGTATATTTCATTGGGTACAGAAATTAAATACCTTGATGTCATATATAAAATTACACCAAATAGGTTAATTAGTAAAAAAAGATTTAAAAACTTTTTTGATTTTTGGCAAATAGCTAATTTATTGATAAATCTTTTTGAAATAAAAAGGCTAAGCAATCCCATCACGACTATAAAAATTGTGGCAAATATTATAAATCTCATGATAGGATTATATAGAAACTTTTTTAATTAGGTGTTAATTCTTTATTATAGTTTTTATTGAACTATTGATAGCTTCTATTAGATTATCAATCTCTTCTTTTGTTTGAGTGTAGTGAATAGATACTCTTATCCAGCCTGGTTTTTTATCAAGTTCATCTTTATCATCAAAATCTAATAAATCGTGCCCATAAGGTCCTGCACATGAGCATCCTGCTCTTGTTTGGATTCCACTATTTGTTGAGATGTTTTCACAAATCATATAAGGATCTAAATCTTTTATATTAAATGAAACAATACCTATATTGTATGATTTTTGATTTCCATAGATGATTATGTTTGGCACTTTTTCTAATTGTATTAAAAAATATGATAGTAACTCATCTTTTCTTTTTAAAATAAAATCAAAACCTATCTCATTTCTTAATTGGTAAGCAAGACTTGCTTTTATAACTTGAATTATTCCAGGAGTTCCAGCTGTTTCCCTTGCTCTTAAATTATCTTCGTACTCTACAGTTGTTCTACTTACATAACTAACCGTTCCTCCACCTGCAAAAGTAGGTGATAAAGATGGGTCTATCAAATCTTTTTTTATAACAAGTAAACCACAAGATCCAGGACCACCTAAAAGCTTGTGAGGAGAGAGATACATAACATCAAAATAGTTACAATCAATATTCATGTATGATGAAGAAGCTGCAGCATCAAGGCAAACTATAGCATTATAACGTCTAAGTATATTAGAAATCTCTTTATAACAAGTCACTATTCCTGTAACATTTGAAGCAATACAAAAAGAACCAATAAGTTCTCTGTCTTGATTGTCTTTTAGTACTTTTTCAAGCTCTTCTATGTCAACTAAACCTTCACTTGTAAGTCCGATTCTTGCAGTCTCACACATAGCTTCTCTATAGCTTATCTCATTTGAGTGGTGTTCATAAGGTCCAACTATTACAAGGGGAAGTTTAGATTTATCAATATTTATATTCAACCTTCTTTTAGTTGCAGGAGGAATATAAAGTCCCAATAACTCTTGAAATCTTTTAATAGCAGCAGTTGAGCCACAGCCACTAGGTATAACTTCAAAATCATCATTTAATTCTAGAGATACTTTTAAATTATCAAGTGCTTCTTCATAGTAATTATGGGTTTGGTTTGCCATACCTGATTCTTTTGAGTGGGTATTTGCATAGGTTGTTAGCATATCATAAATACGATTTTCAACAGCCCTAAATGCCAATCCTGAAGCAGTATAATCAAAGTAAGCACTTTTGTGCTTACCTATTGTTCCATACTTTAAGTATGAAAGTTTTTCTGTATGTTGATTAGTGAAGGGACGAAATAAATTCTTCGTCATTTATTCTCTCTTTTAAATAGTTATTTAAGTTTTTTTCTCCACTATTTATATAGCTTTGAATGACTTTTTCTACAATACCTTCAGCCTCTTCAGGTAAAAACTTGATTTTTGTTTTTTCTCCAAAAGATGATTTAGCCCCTTCTAAATTTCCACCAATAATAAGTTCAAATCCAGGAACTGTAACACCCTCTTTATTTTTTACTTTTAATCCAAGTAATCCAATATCAACTACATGTGGATGGGCACAAGAGTTTGGACAACCATTAACTGAAATAGATACTGTCTCATCAAAGTTTGGGAATTTTTTTTCTAGATGTTCTGCAAGTTTTATGGCTCTATTTTTAGTCTCAGATATGGCAAACTTACAAAAGTTTAATCCAGTACATGAAAGTGTTCTAGCTTTAAATGGACTTGGCTTATAATCAACTCCAATAGTTATTAACTCATCTGCCAAGGCTTGTGCATTTTTACTTGGTACATCTTTTACTACAAAGTTTTGAGTTGGCGTAGTTTTTATAGTAGTTGCCCCATGTTTTTCTAAAATATTTGCTAAGTCTTCTAAACCTTGTGCTCCTATGTGTCCACCATTTATGGCACATCCAATATATGATTTTTCTTTCTCTTTTGAGTCTTGGATTCCAAAATGTTGTCTTTTTGCATAAGGAGTATAAGGAACTTCTTTCTCTTCTTTAAAAGTTACTTTTGATCTTTTGATTACTTCTTCTTTGAATTTTTCAATTCCCCATTCATTAATTAGGTGTCCAAGTCTTGCTTTTCTTCTATTTTCTCTAAGTCCATGGTCTCTATAAATTGTACTAACGGCTTTAGTTATTGGTAAAATCTGAGAAGGAGTTACAAATCCAATATGTTGTGCAATTTGTTTATTTGAAGCCAATCCTCCACCTACACTTACATCAAATAGTACTTTATCAGTACAATCACAAACTACAGCACTAAAAGATAAATCTTGTATCTCATGTCCCATACAGTGTTTATGACATCCACTAATACCAATTTTGTATTTTCTTGGTAAGTTTGAAAGGTTTTTGTTTCCTCTTAGATAATTATTTACTTTGTCAACAATTGGTCTTACATCATAAATTTCATCATGTTCTATTCCTGAAACTGGACAAGTAGCAACATTTCTTGGAACATCACCTGCTGCAAAAACAGTTGATAGTCCAACTTCATTTAATCTTCTAAAAATCTCAGGTAAATCTATAACTCTAATATAATGAAACTGAATATCTTGTCTTGTTGTAAAATCAGCAGTTCCCCTTGCATATTCATGGGAGATTTTTGAGACTTCTCTCATCTGTTCTAGGTTCATAGAGCCATGCTCAAGTTTTACTCTCAACATAAAATATAATGTATTATCATCCTCATCTTGAAGATTTCTATTTTGAGTATATAAACCATACCATTTAAATCTAATTATATCTTCAGGACTTATCTCTTCCCCTAGAACAGCATATAAGTATATGTCTTTTAGAACATCAAGTCCATTTTTTTCTTTTTTTAATCTCTCATTTTGTTGAGCTGCTGTTTCTCTTGCCATTTTTTATCCTATAATCTCTTTACATTCCCATTCTGGAAAGTTACTTCTAATATACGCATTAAGCTCAATTTCTGCTTTTGTATAATCTCTTCTCTTCTCTTCTTTATCTACACCTTCACCCATAACTGAAGATACAATCATACCAGCACCTACTGTAGTGTTTGTATATCTATCAATGATAATAAAACTTCCTGTATGTCTGTTCTCATTATACGGGTCAACTGCTATTTGTCTGTCTATTGACAGAGTACACTTGGCAATATCATTTAACTCTAAACTATCTGCTGACATCTCTTTAAAACTATTGATATCTTTTTTATACTCTATTGATTTAAAAGTACCATTTATAACAGAAGTCGCTCTTTTAATAATATAATTACTATTGAGTTCAAGTTGTTTTTCATCCATCCAAACAACCATAACACTAAGCTTATTTGATACTTGTGGGATAGAGTTTGATTTTACAATCATATCTCCACGACTTATATCAATTTCATCTTTTAGAGTAATAGTTGTAGCCATTGGAGCAAATGCCGTTTCCATCGTCTCAACTGTTTCATCTTTTCCTATGGGTCTTAAATCTTTAATTTCATTTGAAACTATTGATTTTACAACTGAAGTTTTTCTAGATGGTAAGACTGTGATTTCATCACCTACAGAAATCTTCCCACTTGCAATAGTCCCAGAAAATCCTCTAAAATTAAGGTGAGGTCTTGAAACATACTGAACAGGTAATCTAAAGTCATCATTTTCATCTTTATGAATTGAAATAGTATCTAATAATTGCATAAGAGGAAGACCTGTATACCAAGAAGACTTTGGAGAAATTGTAAGGATATTATCTCCATCTAAGGCAGAGATTGGAATATACTCAAAATTAATATCTTCATTGTGTGGAAGATTAGGAATAATCTGTGCATAATCTTTTTTAATCTCTTCAAATCTATCTTGGCTAAAATCAACTAAATCCATTTTATTAATAGCTACAATAAGGTTTTTAATCCCAAGAAGTGAAGCTATAAAAGAGTGTCTTTTTGTTTGTGTTAAAACACCCTGTCTTGCATCAATTAAGATAATAGCTACATCCGCTGTACTAGCCCCCGTTGCCATATTTCTTGTATATTGTTCATGTCCTGGAGTATCTGCTATGATAAACTTTCTTTTTTCTGTACTGAAAAATCTATAAGCAACATCAATAGTGATACCTTGTTCTCTCTCACTAGCTAGTCCATCAACTAAAAGTGCTAAGTCAATCTTATCTCCAGTTGTTCCACTCTTTTTACTATCTTGCTCAATTGCTGCTAACTGATCTTCAAAAATCATTTTTGAATCATATAGTAATCTTCCAATTAAAGTACTTTTCCCATCATCAACTGAACCACATGTTATAAATCTTAGTATCTCTTTATTTTCGTGTTCTTTTAAGTATTGCTCAATATTTTGTGCAATTAAATCTGATTGGTGTGCCATCTTAAAAATACCCCTCTTGTTTTTTCTTCTCCATTGATGCGTCACCATCACTATCTATCAATCTTCCCTGTCTCTCACTTGTTGTACATACCAGCATCTCTTGAATAATCTCAGGCAATGTAGTTGCTTCAGAATTTACTGCACCCGTTAGAGGATAACATCCAAGTGTTCTAAATCTAACTTTCTCTTTTTTAGCAGTCTTTCGTAACTCCTCTGGCATTCTTTCATCATCAACCATGATTTTAGTACCCATATACTCAACTACCTCTCGCTCTTTTGAGAAATATAAATCAGGAATAGGAATCCCTTCTAAATAGATATATTGCCAAACATCAAGCTCTGTCCAGTTTGATATAGGGAAAACTCTAATAGACTCACCTTTTGTATGTCTTCCATTATAGATATTCCAAAGTTCTGGTCTTTGGTTTTTGGGATCCCATCTATGATTTTCATCTCTAAATGAATAGATTCTCTCTTTAGCACGAGACTTCTCTTCATCTCTTCTTGCCCCTCCAAAAACTGCATCAAACTTTTGCATATCTAGCATCTGTTTAAGACCCTCAGTTTTCATAATATCTGTGTGAACAGCTGAACCATGTTCAAAAGGAGAAATATCCATCTCTAAACCTTTTGGGTTTGAGTAAGTGATAAGTTCCATCCCTACTTCTTTTGCTCTTCTATCTCTAAACTCAATCATCTCTTTGAATTTCCATTTAGTATCAACATGAACTAATGGAAGTGGTGGAGGTGCTGGATAAAAAGCTTTTTGTAAAATGTGTAACATTACAGATGAATCTTTACCTACTGAATAAAGCATTGCTGGGTTTTGAAACTCTGCAATAACTTCTCTCATGATATGGATAGATTCAGCTTCAAGTTGTTTTAGATGTGTTAATCTCTCATTACTTATCATTATCTTTCTCTTTTTCTATTTTGAGTGTAATCCACACTCTTTATGTTCTGGGTTTTCCCACCACCATCTTCCACTTCTAATATCTTCACCCTCTTTAACTGCCCTTGTACATGGGGCACATCCAATACTTGGATAGCCTTTATCATGAAGCTTATTATATGGAACTTTATTCTCTTTTATAAAATCCCATACATCTTTTTCGCTCCAAGATATAAGAGGGTTTACTTTTATTACTTGAAAGTTTTCATCCCATTCAACTAATGGCATCTCAACTCTTGTAACACTTTGTGCTGCTCTTAGACCTGTAATCCAGATTTTTAGTGGTTTTAACGCTCTTTTTAATGGTTCTATTTTTCTTACATTACAGCAAGATTTTCTATTGTCAATAGATTCATAAAATCCATTGATTCCTTGTTTTTTATAAAGTTCTTCTACATCTTCACTTTTTGGAAAAAATACGTTCACTTTTATATTATATTTTAAATTTGTATTATCCATTACACTATATGTTTCAATAGGAAGTCTTCCTGTATCTAGTGTAAAGATATTGGCATCTTTATCAAGGTTTAACATCATATGCGTTAAAACTTGGTCTTCTGCTCCAAAACTAGATGATAGTGCTGCTTCATTTTTGTATTCATTTAAAAAGTATTTTAAAATCTCTATAGCACTACTATCTTTTAATTTTTTGTTTAATTCTTCTATTTTTTCTACCACTTTATTTCCCTAAATCTGATAATCTGGTTCTTTTATTTTCCCAAAAGAGATTTTATTCCAAGCTCTTTCGTGAAAATAGTATAAAATCATTTTCGTAACAACTTCAATAGAACCAATAGAGGCAGCCATAATTAGGTTGCCTGTTATAAAATATGAAATAATAATTGTGTCTAAAGTTCCTACTGTTCGCCACGAAACAGTTTTAGCTACAGATCTATAAGCTTTTTCTGCCATCTTTTTTACTTATTCCTATTCATCATCTAATTGATATAATGGAGTACTTAAATATCTTTCACCTGTATCACAAAGAATAGTAACAATAGTTTTACCTTTGTTCTCTTCTTTTTGTGCAATTTGTGTTGAAGCATAAACGTTAGCTCCTGCACTAATACCTACAAGTAGTCCTTCCTCTTTTGCTAGATTTCTAGCTGTTTCCATTGCGTCATCATTTGATACAGTTAAAACTTCATCATAAATCTCTGTATTTAAAATAGCAGGAACAAATCCAGCACCAATACCTTGGATTTTATGAGGACCAGGGTTTCCACCTGAAAGAATTGGTGAATCAGTTGGCTCAACTGCAATAACTTTTACATTTGGATTTTTAGCTTTTACAACTTCTGAAATACCTGTAATACTTCCACCTGTACCAATAGCAATAACTAAAATATCAACTTTATCTTCTGTATCTCTTAAGATTTCTAAAGCTGTTGTTTTTCTATGAATATCTGGGTTTGATTCATTTGCAAATTGTTGTAATACAATAGAGTTATCCATTGCTTCACTTAATTCAGCAGCTTTTTGAACAGCACCTTTCATTCCTTTTTCTGGCTCTGTTAATACAATTTGTGCTCCAAGTGCTTTTAGAAGTTTTCTTCTTTCAATACTCATGCTTGAAGGCATAGTAAGGATTAGTTTGATTCCTTTAGCTGCACAAACAGATGCTAATGCAATACCAGTATTTCCACTTGTAGGCTCTATTACAGTAGTACCTTCAACAATCTTACCAGCTTTTATAGCTTCTTCAACCATGTTAAATCCGATTCTATCTTTTACTGAATGAGTAGGATTCATAAATTCACACTTACCTAAAACTGTTGTACCGTTTACGCTAGCTTTGTTTAATTTTACTAAAGGTGTGTTTCCAATTAATTCTGTTACATTATTTGCATATTTCATGTTTTCTCCTTTTATTGATTCAAATCTTAATTTGAATTTTTTACTTTAAAACTTCTTTTTAGAAGCAACTTTTACTTAAATACTATAGTGTAAATATTGATTATATTTATCTTGATACTGAGTTAAATCTTTCAGTGACAAGTTAAACAACTTTTTCGTTTTTTCTTTTGTTTCATCAAAAAATATATTTAAAATAGGGCTATTGCTTTTTGTATCGATGATTTTTATATCATCTTCTAAAGCAATAATAATATCCTTTATAAGTATATCTTTTGCATCTTTGGCTAATCTGTAGCCACCTTTTGACCCTCTAGTACTTGCAACTAATCCAGCATGTCTTAGTTTTCCTAGAAGCTGTTCCAAGTAATTTTGAGGAATATCAGCTCTTGCGGATATCTCTCTTATTTGCATTGGTTTGTTTTCTTCATTTTGAAGTAACTCATGCATGGCAGCAAGTCCATACACACCTTTTGAAGAGATTAAAGGCATAATCTCATACCTAATTTAACGCTTGTGTTAAATCTTCAATTAAATCAATAGGATCTTCTAATCCAATAGAAAGCCTAACAGTTGTTGGATTAACACCTGCTTCTAATAGCTCACTTTCGTTCATTTGAGAGTGAGTTGTTGAAGCTGGGTGCACAATTAGTGATTTAGAATCACCAATATTTACTACTACTGAAAATAGTTTTGTACTATCAATTATATTTTTTGCCTCTTCATATGTCTCTACTTCAAAAGATAATAGTCCAGATGCTTTACCATCTTTGAAATATTTTTGTGCTTTTGCATAGTCCCCATTTGACTCTAAACCTGGGTAATTTACTGATTTAACTTTTGGATGAGCCTCTAAGAACTTAGCAACTTCTAAAGTGCTAATTGAATGTTTTTCCATTCTTAAAGATAGAGTCTCTAATGTTTGAATTAATATCCAAGAGTTGTGAGGAGATTGTGCTGCTCCAATATCTCTAAGTAGTGATAATCTAATTCTTAAACAAAAGTTTGGAAGAGGAACATCTACATAAACTAAACCATGGTATGACTCATCAGGTTGTGTAAACTCTGGATATTTAGAAGCATTTTCTTTAAAGAACTCTGCTAAACCATCTCTTTCTACAATAATACCACCAATAGCACTACCTTGTCCATTTGTATACTTTGAAGTAGAGTGAACTACAACATCAACTCCCCATTTGATTGGGTTAAATAAAGCAGCACTTGCAACGGTATTATCACAAACTGTTAAAACACCTTTTTTCTTTGCAACTTCAACTATTCCTTCCACATCAGCAACTGCAATTTGCGGGTTTGATAGTGATTCAAAGAAAATAGCTTTTGTTTTATCATCAATTTGTTCTTCTAAGTTTGAAGCATCTGATACTTTAAATACTCTAGCTTCAATTCCAAATCTTTTAATTGTATGTGTTAGTAGTGTTACTGCCCCACCATATAATTTATCAGATATTAAGATATTATCTCCAGCACTTGCAACATTTGCAATAGCATAAAAAATAGCACTTTGCCCAGATGCTACACAAATAGCAGCTGCTCCACCTTCAAGTTGTGCAAATCTTTGCTCTAGGACATCAGTAGTTGGGTTTGTAAGTCTTGAGTAGATTGAACCTAACTCTTTAAGTGCAAATAAGTTAGCTGCATGTTCTGCATCTCTAAATGCAAAAGCAGTAGTTTGAGCAATAGGTACATTCATTGTTCCCCATCCCTCTTTTTTATTATAACCAGCATGTAATGCGATTGTATCTTGTTGCATATTTATTCCTTTTTGTATATTATATTAAATCTATAGTGAAATTGTAGTATATTTTTCATTTAATGTCAAGTGATTTAATAGTGATTAATATACTTTGGTATATAGAATACTTGATAAAGTACTATTTTATAGTGCCTTATCAGGATTGTAAAATTTTAAAATATAAATAAAATAAATCCTGACTAACATACTAGGTAATATAAAAGAGGGAAAATGCAGAAGAAAAATATATTTGATAATATTAATGTTGACAAAATCAATGAAGAATTTATAGAGATTTTAAGAGATAAAGATGTGAGAGTTGAAAGAATTGTTTCAAATGGACAAGTTAGTGATGAAGATTTTTGGTACGAACAAAATGAGAATGAGTTTGTATTACTATTAGAAGGTGAAGCAATTTTACAGTTTGAAAACAAAGATGTAAAACTAAAAAAAGGAGATTTTATAGATATAAAATCAAGACAAAGACATAGGATAAAATATACCTCTTTAACAGAGCCTACAGTGTGGTTAGCTATCTTTTATTAGGTATTTACACTTTTTTTAAAGTATTAGCAAAGGTCTTCCAAAAGGAATTTTATTTTTCTTCTGAGACAGAGCCCAAATAACTTCATAAGGTGGAGCAACCCTTGGAAAAATACCTTCTCCATCTGTAAAATACAAAAGCATAGAACTCATAGGTAAATTGGCTTCAATAAACTCAAAAGTAGGTCGATAATCAGTTCCCCCTCCACCTTTTAAAGCAAAGTCAATCTCATTTGCTCCTTGAAAAGTATAGTGGGCATGAACCTTTGCATCTGCAATAATAAGCTCAATAGCTATGGAGGGGAAACTTTGCATAATAGATTTAAACTCATCTAAAAATGCTCCCAAAAGTTCATCTTGAATAGAACCAGAAGTATCAATAGCAACAACAAGACTAAGAGTATCACTTGAAAGTGAAGGTAGGGCAACTCCCCTATAGATATGTTTTTTATTTGGTGGCATAAAGGCGTAGTTATTTCTCATATGTCTATTGATGGCATTGTAAAGTTCAAACTTCCAATCCACATTTCGTAATTCTACTTTTTTTGCAAGTCTTTCAAGTCCTAGAGGTGTTTTACTTTTTCGTAAAGCTACCTCTTTTGCTAAAGAGTTTGCATATTCCCAAGCTGATTCATTTTTTTCATCTAGGTCCTCTTCTACATTGTTGATATCTGCAAACTTTTTTTCCTCTTCTTGCTCATCGCTAAAACTATTGTTTATCTCATTAAGATTATTTTGCTCTTTTAGGACTTCATATATCTCTTCAGCGTACATATTTTTAAAATCATTATTGAAGTTTGCACCTTTAGGAATTTTGAGACCATTTTTTTTGAGCAGATTATTTATGGCATAATCAGTTGCAAGTTGCCAAAGGAAACCTTTTCTTTTTAGTTTTCGCTGACTGTGGGATAAGATATGATGCATAACACAGTTTGTAAGTATGAAGATGAGTTCATCAATAGAACACTTTTCTATAAACTCTGGATTGTATTTAAAGACTACTCCATTGCTTGCATAAAAACTTACTTCACTATTGCTTTCATGTTTAAGTCTTGAAGCCAACATCCCAAAGTAGGGATACTTTGAAGTGAGTTGACTTTTTGCTTTGGTTAATAGAGTATCAGAAGTCATAGTTAGTGCAATAGATTATTGAATTTTTTCATCCAAAGAGGCCAATTACTTAAGTAATCTAACTCAATCTTTCGCTCCCTTAAATCTTGTATTACCATTACAGCAAACTCTCCAGGAAGATTAAGAGTGTACAAAATAAGATTGTTTATCTCTTTTGCTCTTGTTTCATCATCTATTCTAATAGTAAGTGCCGTACACAAAATATGTAAAGCAGAAGTATCTTTTGGAGCCTCAGTAGTTTTACCTTCTAAAATATCATCAATAGAAGGTAGGCTTTGCTCTACACTTTTAAAACCTAAAAAAGAAGAGGCTAATTCTTCTCCAATAGAGCCTTTTATCATAGTCAAAAGTAAATCATCATCAGGTTCGGACATTAGTATCTCATTTACATACTCCCAAGTTCTAGGAGTGGCAAAAGCTTTTTCATCATTTTGAGTATTAAAAGCAAATAGGGCATCAGGTCTATATGAGATAAAAGCGATAATAGTAGGATGAATTCTTGCTTTTATTGCCCATGTTTTCCAATCATCAGGATTTGCTTCCATTTCAAGATGAACAAATCTATTAGCAAGTGGACTCGCCATACGAAAAACAACACCCCTATCACTCTCTCTATTTCCTGCTGCAACTATACTCCACCCATCTGGTAGAGTATATTCTCCTATTTTTCTATCTAAAATCAACTGATAAGCAGAAGCTTGTACCATTGGTGCAGCAGTATTTAGCTCATCTAAAAAGAGAATCCCCTCCTTTTGGCTTCCATCTGGTAAAAAAGAAGCTGGTGCCCAAACTGCTGAGTTATCATTGGCATTGAAAAAAGGTATTCCTCTTAAATCAGTAGGGTCAAGAAGTGAAAGCCGTAAATCTATACAAGCAATATTTGTTTCCTTTGCTATTTGAGCTATGATAGAAGACTTACCAATACCAGGAGGTCCCCACAAAAATATTGGGACTTTTCTTTTCGTTAAATGTGCAATTGCACGCTTGGCACTTAGGGGATTCATGAGCTTCCTTATATTATTAGTAAAAAAGGTATTGCAAGAACTATGCCCTTTACTTGAATAAACTCAAAACATAAAAAGTGTATAATCCAAGCATAAAGATAAAGGCAGACTTTGAAAATAGCAATAATAGGAGCAGGGGCAGCAGGAATAATATCAGCCATCACTGCTAAAAGATTAAATAAAAATATAAAAATAGACCTCTTTGATAACAATAACGCAATAGGTAAAAAGATACTAGCAAGTGGAAATGGAAGATGTAATATCTCTAATACCCAAGCAAGAGTAGAAAACTTCATAGGTGAAAACCCAGAGTTTACAAGCTATGCCTTAAAAGAGTTTGACTATAAAGCCTTTGAAAAGTTTTGTAAAAGTATTGGATTACTCTTAGATATAAAAGAGACAAACAAAGTATACCCCCTATCAAATGAATCAAAATCAGTAGTAAACCTATTAGAAAATGAGCTTGAAAATCTAGGAGTAAATCTAATCCTAGAGACAAAAGTAATAGATATAAAAAAACAAGAAAACAAATTCACAGTAAAAAGTGAAGATAAAGAGTTCAAAGGTTATGACAAAGTAGAAATCAGCTCAGGATTAGGTGCAGCTCCACAGTTAAATGCAACAGAAGAGGGTATGAATATAGCCCAAAGGTTTGGACACACCTACAACCTAACTTATCCCTCACTTGTAGGACTTCACACAGACTTTGAACAAGCGCCAAGAATCCAAGGGGTAAAAAAAGAGGCAAATGTATCTTTATACCTAGATGGAAAAAAAGAGTGTGAAATATATGGTGATGTACTTTTTACAAAATACGGATTATCAGGATTTGCTATTCTTGATATCTCCCAACATGCAGTCTATCCCCTAAGCCTTTACCAAGATGTACAAGTAAGCATAAACCTTTTCCCAAATATAAATAGAAATGAACTCCTAGGGCAAATAGAAAACTTATTTAAAACCTTGCCAAACGCAAATGCAGTTTTACTACTAACAGGAATAGTTTCAAATAAACTAGCTCCAGTAATATGTCAAATAAATAACATAGATAAAGAAACAAAAGCAAAAGATATAAATGCCAAACAAATAAGAGCCATAATAAACACTCTCACAAACTGGAGATTTAAAATCACAGACACCCAAGGCTTCAAACATGCAGAAGCAAGTGGAGGAGGAGTGAGAACTGATGAGGTGGATAATAAAACTTTTGAGAGTAAGAAGGTTCAAAATCTATATTTGGCAGGAGAAGTTTTAGATATAGTTGGGAACCGTGGAGGGTACAACCTACACTTCGCGTGGGCGAGTGGTTATATTGCTGGAAGGGGAATGGTAAAATAGTTCTTTTAGCAAAGTTTGCATTATAATCAAAATTTATTATTTTAGGAGAATGTATGTGGGAGAATGATAAGGGTTTAAATAATGATTTTATTCGACAACGGCGTAATCTAATTATTAGCACAATGTTTGTATTTTTTATCCATCATACAACAATTGAAATTGATAAACTTTCTATTTTTGGCATTTCTTTTAATATTGTACATAAGTCAAATGATTTACTTATAATGATTTATATTATTTGGATTTATTTTTTTTACAGATATTCGCAATATTTTTATGATATTGGTAATGGAGTTTTTATTGGTAGTTTTAAGTCTGTAAATGCAAAAGAAATTAATAAGATAGTTTGTCCTTATATAAAGCAAGAAGAACCAGACGCTATAAATATCTTTGGTTCACCTATTAGGATAGAAAACAAAAATAATAAGTATTTTTACAGTGGAGAATTAAAACAAATAGTTGTTAATAATATACCTCAAGAAAGAAGGTTTACATTAGAAATACCCAAAAAGTTAATATATAAAGTTTATTTTAAAAGTCTTTTAGAAGTTATATTTTTTAAAAGTACTTTTACAGATACTATTTTACCAATTATTATGTTTATTGGAACAGTTTTTTATATAGCACTTAAGTAAACAAATAATTAATAGAAGTTTTGACATTTCACCAAGCTGTGAGCTAATAGTAAGCTTTACCTTTGACAACTGGGCTGGTGGCTTTTTGTTTTACTTTTTGCCACCATGCAGGAACGTAGTGACTAAATCCCGGAGGGTAAAAAGTAAAGAAGCGGAAACTGAAAGTTTTCAAGAGCAAAAGCCTAGAATTTATTATCTATAAGTTCATTATTTTATTTAACAACAACATTTTGTTATAATAACATTCACACATTATCAAAGGAATCTAAATGACTAAAAAAGATATTTTAGAAAAACTTTCAGAAAAAAAAGATTACATACAAAATACTTTTGAAGTTGATAAAATTGGACTATTTGGAAGTTATGTAAAAGATATGCAAACTGAAAATAGTGATATTGATATTTATGTAGAATTTAAAAATAAAACATTTAAAAATATTTCAGGTTTATGGGTGTTTTTGGAAGAACTTTATAATAAGAAAATAGATTTAATGCACAAGCACAAAAGAAGTAATGGTGCCATCTTTAATGAAATTCAAAAAGAAGTTATATATGGATAAGTCAACAACTATTGAACTTATTAATTTTATTTTAGAAAGTATCAGACTTATAAATAGAAGATTTAAAAATATCAAATCAGGTGATGAGTTTTTAGATTCAGATGATGGACTTGATAAGTTAGATGCTATCTCAATGAGAATTCAAGCTATTGGAGAGGCATTAAAAAATCTTAATAAAAGAGAAGAGGAACTACTTTTAAGAGTTGCAGATAAAGGTTATTGGAGTAGAATCATTAAAACTAGAGATTTTATCTCTCATCATTATGTTGATATTGATGCTGAAACAGTTTTTGATATTTGTTCTAATGAACTAGAAGAGTTAGAAAGAAAGATTTTAGAAGTTAAAAATAATAATTAAGTCTCTTTTTTTATACGCCCAATTTATCAAATTTTTCTTTTAAAACAACAACTTTTCTAATCTTCTCTATCTCAAAGTTACCACTATCAGTATAAATCAAATCATTCTCAAACTTTAAAATCTTGACACTTTTAAAACTCTTTTGCTCATACATAAAACAGACAAAATTTTTATCTTCCATAGCTTTTAATAAAAAGCGTTGTTCTATATTCATAATAACTCCTAAAACTATTTTATATCATACTTTTAATCCAATAGTCAAATGTAAAATCAAAACCAATGATTCCCCTAAGTTCAACTGGATATACTACGAAAAAATACTAGGATATTATTGAATTTCAAACAAATAAGTATGGCAATATATGCCACATATCTCACAAATAAATATGGATTTAAACTCAAAAAAGTAAAAAACTCTCAAGAAAGATTTGATTTACGATTAGAATATGCTCAAGAACTATTAGGAAAACTAAACATAAGTGTTGAAGTAATAAACAAAGAAAAACTGCCACTTGATGGAAAGTATTTAGTGGTGTCAAATCATAGAAGTATCATAGACCCTTTGATTATCGAACTTGCTTTAAGAAGTAGTAAAATCAATGGTTTTTGGGTAGCTAAGAAAGAGTTATATAACTCTTTCTTCTTTGGAACATTTACCCAAAATGCTGGAACAGTTCTCTTAGATAGAGATGCCTCAAATATGACACCATTTTTTAAAGATAGTAAAAAAGTAGTAAAAGAGGGACACTCTTTGTATATTTTTCCAGAGGGAACTAGAAATAAAGATAATACAGCTTTGTCGTCTTTTAAAGAAGGTTCACGAATAATAGCTTTAAAAAACAGATTGCCTATTTTACCTGTATATATAAAATCAAATGCAAATGAGGTTTTAGAAGATGCTATTAAAAATAGGACAAAAGGCTTGAAAGTTCAAATAGAAATTGGTGATATAATTGACTACAAAGATAAGACAGCTTTAGAAGAGAACTATAGAAAACAGTTTATAAAAGAGTAGGTTTAAAACAATTTCAAAACCTATCTTTTAAAACAAGAATTTTTTAACCTTTTACAGTGACTCTATTTCTACCAGAATTTTTAGATTCATAAAGTGCTTCATCTGCTCTTTTCAAAATTGATTCAACTGTATCATTCTCTTTTAATATGGCAACTCCAAAACTAGTGGTTATTTTTCCTATTTTTCCAAAGTCATACTTTTCTATATCTTTACGGATAATTTCCATTAAGTTATATACACCCTCTTCTTGGGACTCAGGACAAATAATTACAAACTCTTCCCCTCCAAATCTACCTACAAAATCTGTTTTTCTAATATGTGTTTTTAAGATATCTGAAATCTCTACTAAGACTTTATCTCCAGCTTGATGTCCAAAGGAATCATTTACTTTTTTAAAGTGGTCAATATCTATAATGGCTACACCAAAGGGATGTTTAAATCTCTCATATCTATTTAACTCCGTGTGTAAGAGTTCATCTAGTTTTCTTCTATTATATAAATTTGTTAGTTTATCTGTAATTGCAAGTCTTTTTAGCTCTTTGTTTTTCTCTTGGATATCTTTTTTGGCTTGTTTTAATAAGTTGTTGGTCTGCATGAGTTTTCTATTCCAATATATAATAAGCACAATTAAAAGTATCGCAGTAATTGATATCTCCCAGACAAGAGCATAGTCTACACCTTTTTGGTATTTTATAGGAATCCATTTTCTGAAAATTTCTCTATGCATCTCATTTGTTATTTTATTAACTGATTTTTGTAAAATAGTTAATAAGGTTTTGTCTTCTTTAACAACAGCGATTGATAGTTTTAGATTTTCAGATATTTTTCCTGCTATTTTTAGCTCCCCAAAATAGTTTTGTTGAAACTCATACCCTATACTAGCCAAGGTATCTATGTACCCAAATAGTTTCCCATCTTTAACTTTGTCTAGACCTTCTTTTATATTAGTTACTTCTATTAGATTTAAAGAAGGATATTTTTGCCTGAGTATTTTTACAAAAGCATCTCCTTTTATAATACCTATTCTTTCCCCTTCTAAATCCAATATATTATTTATAAAAGGTACATTAACTCTTGTTGCTACTACTAGAGGAACTTCTAAATAACTACTTGTAAAGTTTAGATATTTTTTTCTCTGTGGGGTTTCCATTCCTAAAGCTAACATATCACACTTATGTTGTTTTATAAAAGTGATTGATTCATTCCAGTTTTTTGTTTTTACAAGTTCGAATTTTGCTGATAGCATTTTTTCAAATAGATTATAATAATCTGAACTCATTCCCGAATGTTCATCTTTTTCATTAAGTCCTTCAAAGGGTAATCCATCTGGGTTTATACAGTATTTGATGATATTTGTATTTACATAAGCTTTTTCTTCTTTATTAAGTTCAATATGACCACCTTTATACTCTTTTATTGAACCAATCCATTTAGTAACTAAAGCTTCTTTCTCTTTGCTTGTTATGGAAGTAAGCGCTTTTTGTAAGATAGAACTCAAAAGTGGTTTCTCAGGCTGAACACCAAATCTCAAATCCTCTTTTTTTGTATTGGGAAGAGTCAATTCACTAGCAAGTTTCAAATTTGAATAGAGGTTCTTTTTAATAAGATAATTTATGTTTGTAAGGTTTTGAATCAGAGCAGCAATTTTGCCAAAAACTAAATCTTTTGTTAAATCAGCGTAGTTATCATAAAAAACCAAGTTCATAGTTTCTAGGTTCTCTAACTCTTTTACATAAAATACATCTTTTAAGACTCCTACTTTTTTGTCTTTAAGACTTTTTATTCCATTATATTCTCCAAAAGAATCCCTTACAAATATCATAATTGGTATTTCATAATATGCACTTGTAAAAGTAGTAAAAGGTTCTCTATATTTTTTATATGAAATACTAGTAATCATATCTACCTCTTTATTTTTAAAGGAGGTATAAATATTTGTCCATTTGTCTATTTTTTTCTCAAACTGTAATCCTGTTCTTTGGGAAATCATATTCAACAAATCATGCTCAAACCCGACAGGTGTACTATTTATATAGTATGTAAAAGGTGTGAAGTCTGGCATCATTGCAACTTTGATGACAGGATTTGATGCAATAAACTCTTTTTCTTCTTTTGTAAGTTTAAGGGAATCGGCTAGTGCATTAATTGAAAAACAAAAAATAATGAGTATTTGTATAAATAATGTTTTCATTTTTATCCTTAAATAGGAAATTATTATATCAATTAAAACTTTTGAAGAAGGTTTATCTTAAATTATTTATTTTGAGTCTGCTGGGATTTCTTCTCTTTTGTTCATGCTATAATCTCTAACAACCTTAGAAACTCTAATACGATAGTCATCAAAAAGTTCTTCTCTTCCTTTTTGTTGGGCGATTCTATGTTCAAATAGATTTCTCCATAAAGTTATGGCCTCTTCATCTTCCCAAAATGATAGGCTTAGAAGTTTATCTTTATTTGTTAGACTTTGAAATCTCTCTATTGAGATAAAACCTTTTTGTTTTTCTAAAAACAATTTTAGCTGTGAAGCTATATTTAGGTACTCTTCTTTGCCATTTTTATTAGGCCAAACTTCAAATATCACTGCATACATTTATTCTTCCTTTGGTGAAAAATTATCATAAACCCACGGTACTACAATCTGTGCCTCTTTTTTTGAAATAAAACCTTTTAGAGATGGCATATAATCAAAGTGTTTAAAAATAACCTCTTCACAATAACTTTTTTGTGGGGTAGGCTCAAAAATATAGTCATTTATAAATTCAATTACAAGTTCTCTTAACTCTTCTTTATTTTTTGGCTCTTCAACTGCCTCTATGCCTATATTTAAATTCTTCATTACCATTAAAATATTTGGTCCAACTTGTGCTTTTTTTTCTTCTATATTATCTGGATAATCTAAAGCGTGGCACATTTGGCACTTTTTTTGATAGATGATTTGAGGATTTGTTAAGTTGTTGGCTAAAGAGAAACTAATTAAAAATAAAAAAACAGATAAGTTTCTAATCATAATTTACTCCTTTTATATTTAAAAAAAGTATAACATATTATAATAGCAGATATATTTTACAGAGGATTTATATAATGGATAATACGAAAATCGTACAAGAACCACAAAACTCATATGAAGAGAAATTATCACAAGAAAACTATAATATAAATGTTGCTTTTTATATACATTTAAAAGAGTATAATAATTCAGTACGTGATGAATTAGAAAAAAGATTAAGTGAAGTGTTTTTGTTTTCTAAAGGTGTTGAATGGAAGTTTGACAGTTTTGGTATAGAAAAGGCAGGTTCAAGAGGAAAAGATATCTTAGGGTATTTTATTTTTAGAACGGCAAACTTAAGTGACCTTCAAAAGTTATTTGCCAAAGAGTTTGGAGATTATAAAAATGCTTCAAAGATAACTTGCTCTGTTGCAGAGTATAAAAAGATTGATGAAAAGTTTTTTGAAGTAGAACTGTAAGATAGAAAACCTATCTTACAGGGATGTTACATATTCAACTATATCCATAGGCTTATGTGCTATAAAATCAGCTCCAGCTTCTTTTAACTCTTCAATTGGCCTAAATCCCCATGCTACACCTATACTTTTCATATTTGCATTTTTTGCTGTTTTTATATCTGTGGAAGTATCCCCTATAAAAATCATATCTTCAAGATTGGTGTTTAGTTTCGTAGCAATTTGAATAGCCATAGTTGGGTTTGGTTTTTTAGGAATATCTACTTTTTGTCCATGAATCTCATGAAAATTAAAATTATTAAATAGGTTTTCCATATATTTTAGAGTAAATTTGTGGGGCTTATTTGATAAAACAGCTTTTTTTATGTTTAAAGATTCTGTTTTTTCTAACATTTCATAAATACCCTCATAAGCAAAGGTGTTATTGTGTGTATTTTGTTCATACTGTTCAATAAAACTTTTTAACACCTTTTTTATCTCTTCTTCATTTGAATTATCAGGCATAGCATTTTTTACTAAAACTAAGGCACCATCGCCTACAAAGTAATTATATTTTTCAATTTCATGACTTGGGTAATTATGTTTTTTTAAAACATTATTCATACTAAGTGCTATATCCAAAAGTGAATTTATTAGTGTTCCATCAAGATCAAATATCAGAGATTTCATTTATGTTTTTCCTAAACTTTTTTAATGATTTTACATTAAAAAACTAAATAAAAAATAAGGATAATTTATTAAAATAGGCATGGACTTAAAACTTAATTTATTTAGAAAAAAAAATCTAGTTATTTTATTTAATGTAACTATAATCTTGAGTTTTAAAAAAAGTGTGTAATAATAGAACTAAAATTAATTTTTTTATATTCAGTATAAGGAAAATTTAATTTTAAGACTTTTTAAACATTATTTGTGAGAAACTTATCAAAATAAAAATTTTAAACAATAAACAAAGGGAATAAAATGAAGGCATCTGATTTATTTGTTAAAGCCTTAGAAAACGAAGGCGTTGAGTACATATTTGGAATACCGGGGGAAGAAAACTTAGATTTTTTAGAATCTCTAAGAACATCAAACATTAAACTAGTTTTAACTAGACACGAACAAGGTGCAGGATTTATGGCTGCAACTTATGGAAGACTTACAGGAAAAGTAGGAGTTTGTATCTCTACTCTTGGCCCTGGAGCTACTAACTTTGCTACAAGTGCAGCATATGCACAACTTGGTGGTATGCCATCATTGATGATTACTGGGCAAAAACCAATTAAAAAATCAAAACAGGGAAGATTTCAAATTATTGATATCGTTGGTATGATGAAACCAATGACAAAATATGCTAAACAAGTGGTAAATGCTAATAATATTCCATCAATGGTTAGAGAATCATTTAAAATAGCAACTGCAGAAAGACCAGGTGCTGTTCATATTGAGTTACCAGAAGATATTGCTGAAGAAGAGTCAACTTCTGATTATTTATATCCAGTACAACATGTAAGATATCCATATGCTGATAAAGCAACTATCTTACAAGCAGTTAGAATGATAGAAACTGCAAAAAAACCACTTATTTTAATAGGTGCAGGTGCTAATAGAAATAGAATTGGTGATGCATTAACTGATTTTGTTAATGATTCAGGAATTCCATTCTTCACTACTCAAATGGGTAAAGGTGTTGTTGATGATAATCATAAATTATGTTTAGGAACTGCTGCATTATCTTCAGCAGATTTTATTCATGCAGCAATTGAAACTTCTGACTTAATTATTAATGTTGGTCATGATGTTATTGAAAAACCACCATTTTTTATGGAAGAGGGACCTGATGCTACTAAAGTTATTCATATTAACTTTTCTCCATCTGAAGTTGACCCAACATATTTCCCACACTTAGATGTTGTAGGTGATATTGCTGGAAGTATTGCAGATTTAAATAGAGCATTATCTCCACAAGAGCATTGGGACTTTGATTTCTTTAAATTAATTATCAAAACAATCAATGTAAGATTAACTAAATATTTTGGTGATATGAGATTCCCTATTTTACCTCAAAGAGCAGTAAAAACTATTAGAGATATTCTTGGACCTGATGATATTTTAACTTTAGATAATGGTGTTTATAAAATCTGGTTTGCTAGAAACTATAAAGCTGCTAGACCAAATACATTATTATTAGATAATGCACTTGCAACAATGGGAGCTGGACTTCCTTCTGCAATGGCTGCAAAAATGGTACATCCAGAGAAAAAAGTTGTTACAGTTTGTGGTGATGGTGGATTTATGATGAATTCACAAGAGCTTGAAACTGCAGTTAGACTTGGACTTGACCTTACTGTTGTAATCTTAAATGACAATGCCTTTGGTATGATCAAATGGAAACAAACAGGTATGGGATTTGATACATTTGGACTTGACTATGGTAACCCTGACTTTGTAAAATATGCAGAGTCTTATGGCGCAACTGGACATAGACCTACATCTTGTGAAGAGTTTACTGAAACTTTAGATAAATGTGTAAATGGGAAAGGTGTACATTTAATTGATTTAGCTGTAGATTATTCTTTAAATCACGCTATTTTAAATGACCTTGTGAAAAATGCTGAAACATTATTAGAAGAAGGAGAGTAGAATGAGTAAAACAATAGAAGTAACATCACCGTTTGATAGTAAAGTAGTAGGAAGTGTACCATTTAGTACAGTAGAAGAAGTAGAAGCTGCGATAGAGTTAGCAAGCAATACATTTTTAGACCAAAGTAAAGTATTACCAACATATAAAAGAGTTGAGATATTAGAAAAAGTTGTAGAAATAATGTCATCTCAAGTAGATGAATTAACAAAACTTTGTGCTAGCGAAGGTGGTAAACCTTGGATGGATTCTCAAGTAGAAGTGAATAGAGCAATCAATGGTGTAAAACTAGCAATTGAAGCTCTAGGAGCAAGAGAAGGTAAACAAATAGCTATGGGACATACAGCTTCTAGTGCAAATAGAATGGCTTATACATTCAAAGAACCTATCGGTGTTGTTGCTGCTATTTCAGCATTTAATCATCCTCTAAACCTAGCAATTCATCAAGTAATTCCTGCAATTGCAGTTGGTTGTTCAGTAGTAATTAAACCAGCAACTCAAACTCCAATGTCAGCTATTAGATTAGTTGAGATTTTAGAAGAGGCTGGTCTTCCAGCTGGTTGGGCACAAGCTGTAGTTTGTGATAGAAAAGGTGGAGAGTTACTTGCAACTAGCCCTAAAGTAAATGCATTAACTTTCATTGGTTCTGGTGCTGTTGGTTGGTACCTAAACTCTAAAGTTGCAAATGGAACAAGAGTTGCCCTAGAACATGGTGGAGTTGCACCAGTAATCGTAGAAGCAGATGCTGATATCGATGACTTAATTCCATCAATTGGAAAAGGTGGTTTCTACCATGCTGGTCAAGTTTGTGTTTCTGTACAAAGAGTGTTTGTTCATGAATCAATCGTTGATGAAGTAGCTTCTAAACTTTCTGATTATGCATCTAAATTAGTTGTAGGTGATCAATTAGACCCTAAAACTGAAGTTGGACCACTTATTAACCATAATGAAGTTAATAGAGTTGAAGAGTGGGTAAATGAAGCAGTAACTAAAGGTGGAAAAATACTAGTTGGTGGAAAAAGAATTTCTGATTCTTGTTATGAACCAACTGTAATTGTAAACCCAGCAGATGATGCTTTAGTTTCAACTAAAGAAGTGTTTGGACCAGTAGTTTGTGTTTATTCTTACTCAGATATAGAAGAAGCATTTAATAGAGCAAATGCTTTAGAAGTATCTTTCCAAGCAGCAGTGTTTACTAAAAATGTAGATACAGCATTAAAAGCAGTAAAAAGATTAAATGGAACAGCAGTAATGGTAAATGACCATACAGCATTTAGAGTTGACTGGATGCCATTTGGAGGAGCAAAAGCTTCTGGACTTGGATTAGGTGGAATTCACCATTCAATGGAAGAGTGTTCAAATGAGAAATTAATGGTTATCAAATCTCCTGTATTATAATTATTTAAAATATTCTAATTAAAAAAAGGGGGAGAAGCCTAGTTGCTTCACCCCTTTTTTTATGACTTCTATATATGCTTATTTTTTATAATCTTATTGACAATCAGCCTTATAACCCATGCCATAAATATTTTTGATATGTAAATTAGGTACTTTCTTTCGTAAACGGGATATGATATTTTTAAGATTACTAATATCTGCACTTACATCAAAATCTTCAAACCAAATGGTATTGATTAGTTCATCTGCAGTACATATCTTTCCATTGTTACTAAGTATCGTATTTAGAAATATAATTTCTTTTTTAGTGAGTTCTATTATAGTATCACCTTTAACTAGTTTTTTATTGTCTTTTTCCCAAACTAAAGTTTCATCAATCCTTACAATATTACTATTGTCGTTAAAGTTTTGCTGATAGATTTCATTAGATAGTTGAAAGATATCGTTTAAAAAAATAGAATAATCTATAGGCTTAGTAAAAAATTGATGTATTCCCAAATTAACTAAAGGTAAGAGATAATCAAATTCACTTCTTGCAGATAAAATCACAACTTTTTGATCTTTTCTAATTTTATATATTGCATCTACTAATTCTACACCATCATAGTTTGGCATTTTAATATCTGATATGATTAAATCATAATATTTATTTGTATTTTCGTAGTATTCTTTATATCTATTAAGTCCATCCAGTCCATCAACTGCTGTTGTAACTTTTGGAAAAATATCTAAAAGTAATTCATTAAACTCTTTTCTAAAGTCTATATCATCTTCAACAAAAAGTACATGTAAATCTTTAGTATATTTTTTTAATAAACCATAATCCATTAAAATCCTTTTAACACGCTATGTTAACATGTTGTTTCTTATAATAATGTATAAAAGAGGCAATAGAATAGTTCTCTTAAGTGATTATAATATGTTAATATATTATATTTTATGCTACTATTTGAGTACTATTTACTGTTAAACTATGTAAAAAATAAAAAGAGATTCTATGATAGATAAACAAATCCTTAACAATATAACTGTTCTTTATGCAGAAGATGAATCTATAATACAAGAAGGAATAACAGAAACTCTAAGCCTATTTGGGATAGATGTTATTTGTGCTCAAAATGGGCAAGATGCTTTGTCTATTTTTAAATCTTCTCCACATAAAATAGACTTAATATTAACAGATGTAAAAATGCCAAAACTAGATGGGCTTGGTATGATTGAAAAGATTAGAGAAATCGATAAAGAAATCCCTATAATTATTACATCAGCACACCAAGAAACAACGTTTCTTATGCAATCTATTGAGTTAAATATTAGTGCTTATGTATTAAAACCAATTGATATATATAAACTGCAAGAGAGTCTATTAAAAGCAGTGGAATCAAAAGTTTTAAAAGAGAAACTAATAGAAAAAAATGAAAAACTTGAAATAGAAATCCAAAAAAATGAAGAAAAACAGCAGATAATAGAAAATCAATCAAGATTTGCAGCAATGGGTGAGATGATAGGCATGATAGCTCATCAATGGAGACAACCTTTATCTTCAATTGGAACAGCATCTTATAATTTAAAATATAAACTAGCCTCTGGAAAATATGATTTAGAAACAAAAGAGGGTAGAGAAGAACAGAAAAGCTTTTTTAGTACAAAACTAGATGAAATAGAATTTTATGTACAAAGTTTAACTACAACAATAGATGACTTTAGAAACTTTTTTAAAACAGACAAAGTATTTGTTAATACAACTATTGAAAATCCTATTAACAATACTCTTAAAATGGTACAAAAAGATTTAGAGGGCAATAATATTGGTCTTATAGTAAATCTTAACAGTAAGAATAAAATTGATATTTATGAAAATGAAATTGTTCATGTACTCATAAATATACTGAAAAATGCTCAAGATAAACATTTAGAAAAAAAGACACAAGATGCCAAAATTGAAATAAAAACTCAGGATTTAGATAATGGTATAAAAATAGAGATATATGATAATGGTGGAGGAATTGAAGAGGAGTATATAGATAAGATATTTGAACCGTACTTTTCTACTAAAGAAGAGAAAAATGGTACAGGGATAGGCCTTTATATGTCAAAGATTATAATAGAGAATCACCATGATGGAAAATTATTTGCTACAAATACTAAAGATGGTATCTTTTTTTCCATAATTTTGCATACTGTGATATAATCAAACAAAAATTTCTGGAGCTACTGTTTGAAGTTTATTATTCTAATCTTTTTATTTTCAAATATTTTATTTGCACAAACTCCTACTTTAACTCAAGAAGAAAAAGAGTGGATTCAAAATAATAAAGTAAAAATTGGTATTACAGATTTGTATCCTTTGAGTTATCTAAATAAAAAGTATGAAAAAGATGGTTTTGCAAATGATATTTTAGAAATAATCATAAAAAAATTTAAAATAAAGACTAGAACTGTAGATATTAATGAAGGTAATATAGAATTTGCTTTTGAAAATGAAGAAGTAGATTTAATGCCAATCTTAAATAAGGGAAAAACAAAAAATAATTATGGGGTCTATTCTTCTAAAGTTTTACAGATTAAAAGAATCTTATTTGTAAAAAAAGAAGAAAATAATATTAACACCTTTGATGATTTAAAGCATAAAAAAATTGCAATTGTAAGTGATGTAGAAGACATATCAGATATAAAGGAAAAGCATTCTGATATAAAAGTTATAGAGACAAAAAACATGCAGGAGTCTGTACAAAAACTTCTTGAAGGTGATGTTAATGCCTTAATAGCATCTCCAATTATTATTCAAGAGTATTTAGAAGATAATTTAATTATTGATTTAAAAGCTATGCCTCTTATAAGTTTTGAACCAACAAACTTATATTTTCTTATCAAAAATGATAAAACAGAACTTCAGTCAATTTTAGAAAAAGGATTAAATTCTATTTCAATAAGGGAAAAAAAAGAACTTTTCGATAAGTGGTTTTTAAAGGATTTAGCTCATTTACCTTTAATATTTTCTAAGAAAGAGAAAGATTATTTAGAAACAAAATTAAGTATATCCATGTGTGTTGATCCAGACTGGATGCCATATGAAAAGATAGAAAATCATAAACATGTTGGAATCGTTGCTGACTATATTAAAAGTTTCCAAAAAAAGATTAACATTCCCATAGAGCTTGTGGAAACACAGAACTGGAGTCAATCTTTAGAGTATGTAAAAAGCAGAAAGTGTGATATTTTAGCCCTTGTAATGGATACCCAACAAAGGCGAGACTACATGAGTTTTACAAAACCATATGTTACTGCTCCTTTGGTTTTAGTTACTAAAAGAACTGTAACATTTATAAGTGATTTAAAAACTTTAAAAGATAAAAAAATAGGTATTCAAAAAGATTTTGCATACAATGAAATAATAAGACGTAGTTATCCAAATATTGAAGTTGTAGATCAAGAGCACTTACGTATAGGATTAAAGAAAGTTGAAAGGGGAGAACTTTTTGGTCAAGTAACAACTCATCTAAATGTAGCTTATGCCTTTCAAGAAGAGTTTTATGGTAGTTTGCAAATATCTGGTAAGTTTGATGACCAATGGAAATTATCAGTTGGTGTAAGAAATGATGATCCAATACTTTTAAATATCTTTGAGAAACTCGTTGATTCCATAAGCGAAGAAACTACACAAAAAATTATGAATGACTGGGTTTCAGTTAAATACGAAAAAGTATTTGATTATGAGCTATTTTGGAAGGTTATGGCTTTTTTTATTTTTATTTTGTTAGTAATCTTATATACATATATGTTACAACGTAGATACATTAGAAAGTTGACAAATGTAAAAGAAGAAATCGAGATGTTAAATAGTACTTTAGAGAGAAAAGTTAAATTAAGAACTAGAGAACTAGAACTTTCAAATAGAAAGCTCAAATTTAAGACTTCAGAGCTTGAATATTTAAATAATACTCTAGACATTAGAATAAAAGAAGAGATTGACAATAGAAAAAAACAAGAACAAATGTTGATTCAGCAATCAAAACTTGCAGAAATGGGTGAAATGATAAGTATGATTGCCCATCAATGGAGACAACCTTTAAGTGCATTGAGTACAGTTGTTCAGAATATACATTTAAGATATTCTCTTGGCAAACTTGATAAAGAGTATTTGGATAAACAGAAAGTTTTAAGTACAGCACTTACAGAAAAAATGTCTCAAACTATTAATGATTTTAGAAACTTTTTTAAACCCAACAAAGAAAAACAACCATTTTCAGTAGAAGAAGCACTTCAAAAAACAATTTTTCTTATTGATGATAGTTTTAAAAGTTATAATATTAGAATTGAAAATATGATTTCAGATGATTTTATTATACATGGATTTCAAAGTGAACTTTCTCAAGTTTTATTAAATATTCTTACTAACTCAAAAGATGCATTTTTAGAAACAGATATTAAAGACCCATGTATAACAATAAAAACAAAAAGAGCTCAAACTCATATTCAAATATTAATCTCAGACAATGCAGGTGGAATAAATGAATCAATTATTAATAAAATATTTGAACCTTATTTTACAACTAAAGAGAACTACAATGGAACAGGTCTTGGTTTATATATGAGTAAAATGATTATAGAACAAAATATGCAAGGGCATTTAAGTGCTAAAAATATCTCAAATGGAGTTAAGTTTTCTATTTATATTCCACTTAGTTTTAACAATGATCTCTTAACAAAAAATAAGATTTAAAGCAAATAAAAAATCTTTCATAATGATACTATTTAAATACACTCTTCAGTAATAATTCTTCAAGCTAAATAAATATCAAAAATAACAAGTTAGCTGAATAATTATAGGACTTACAAATGCAGACATGGTTTATTATTTTATTAGTTTTAACTGCGAGTATATTTATGTGGTATATTCATGATAAATATGTGCAAAGAAAACATCAAATTTTGGTGAATTATCCGATTATTGGAAGACTTAGATTTGTTTTTCAAGAATTTAGAGAACCTTTTAGACAATATTTTGGTGATGAAAAATTTTATGAGTCAATGGATAAATTGGATTGGGTTTATAATGCATCAAGAGATAAAGTTAACTATGCCTCTTTTTCACCATCACAGCCTTTACCAAAACCAAAACTTATGTTAAAGCATACTAATATTGTATTGAACGATGATGAAATTGAAAATGATTTTTCAGTTACTTTTGGTGAAAAAAGAAAAAATCCTTTTATCTCAAGTTCTATGATAGGACGTGGACCTATGAGTGATGGATCTATCTCTCCTGAAGGTACTCGTGCTTTTGTATATGGTGCAAAAGAGGGAAATTTTCCTATCAACTCTGGTGAAGGTGGATTAACTTCAAACTTTTTTGTAACTCATAGTAATTATGATACAAAATATATGAAAGAAGTTAGAGGAAGTGCCTTTCAAGAAAAAATTTTTAAATTGTCAAAAATACTATTTAATGTTCCTGTAGCAATAGATTTTTATAGAAAAACTATCTTTAAAAAAGATTTAGAAGCTGATACTTACGTATTCAATATAGAAAAAGATTGTTTTTATCGTCCTAATTGGGATGCTCCTCTTGAGTATTTTCCTAAAACAGTTCCAGATGATATATCTGACATTATTTTACAAATTAGTTCAGGATTATATGGGGTTAGAACAAAAGATGGAAAGTTTGACATTGTACGTTATAAAAAACAGATGACTTTTTGTCGTATGACAGAAATAAAAATTGCTCAAGGTGCAAAACAAACAGGTGGAAAACTGATTGCTGAAAAAGTAACACCTTCTATTGCTTATTATAGAAATATAGAAGCAAATAAAGATGCTTTCTCTCCTAATAGATTTCCATATGCAAATTCAAATGAAGAACTGTTTGATTTCATAGGAGAGTTACAAGAAGCATCAGGGAAACCAGTTGGAATAAAAATTGTTATATCTGATTATGATAATATTGTGCCAATAGCAAAAGAGATAAAAAGAAGAGTTGAACTAAACTTACCTTATCCAGACTATATATCTATAGATGGAGGAAGTGGAGGAAGTGCTACTGCTCCATTAGATATGATGGAAAGAATTGGTATGGATATTAGAGATGCTATATATTTAGTAGATAAAGTTCTAAAAGAATATGGAGTAAGAGATAAAGTAAAAATTTCTGCAAGTGGAAAGATACTTACTCCTGATGATGTAGTAATTACACTTTGTCTTGGAGCTGATTTTATTCAAATTGCACGAGGATTTATGATGAGTGCTGGATGTATTAGAGCTAGATATTGTTCTGGAGCAGGAAATCATCAGTGTCCAGTGGGATTGGCAACTCAAGATATTAAAAAAAGAAAACACTATTTTGTAAAAAAACATTCAGATTACATAAAAAATTATCATAATAATATTTTAAAAAGTATGAAGAGTTTATTGGCTGTTATGGGTTTAAAAAATGTAAATGAGTTGGATAAAGAGAAATTAATATTTTTAGATAAAGACTCAATTATTCATGATGATATTGAAAGTGTATTCGAAAGAAGAGTTTTTAATAAAGGTTCTATTGTTACTAAACAAGATAGTTAAAAATAAATAGATAATATTTATTTTTAATATCTTTCTCTTTAGGAGCCTTTTTAGGGCTCTATCTAATCTATTTCTATCTTTTATTGACTTATTTTTTAATTGTCACAAAAAAACTTTCTTCTTTTTAACCCTTTATAATATATATAAAACACATAAAATTTATCCATAATGATACTATTTGAATACGCTCTTCAGTAATAATTAATTCAATCAAATAATTAAATATAGAAGAGGGTCTAAATAATGAACAATAAAGAACTACAAGAACGAAAAGCAAAAGTGTTTGCAAGAGGACAAGGAAACGCTTACCCAGTTTTTGTTAAAGAAGCAAAAAATGCTGAATTATGGGATGTTGAAGGTAGAAGATTTATTGATTTTGGAACAGGAATAGCTGTATGTAATACTGGGCATAGTCATCCAAAAATCATAAAAGCAGTAACAGCACAAATTGAAAATTTTTCTCACACTTGTGTAATGGTTAACCCATATGAAGTTGCAGTTGAATTAGCAGAAAAGTTAACAAAACTTGCACCTGGTGATAGTGAAAAAAAAGCAATTTTTGTAACAACTGGTGCAGAAGCTGTTGAAAACTGTGTAAAAATAGCCAAAGCTCATACTGGTAGACGAGGTGTTATTGCATTTAATGGTTCTTTTCATGGTAGAACAAACTTAACTATGGGACTTACAGGAAAAATTGCTCCATATAAAAAATCATTTGGACCTTTTCCTGGTGATATATATCATGTTCCCTTTCCTGCATCAACTTATGATGCAACAATTGATGATTCATTAAAAGCAATTAAAAACTTATTTAAAGTTGATATTGAACCAAATGATGTAGCTGCAATTATTGTTGAACCTGTTCAAGGTGAAGGTGGATTTTATTCAACTCCAACAAAACTTTTACAAGAGTTAAGAAAAATATGTGATGAGCATGGAATTGTATTGATTTTTGATGAAATTCAATCAGGTTTTGGAAGAACTGGAAAAATGTTCAATGCAGAATATTCAGGTGTTGAAGCTGATTTAATGACTATGGCAAAAGGTATTGCTGGTGGATATCCATTAGCTGCAGTTGTAGGAAAATCTCAAATTATGGATGCTCCAATTCCTGGAGGACTAGGTGGAACATATGGTGGTTCACCCGTTGCTTGTGCTGCTGGATTAGCAGTATTAGAGATTATGGAAGAAGAAGATTTACTTAATCGTTCAGTTCAAATTGGTGATTTATTTAATGCAAGATTAACTGCATTACAATCAAAATTTCCAGATTTAATTGGTGAAGTAAGAAATAAAGGTGCCATGATAGCAATGGAATTAACACTTGATGGTGATTTACAAAAACCAAATACTGACTTAACAAAAGCAGTTATTTCAAAAGCAGAAGAGTTTGGACTAATCCTATTATCTTGTGGTTTTAATAGCAATGTTATTAGATTCTTACCAGCATTAACAATTAGTGATGAACTAGCTAATGAAGGTCTAGATAAATTCGAAGAATTATTCACAAGTTTAGTTGGATAATTAAAATTTAAATCATGTAATGAGGGAGGTGTATTTAAAAAAGAATGGGTATGTACTATTAACTCTTAGATGATTGACTTAGTCAAAGTCTAATTAAAAAAATAAAATAAAAAAAAGGAAAATAATGTTTAGTTTAAATAAAATTAAAAAAAGCATAGTGTCAACATCAGTTGTGGCATTATTAGGAATTATGGGATTAGTTGATACAGCTACAGCTGCAGATCACAATTGGAGATTTGGAAACCTTTATGGTAGAGGAACTGCATTTGGTGAATTATATCAAAACCTTGGAAAAGGAATTGAAGAAAAAACTGGTGGTAAAGTTAAAGTTCAAGTATTATTCTCAGGTGAGGGTGTTGGAACTTCAGGATTATTAGGTGCTGCAAAATCAGGTTTAATTACTATGGCTGCTCCATTTCAATCAATGCATGCAGGTGAATTACCAGCAGGTGTAGTTGAAATTGGTTTACCAGGTGGTACAGATGATACTGATAAATTATATAAACTTTTCCATGATCAAGGTTTTGGTGATGTTCTTAAAAAAGCATATGGTTCTCAAGGACTTGTATGGTTAGAGCCATATATCCAACCAGCTGTTTATATTATTACTAAAAAACCTATCAAATCAGTTGCAGACTTCCAAGGACTTAAAATTAGAGCTCCTGGTGCATATGGTAAATTCTTAAGAAACTTAGGTGCTTCTCCTGTATCTTTAGCATGGTCTGAAATTTACACAAGTTTAGCAACAGGTGTTATTGATGGTTCTATTGGTTCAAATATGATTGACCACAGAGATGGAAATCACGTAGAAGTTGCAAAATATATGTATAGATTACCACTAGCTGGTGCACAAGTTTTACCAATCGTTGTTAATAGATCAGCTTGGAAGAAACTAACTCCTGAGTTACAAGAAGCTGTTTATTCTGCAACTCAAGATCATGCAAAAGCTCAATTAGTAAACTCAAAAAAATGGGAAAAAGAAGCTCTTGATCAAATGATTGCAAAAGGCTTAAAGTGGTCTCCTGCTCCATCTGAAGCTGATAAAGCTGCATGGGCAAAAGCTGGTGCTGGACTATGGGATGAGTATTCTGCTAAAGATAAATATAGTAAACAATTAGTTGATATTCTTAGAAAAACACAAACAAAATAGGTAAATTTTAAAACAGGAGTTAATCATGTTTAAAAAAGGTTTAAAATTATTTTGTTCAGTAGTTGACAAAATTGTTATGTATTTAGGTAAGGGGGCATCATTCTTGATGCCAGTCCTTGCCTTTATTGTTGTGTTCGAGGTTGTTGCTCGATATATATTTGATGCCCCAACAATTTGGGCATATGATTTATCTCTATTTCTATTTGGATATATAGCTGCATTAGGTGGAGCTTATGCTCAACAAAAAAGAGCTCATATTAATGTTGATATTCTTTATTTAACTGTTTCTCCAAAAGTTAAAGATATTTTTAATCTTATTTCTTATTCTCTTGGAATCTATTTTCTAATTATTATTTTTTATGTAAGTGTTGGTAAATATGAAGAAGCTATTGAGTTTGATTATCAAAGACAAAGTGAATGGGCACCTGTAATGTGGCACTTTTGGGTTATGTTATGTATTGCTAGTTCAGTTTTCACAATACAATTAGTAAGAGATATGATAACAAATCTTTATCACTTAGTTACAGGTGAAGATTTATTTGAGAAGGAGACAGAAGATGGGTGTTGAATTACTTACCGTTATTTTATTATTTTGTATTTTAATTTTTTTCGCCATAGGTGCTCCAGTTGGATTAGCCCTAGGTGGAATTGCCATGTTAGTTGGCTATTTCACGTGGGGAGATGGGATTTTTAATGTAATTCCAACTACTGTTGAATCAACGTACTTTAGTTTTATATTACTTGCAATTCCACTATATATATACATGGGACAACTTTTAACTCATTCAGGTATTGGTGATGCAATGTTTAGTGCTAGTCAAATGATTATTGGTAAAATTCGTGGTTCTTTAGCCATCAGTGTAGTTTTTATCTGTTCTATGATTGGAGCAATGGTAGGTATTATTGGTGCTGGTATTATGAGTTCAGGAAGTATTGCTCTTAGACCAATGTTGGAAGCAGGTTATGATCGTAAACTAGCCCTTGGTACTATTATGGCTGGAGGTGCCCTTGGTATCTTGATTCCACCAAGTATTCCAATGATTATGTTTGCTGCTTCAACTCAAAATTCAGTTGGACGAATGTTTTTAGGTGCAATGGTTCCCGCTTTAGTTACTATTTTATTATTAATTACATATATTATAATTAGTACAAAATTGAAACCAGAAAAAGCTCCATTGTTAAGTGAGAATTTAGATTTACCTGAATTAACTGGTAAAGAAAAAATCAGAATAGCAAGAGATGGCTTTTTTGCGATTGGATTAATTTTTGTTGTTCTTGGAAGTATTATTTCAGGTATTGCAACACCAACTGAATCAGGAGCTCTAGGAGTTGCAGGAGCTCTTTTGCTAGCTATATTCTTTAAACGATTTAAGTTAGATATGTTTAGAGCTGTAGGTATGCAAACTGCTATATTAGTAAGTGTTGCTATGTGGATTATTTTAGGTGCTTCAGTATTTAGTAACTTTCATTTACTTATGGGTATTCAAGGTATGATTGCTGATTTTACTCATGGATTAGATTTACCACCTATTATGATTATTATAATGTTTCAGATTATAATGTTGTTTTTAGGATTTATCATTGATGAGTTTATAATCGTATTAATGTGTGCACCACTATTTACTCCAATTGCTGTTTCATTGGGGTATGATCCAATATGGTTTGGAGTATTGATGATTATCAATATTTTAATTGCGGTACAAACCCCACCTTATGGCTTTGCACTGTTTTATTTAAAAGGTATTGCACCTTCAGATGTTGGCATGGGAGAGATATATAAATCAGTAACTCCTTTTATTTTGGTAAATTTTGTAGTTCTTGTAATTTGTATGCTTTTTCCAGAACTTGTTCTGTGGTTACCTGATAAAGTTATGGGATAAAGGAGAAAATAATGTTTAAAAATATATTAGTGCCTATTCATTTGGCATATAAAAAGAATCATACAAAACTATTTAAAGGTGCTTTTGAAGTACTTGATGACGATGGAAAGATCACTTTGTTGTATGTTAATTCAAATCGTACACATGGATCAGTATATCCTATTCTTGAAGATCAAAATCAAGTGGATTATGATAAAAGTGCATTGGATGCTATAAAAGAAATTGCAATAAAACACTCATTACCTATGGATAAGGTATCTTTTAAAATAAAAGATGGCTCTGCACATAATGAGATTTTGGAAGAGTCAAAAAAAATAGATGCAGATGCTATTGTAATGATGGCAACTAGACCAGGCTTGGGTAGTTATTTTATTAGTAGCACAGCAGAACGAGTTATTCGTCATGCTGCTTGCTCAGTATTTGTTATGCGTTTAGATAAATAATAAAAAGGAGAGTAGAATGAGTAAAACAATAGAAGTAACATCACCGTTTGATAGTAAAGTAGTAGGAAGTGTACCATTTAGTACAGTAGAAGAAGTAGAAGCTGCGATAGAGTTAGCAAGCAATACATTTTTAGACCAAAGTAAAGTATTACCAACATATAAAAGAGTTGAGATATTAGAAAAAGTTGTAGAAATAATGTCATCTCAAGTAGATGAATTAACAAAACTTTGTGCTAGCGAAGGTGGTAAACCTTGGATGGATTCTCAAGTAGAAGTGAATAGAGCAATCAATGGTGTAAAACTAGCAATTGAAGCTCTAGGAGCAAGAGAAGGTAAACAAATAGCTATGGGACATACAGCTTCTAGTGCAAATAGAATGGCTTATACATTCAAAGAACCTATCGGTGTTGTTGCTGCTATTTCAGCATTTAATCATCCTCTAAACCTAGCAATTCATCAAGTAATTCCTGCAATTGCAGTTGGTTGTTCAGTAGTAATTAAACCAGCAACTCAAACTCCAATGTCAGCTATTAGATTAGTTGAGATTTTAGAAGAGGCTGGTCTTCCAGCTGGTTGGGCACAAGCTGTAGTTTGTGATAGAAAAGGTGGAGAGTTACTTGCAACTAGCCCTAAAGTAAATGCATTAACTTTCATTGGTTCTGGTGCTGTTGGTTGGTACCTAAACTCTAAAGTTGCAAATGGAACAAGAGTTGCCCTAGAACATGGTGGAGTTGCACCAGTAATCGTAGAAGCAGATGCTGATATCGATGACTTAATTCCATCAATTGGAAAAGGTGGTTTCTACCATGCTGGTCAAGTTTGTGTTTCTGTACAAAGAGTGTTTGTTCATGAATCAATCGTTGATGAAGTAGCTTCTAAACTTTCTGATTATGCATCTAAATTAGTTGTAGGTGATCAATTAGACCCTAAAACTGAAGTTGGACCACTTATTAACCATAATGAAGTTAATAGAGTTGAAGAGTGGGTAAATGAAGCAGTAACTAAAGGTGGAAAAATACTAGTTGGTGGAAAAAGAATTTCTGATTCTTGTTATGAACCAACTGTAATTGTAAACCCAGCAGATGATGCTTTAGTTTCAACTAAAGAAGTGTTTGGACCAGTAGTTTGTGTTTATTCTTACTCAGATATAGAAGAAGCATTTAATAGAGCAAATGCTTTAGAAGTATCTTTCCAAGCAGCAGTGTTTACTAAAAATGTAGATACAGCATTAAAAGCAGTAAAAAGATTAAATGGAACAGCAGTAATGGTAAATGACCATACAGCATTTAGAGTAGACTGGATGCCATTTGGAGGAGCAAAAGCTTCTGGACTTGGATTAGGTGGAATTCACCATTCAATGGAAGAGTGTTCAAATGAGAAATTAATGGTTATCAAATCTCCTGTATTATAATTATTTAAAATATTCTAATTAAAAAAAAGGGGAGAAGCCTAGTTGCTTCACCCCTTTTTTTATCTTCTATTAAATAGAGATCTTTTTATATGAAAAAATTATAGATAATAAAAAGCCTAAAAAACTCAATAAAAATGTAACAAGGAAAACAAAATCATAAGAGTTGAAGCTATCATAAATATATCCAGCACCAAGGGGTCCAATGATTTGTCCAATAGCAAAAATAAGAGTAACTAAAGAAAATACTTGAGCAGTTTTATTTAGTCCAAAGAACTCTGTACAAAGCATGGCAATCATTGTAGGAACACTCCAAACAGATATGGCAAAAAAGAATACAGAGATAAATAGTACAAAGCTAGGTGTATCAAATATAAGTATAAAGATAGAAAAAGCTTGAAAGGCAAATACTAGAATTAAAGTTTTAAAGGTACCATACTTATCTGCAATTGCTCCAAATATAAAAGCCCCAAATATACAAATAAAACCAAATGTTGACCAAAATATACCAGAAACCTGTGAACTAAGACTCCACTTTTCAATTGAGGCACTAACAAAAAAAGTAACATACACAACATAAGTTATACCAAATAAAAAGTATAAAGAGGCAATCTCCCAAAACTTTTTGCTATTTTTATATTCATAAAATTTACTATTGGATTTTATACTATTATCAACATCGTAAGTAAGCAAGTGCTTGATTATAAAAGATACTACTATTATAATACAAGAGAAGATAATCCAAGATACTCTCCAAGAGTTTGCTTGATAAAATTGTTCCAAAAAGGGAACTAAAAATCCTGAGAATATTATAGCAACACCATTGCCACTAACTGCTATACCTAGTGCTTTACCTCGTATATTTTTAGGAACGGCATGGGAAATATAAACCATAATAGCAATATTTGAAATAGCAGCTAAAAAACCAGAAGAAAAATATAAAAATGATATGAATAAATAGTTATCAAAAAGGCTCATAAGTATCATGCTAAAACCTTGAATTAAAAGCATTTTCGAAATTAAAGATGAAGTTTTAAATTTTGAATAAAATTTACTAGAAAAGATTATTCCTATAAAGTATCCAGCAAAGTTTGCACTACCAATAAAGCCAATAAGTGTTGTTGAGATATTTAAATCTATTTGCATATTTGGCAAAACCATGCCAAAAGCAAATCTTCCAAACCCTAAACACGAAAGTAAAATTAAAAATGATGCCAAAAAGAGTTTGGAAAAGGATTTCATTAAATGTTGATTTTCCTAAGAAGGTTAATAAAGTTTTTATAGTGGATTGTTTTAACATATAAGTATATGTAAGTAACAACTAGAATATTTATGTGAATCATAGCTTCTTCAACTTTAAAAAATATAAAGAATATACCAGCAATTAATATAAAAGCAGGGTACATTAACTTATTAAACCCTTGTTGTTTAGCCTGTAATATTTCGTATTCTGTTATACTAGATGAAATAAAATCTTTATCTTCAGGAGTAAGCTTTTTATCCTCTTCTAACTTATATAAGCCCTCAATAACTGCAATTTTTTTCTTATAATTTATAAAATTAACAATTATTAAACCAATAACAATAATTGATAGTATATTAGAAACAACTTCTAATGGTAAGTTCTCAAACATTTTTCTCCTTCTTTTTTATAATAATACATTAAACATTATAAAGATAACTAAAAATATAGTGCTGTATTAAATATATTTTTTGTATAATAGTTTTTTAAAGGATTTATTTGAATACTACATATATAACACTTGGCGTTGTTCTACTTTTGATTTGCATTGTTTTGTATTATGTTTTTTTTATGGCAAAAGAGGATTTTTATAAATATACTAAAGATAATCTCTATACTGTCCCTTGGCAATGGGAATGGAAGAAAAAAGATATTATAAATTTAGAGTGTCATTGTCCTACGTGTAATGAAGTTTTAGTTTATGAAAATGATTACCTATTACATAAAACATATTTTTTATGCCCATCTTGTGATTCTCAAAAAGCAGTAATTGGTGGTGGGGATAGTAAATATGCTTTTGGTATTGTAAGAAGAGAGATTAATCGTAAAATTAGAACAAAAGAGTACAAAGAATTAATACCTAAAGTATAAGTATTAATATATTAAATTTAAAATCAGGAGCTAAATATGGCTTATAATGAACATTCATCTTGTCCATGTGGAAGTAAAAAGAGTTATATAAATTGTTGTAAAGTTTTTCATAGTGGAAAAAATCCAGAAACAGCCTTAGAATTGATGAAGTCAAGATTTACGGCTTTTGTTGTAGGCAATATAGATTATATAATTAATACTACTCATGAGGATAATATAGAGTATTCAAGTGATAAGAGTAAATGGAGAGATGATATTGAAGATGTTGTAAATTCAACAGATTTTAATACCTTAGAAATTATAGAGTTTATTGATGGAGAAGAAGAATCTTATGTTACGTTTAGATTAGGTCTTAAACAAAAAGGTCTAGATGTATCTTTTACTGAAAAAAGTAAGTTTTTAAAAATAGATGGAAAATGGCTATATAGAAGTGGCGAATTTTTAGACGATTAGGATAATTTTGAAAATATTATTAGCTCCAGCAGAGACAAAAAATGAAGGTGGAAATGAAAAAGCATTTTCAAAAGAGAACTTTTTTTTACAGAAAAACTTTTCTTTTAGAAAAGAAGTTTTTGATTCTTATGAAAAGTATGTGCAATCCTTATCTTTAGAAGAGTTATCCTCATGGTTTGGAATAAAAAGAATAGATGATGTAAAGAAGTATCAAGAGAGCTTAAAAAATAAAGCTTCAATGAAAGCAATACAAAGATATAACGGTGTTGCCTTTGATGCTTTAGATTATAATAGTTTAAATTCAAGTGAACAAAACTACATAGATGATAATGTAATTTTATTTTCTAATCTTTTTGGTCCAATTAAAGCTAATGATAAAATCCCCGACTATAAATATAAACAGGGTGCAAAACTTCCCAATATGAGTGTAGAAAAGTTCTATAAAGATAACTTTACTGATGACTTAGATGAATATATTGGTGATGAGATTATTGATTTAAGAGCGGGTTTCTACGAGAAGTTTTATACTCCTAAAAATGCAACAGTTATAATGCTAAAATTTTTAAAAGATGGTAAGGTTGTATCCCATTGGGCAAAACATTACAGAGGTATGGTTTTAAATACCTTAACTAAAAAAAATGTTCAATCAATAACAGAGTTTATGAATACTCAAATTCCAGGACTAAGGTTAGTTGAAATACAAGAAAAAAAAGATATTAGACTTTTGATTATGGATATAGTGTAGAATAACTATGAAGTTAATTCTGCATTAGGCTTTCCAAGGTGATACCCTTGAACATAATCAATATCAATCTCTCTTAAAAATACTAAGATCTCTTCACTCTCTACAAACTCTGCAATAGTTTTAACTTTTAGTTCTTTTGCTAAAGCTACAATTGATTTTACAAAGGCTAAATCTTTTTTATCTTTGTGAATATTTACAATAAAATCACCATCAATTTTTATATAATCAATAGGGAATTTTTTGATGTAATGAAAAGATGAAAAACCTGAGCCAAAATCATCTATGGCAAAACTAAAACCTTCTAATTTCAGATTTTGTACAAACTTTTCTAGTAAAGAGAAACTTTTTACAGTCTCTCTTTCTGTTATTTCAAATACAATTTTATCTCTATCTATATTGTATGTATAAGCTAGTTTAACTATTTTATTTATAAATTCACTGATTATTAAAGCTTTAGGTGAAAGGTTTATAAATAGAAGACCTTTATAGTTTGTCTCTTTGATTTTTACAAAAGCTTTTTCTATAACCATATAATCCATTTTGTGGACAATACCTAATGTCTCTGCTGTTTCTATAAATTTGCCAGCTGGTAAGTATGAATTATCTATTTCTATTCTCATAAGAAGTTCATTTATTTCACATTTGTTTGTTTTTACATTTACAATTGGTTGGAAGTGAGGATGAATATTTTTATCTTTAATTGCATTTAACACAAGCATGGATTTATCTTCTACATCTTTATGAATCTCTTCTAGTTCATCTTCACTTGGAAATTTAATTGAGTTTTTACCCATTGTTTTGGCTTCATACATCATGGCATCTGCTATATTAAATAGCTCAACAGAGTCTTCTGAGTGCTCTGGAAATATTGCCATTCCTATTGAGATAGTCATACTACATTTTGTTCCATCAGGAGCAATTAGTTCTAGTGCAGCAACGCTATCTAATATTCTTTTAGCAACAGTATATGTCTCTTTTTCATCACTCTCTGGAAGAACTATAGTAAACTCATCTCCTCCATATCTTGAAAGAATATCCTCATCTCTTTTTGCATCAGAAAGTGTATTTGCAAGTGCTATAAGGAACTCATCTCCAAAACTATGTCCATGGGTATCATTTATTGGTTTAAAGTTATCACAATCAATAACCAATAATCCAAAATGATAATCATGTCTTTTAGCTCTTTTAATTTCATACTCTAATAAATCTCTAAATACCCTTTGTGTAAATAGTGAAGTCAATGGATCTCTAGTAGCATAAAACTCTAAGTTTTCAGTATATTTATTTATGGCTTTTATTGAACCAACAAGATTTAATAGAGTTGTTAGAATTGAATCAATTACTATTGAATGAATAGAGTCTTTTTCCATCTCCGACTGGATTCCCAATCCTACAATTCCACCGATTTTTGGAGTATCTAAAAGAATTGATTTTGCTTCGTGGACTATATCATGTATTGCTAAGTTTGTTAGACAGAAGTTCTCATTTGTATAGTTATGGCTTATCGTATAATCTAAGATATCTAAATTATGATGGGATTTAATCATATTTAAGGCTACATTATCAATATGTTTTACAACATCTTCATTAGGTTTGCCTAGCCAGAAAATCTCTATCTCATAAAACTCATCATTTGTTTTAAATATTGTTATTAAACAATGTACTGGAAGTACCACATTTATCTCATGTAAGAGGTCTTTAATATACTCTTTCCAATCTCTAATTACATCAGAAGTAATAATCATCTTATCTAGTAATTTAACTTCAAATTCCAGTATATCTTTATCTACAGCAATATTTTTTAGCTTGTTACTTAAATCATTTAAGCCTAACATTACTTGGTCAAACTCTTTAAAACTATTTTTAGTATTTGATATATTTAGTTTTTTAAAATCTTTTACAGTATTGATATTTTCAATCTTATTTTTAAAATTTAATATGGATAGATTGATTTTTTTCAATAAATTTCCAGAGATAAGAAAAGCACAAATAATCATAAATGGCAATATTATTAAAGAAAATAAAAAGTATTTAGAATGTGTCTCTTCTATCATATAACTAAAGTCATACTCTACTTTTATAGCACCTAGTACATCTTCTACTTGTGAATTTGTATGACATGAGAGACATTCTTGTTTTGCAAGAATAGGAGTGATTATTTTGATTTTATTATCTTTTGAGAATGAAGACTTTTCTTTACTATCAAAGACATATTGTACATCTTTTGTAATCTTTGATTGATTTATTTTACCAAAAACTTCTTCTACTTTTGTAGAACGATATATATCAACTTTATACGAAGACTCTTCAAAAGAACTTTTAATATTTTCTATAAATTCATTTAATTCTTCTCTTGTCCAGCCTTTTCTCATGACTTGGTACATTGAATTAAATATTTGATTTGATAAAGATTGAGATATTTTTTCATTTTCTTTAATGGCTAAATTAGTATGAATAGTGGAAGAAAAGAAATAAAATATAAGGAAAAGAACTACACTAATTGCTAGGATTGATACCCTAAAATAATTTTTAAGAGTTTTAAACATAGGGCTTGTCCTTTTTTAATAATATATTATTAAGTAGAAATGATATCATAACTATAATAAAATAACTATTTTGTACTATCTTCTTTCATAATAGTTACAAAGAGTAAAGAGGTTAAGGCAAAAAGAGCTGAATATAAAAATAGATTTTCCCCATAAAGCCAGCCTGCAACTAATGCTCCAACAAAGCCTCCAAGACCATAGGCAACTCCATACATAAATTGTTGAGCTAGTTTTTTGTTTTCATAAATTTTGTATAGATATATTATGACTGCACTATGATATAGTCCAAAAGAGAAAGCATGAATTGATTGGGCAAAGAAAGTTATATATAAATTATCAGGGAAAAGATAGAGTAAAAGCCATCTAATCGCAGTGACAAAAATAGAGATTTTGATTATGCCTAATAGGTTGTTTTTAAAAAATGGTGCTTGAAAATAGAACATTGCAATTTCACAAATAACACCAAAAGACCAAAGATATGAGGTCATTTCTAGCGTTATGCCATTTTCTGTTTCATAAATAGTAAAGAAGTTATAAAATCCTCCAAAACTCATTTGCATGAAAAATAGACTTAGCCAAAAGGGCCAATACTCTAATACGGAGAAGGGTTTTGAACTAATAGTATCTTCATGTGGCACATCATGTTTTAAAAGAAGAAGTGAAAAAATAACTATTAAAATTGTTACACACAAATAATAGTGTAGTGCAATTTGTGGTTCTGATAGAAATTTTGCTAATACTAAAGCAATAAACATAAAACCAATTGAGCCATATAGTCGAGACTTTCCATATCTATCTTTTCCTAACTCTTTTAATGCTATAACTTCAATATAGGGCAATATTAGGCTTAAACAGATTCCTAAAAGTGCATTATTTAATGTAAAGGCATAAAAGTTATCTAATGTAAAATAAAATCCAATTGCCGAAAGTATAGATAAGAGAAGTGAGGATTTAAAAATAGTTGCATTAAGTTTGATATGTTTTAAAAATAAAAAAGGGGTTGCAAATCTCATTAGAGGAGCTAGGGCAAAAACTATACCTATTTGTGAAGGTGTATATCCTATATCATGCAAAACTTTTGGCATAAATATGATGTATACAGCAACAGCTGCAAAATAAAAAAAATAAAATGCAGATAAATTAAAAAAAAGCATCTATTTAGTTGATGTTTTAATTACAAGGGTATTGGATACTAGGTCTTGAAAAGTTTTTTTATCTTTTCTAAAAAATGGTAAAAATGCAAGTACAATAGTCATAGCACTAAATAAAAAAGAAAGATATCTCAAAATAGCTTTGCCAAAAGAGATTTTTTCTTTAGTTTTTGCATCTATTAGTTTTAAATTATAAGCTTTTAATCCTGGCGTTTGACCTTTTACTACCCAAAAAGTAATAATTATCAAACCATAAATAATAGATAGACTCCATCTAGCTTCTTCATTTCCTTGAAAGTCATCTTTCCCATTCATAAAAACATAAGTTGTAAGATAAGCTAAAGGCATCATTATCATAAACATATCAACAATAAATGCCTTTATTCTTGCAGGAATAGAGGTACAGACATCAGATTTTAATTCATCACTTTTAAAATCATTAGCTGGTATTTCTTTTTTACCACCTTTAATATCTCTCCATCTACTCATTTTGGATTAGTTTCCTCTACTTCCAGGTTTATAAGCTATTGAACCCTCTTTACACATTGGACAATCCTCAGGAGAGTACATTTCAAATGTAAAATCATCCAATGCAAAAAGTGGTTTATCAAGTGGCAACTTACAATTATCTTTTGGCTCTAATTCACTTCCAACTCTTGAGCAAAATCCTCTGTTAGCTAAGGCTGCATATGCAACTATTTCTCCACCATCTTTTTCAATTTGTTTTGCAGCTTCAAGGGCACTTCCACCAGTAGTAATAATATCTTCACAGATAATATATTTTTCCCCACGAGTAACTTCAAAACCTCTTCTTATGCTCATCTCACCTTCAACACGTTCTGCAAAGATAAATCTTACATCAAGGGCAGTTGCTAGTGCAAAACCAGCAATCAATCCGCCAAGAGCAGGTGAACAAACAGCATCAACTTTTAATCCAGACTCTTTTATCTGTTTTGCTAACTCTTCTGCTAATAATTTAGCAGTTTTAGGATCTTCTAAAACTTTTGCAGATTGTAGGTAATATTGTGAGTGATTGCCTGAGCTTAATTTAAAGTGTCCTTCTAATAAGGCATTTGCATCTTTATATATTTGTTCTACTACCATGATTACACTTTTAAGATTTCAGTTTCTTTTGCTTTGAAAGTATCATCTGCTTTTGTTACATAAGAATCTGTAATTTTTTGAATCTCTTCTTGTGCTTTTTTATTCTCATCATCAGTTATCTCTTTATCTTTATGCAGAACTTTAACTTTGTCATTTGAGTGTTTTCTGATATTTCTAATTGCAACTTTTGCATTATCAGTCATACCTTTTGCTTGTTTTGCAGCTTCACCTCTTTGTTCAACAGTCATTGGTGGAAAAAATAGTTTAACTACTTCACCATCATTATTTGGATTAACTCCAATATTAGCATTTTGAATTGCTTTTTCAATATCACCAACTAAGTGTTTTTCCCATGGATTAATAACAATTGTTGTTGCATCTGGTGCTAAGACAGAACCCACTTGTGTTAATTCTGTAGGTGTTCCATAGTAGTCGATTTTAATACCATCTAAAATTGCAGTGCTAACTTTACCCGTTCTTAGTGTTTTGTAGTCTCTTTTTAATGCATCTATTGCATTATCCATTTTCTCTTTTGTTTCTGAATAAATCTCATTTAACATTCTCTCTCCTTTGATGTATTATAAAAATTTGGCTAATTATACCATTTATTGTTTATTATATTAAATTAATTGAATCTGTAGTAATAACCGTTCTTCTTTTGTATCTAAAAGAACAGTTAATACCTTGGTTATTAAAAGAAGAAATAGCAAGTTGAAATTTTCTTTTCACTTTTGCTACTTCAAATCAACTACTTAGTAGTTGGTACAGCAGGCGCAGTTGGAAGAGCTGGAGTAGGAGCTACTGGCGCTGGGTTTGCTTCAGGAGTTGTTGGGATTAGACTCTCTGTTTTTACACTGTCAACTGCACTTTTTTGTCTATTTTCATTGTAAAGATATCCTAAAAATAGAGTATTTAATACAAAAACTAATCCTAAAAGCATAGTTGCTTTTGATAAAAAGTTACCAGGACCTTTTGCTCCAAATAAAGAGTCATTGCTTCCGCTGTAAGCACCTAGTCCCATGCTTGAACTTTTTTGAAGTAAGATAGAAATTGTTAATAGTACTGCTAAAATAAATTGAACTACTAAAAGTGTTGATGTCATAATTTTATTCCTTTGAAAAAATGGTAGGTATTTTATCCAAAATTTATTAAAAAAAAGTTAAGATTCGCTTATGTCCGTAAAAAACGAATTTTCAAAATATGCAAATCAATACAATTCTTTCAATATTATACAGCAAATTGTAGCAAAATCTATCATTAGAGATATTAAAGATGAGCCAAAACGAATTTTAGAATTAGGTTGTGGTTCTGGACAGATTATAAAACATATCTCTTGGGAATATGATTATTATAAAGCTATTGATTTCTCTAAAAGTATGTGTGAGCTTCACCCAAAAGCAAAAAACTTAGATGTTAAGTGCTTTGACTTTGATACTAAACCTTTTATAGAAAATATAAAAAATGATAATTATGATGTGGTAATATCTTCTTCTGCCTTGCAGTGGTCTAAAGATTTAAGTAAAATTGTAAAAACAATAAGTTCAATCTCTCCTAGAATTTTTGCAGGATTATTTACATCTAATACTTTTAAAACAATTCAAAATATTACAAACAGCAAATCTCCAATTTTAGATGAAGAGTCTATTAAAGAGGCCTTTTCAAAATATTGTGATTGTGAATTTGAAACTATAAAGTATAACTTGGAGTTTGATAGTAAGAAAAAACTTTTTGATTATATAAAAAAGTCTGGTGTTAGTGGTGGAAAAGCACTCTCTTTTAAAGATGCTAAAAAGTTATATAAAGAGTACGATTTAAATTATTTAGAGTTTGAAGTTATTTTTATCAAAGCTTTTTCTAAATCATAAAGTTCATATCTAATATATTTAAATATTTCACTGTTATTATTTGATTGTAGTTTACATACCTCTTCAAGTACTCTAGAACTCTCTTGAGCTCTTTTAAAGTTTGCGATTAATATAGAGTTTAAATCTTCTCTATTTTGTTCTGAGCTAGTTGATTTTTTTAACACATCATTTTTAATATCTCTAGAATCTAAAAGTTTATCATAGATATCTATTCTTGATTTATGTCTTAACTCTTTTAGTTTTGATGCTATTTCTTTATTATTGTAAACATATCTAAATATATCTTCTACAACTCTAATACCTTCTCTAAGTCGGTTTAAATTTGCATCAATGAGTCTAAGTTCGTTGTGATTGTTCATGGGTGTTAAGAAACTTAACTCCAAATGGAGTTAAGCTTTTTAGTCATCGCTGTTCATAATACCAAGGATTTGTAACAGTGATATAAAGAGGTTAAAGAAGTCCAAGTATAAAGCAATTGCTGCTTCAATTGGAGTTGAAAACCCACCTTTTATAATTTGCTGTGTATCATAAAGAATGAACGCAGAAAACAATACAGCACCAACCATTGCAATTCCAAGTTGTAATAATGGAGCTTGAATGAATATATTAGAAATAGATCCTACTACTAATATAATAAGGGCAATAAACAACATTTTACCCATACCAGAGAAATCTCTTTTAGTAGTAAGAGCAAACATCGAAATTCCACCAAAAGCAACTGAAGTCATTAAAAATGCTTGAGCTACTATTGAAGCACCTGCTGGCATTGCAAATACAGATGCCAATAATGGAGTAATTGTTAAACCACTTACAAAAGTAAATGCAAATAATACTGCAAGGTTAATTCCTGGCTTATTTTTAACTGCAAATAAACCAAATAGCAGTATAAATTCGAATATTACTAGTCCCCAATACCAACTTGCAATTGCTGAAACCATATCTAATCCGATATAAGCTCCTGCAGTTGCTGCAAGTAGTGAACCTGCAAATAGTTGATATGTTGCTTTTAAAAAGCTCATTAATTCAGCTTGAGATGACTCGTTTGTATATTGTTGCGTTGTATCTTTATGAGATAAATAATCTCTTTTGTACATTATATATTCCTTTGTATGTATTTATATATACTGTGTAATTCTAATATGTAAAGCTTAATAATATCTTTAAATCTAATAATTAAATCAAATATCTAAATAAATACTATTAATAAAAAGAATATATATAGAGATTACATATATATTATGTAACAAAAAGAAGAATAACAAGAACTTTCCAAATTTAAGCAAAGGTTAAAGAAAACCGCTTGACAAAGCTAAAAAAACCTATTATAATTCCCGTCCAATTTGAGTGACAAACGTCACGAAGAGTTGATGTTCTTTAACAAACTACGGTTAAAAAGATAAGTAACTTTTATAAACCGAATATGATATAAAACAAGAGAATTTATACAATTCTCGTCTATTAAAAAAACAATGAGTAATGTCAGTAAACAATTGCAATTAACTTTTTCGGAAGTTAGATAAAAGAGTTAGACACTAGTCATGATTAAACTAAACATTTATGGAGAGTTTGATCCTGGCTCAGAGTGAACGCTGGCGGCGTGCTTAACACATGCAAGTCGAACGAGAACGGATTAAAGCTTGCTTTAATTGTCAGCTAAGTGGCGCACGGGTGAGTAATATATAGGTAACGTGCCCTAGAGAGGGGGATAACAGTTGGAAACGACTGCTAACACCCCATATGCCTTTATCACATAAGTGAGCAAGGGAAATATTTATAGCTCTAGGATCGGCCTGTACGGTATCAGTTAGTTGGTGAGGTAATGGCTCACCAAGACAATGACACCTAACTGGTTTGAGAGGATGATCAGTCACACTGGAACTGAGACACGGTCCAGACTCCTACGGGAGGCAGCAGTGGGGAATATTGCACAATGGGGGAAACCCTGATGCAGCAACGCCGCGTGGAGGATGACACATTTCGGTGCGTAAACTCCTTTTATATAGGAAGATAATGACGGTACTATATGAATAAGCACCGGCTAACTCCGTGCCAGCAGCCGCGGTAATACGGAGGGTGCAAGCGTTACTCGGAATTACTGGGCGTAAAGAGCGTGTAGGCGGATAGATAAGTTGGAAGTGAAATCCTATGGCTCAACCATAGAACTGCTTCCAAAACTGTCTATCTAGAATGTGGGAGAGGTAGATGGAATTTCTGGTGTAGGGGTAAAATCCGTAGATATTAGAAGGAATACCGATTGCGAAGGCGATCTACTGGAACACTATTGACGCTGAGACGCGAAAGCGTGGGGAGCAAACAGGATTAGATACCCTGGTAGTCCACGCCCTAAACGATGTACACTAGTTGTTGTGAGGCTAGACCTTGCAGTAATGCAGTTAACACATTAAGTGTACCGCCTGGGGAGTACGGTCGCAAGATTAAAACTCAAAGGAATAGACGGGGACCCGCACAAGCGGTGGAGCATGTGGTTTAATTCGACGATACGCGAAGAACCTTACCTGGTCTTGACATAGAAAGAACTTACTAGAGATAGTTTGGTGCCTGCTTGCAGGAGCTTTCATACAGGTGCTGCACGGCTGTCGTCAGCTCGTGTCGTGAGATGTTGGGTTAAGTCCCGCAACGAGCGCAACCCTCGTCGTTAGTTGCTAACAGTTCGGCTGAGAACTCTAACGAGACTGCCTACGCAAGTAGGAGGAAGGTGAGGACGACGTCAAGTCATCATGGCCCTTACGACCAGGGCTACACACGTGCTACAATGGGGTATACAAAGAGCAGCAATACAGTGATGTGGAGCGAATCTCAAAAATGCCTCCCAGTTCGGATAGTAGTCTGCAACTCGACTACTTGAAGTTGGAATCGCTAGTAATCGTAGATCAGCTATGCTACGGTGAATACGTTCCCGGGTCTTGTACTCACCGCCCGTCACACCATGGGAGTTGAATTCATTCGAAGCGGGGATGCTAAAATAGCTACCTTCCACAGTGGATTTAGCGACTGGGGTGAAGTCGTAACAAGGTAACCGTAGGAGAACCTGCGGTTGGATCACCTCCTTTCAGAGTAATGAGATTAGATTCGTTTCTAATCTCAAGAAATAAATAATGGGTATATATCCAATATCATATTCGGTTTATAAAGGTTATTTGTAATAATAGGTGAAGAATGGGCCTATAGCTCAGCTGGCTAGAGCGCTCGACTGATAATCGTGAGGTCCCAGGTTCAAGTCCTGGTAGGCCCACCATGAAGATAATCTTTGTGTTAAGATTTGTTGGGGAATTAGCTCAGCTGGGAGAGCGCCTGCCTTGCACGCAGGAGGTCAGCGGTTCGATCCCGCTATTCTCCACCATCATCTAAACGTAGAATGAAAAAAAGTAAGAAAAACTAAATGTAAGTCTTAAAAATAAGATTTATATTTGGTTTTTAGTAATAAAAATCATGTTATTTAAAAATTTAATGTTAAAGTCTTTAAAATTTTTTCGAATTAGAATAATGTAAATTATTATAGTTCAATATAGAAAACAATTTAAACACACAATTACTATATTGTTAGGATATGTTAGAAATAATGTACTTAATAAGATAGTAGCCAAGGAATAATTATCAAAAAGGTAACTAAAGAGATTTAGTTATACAAATTATAAGCTATTAAGGGCTAATGGTGGATGCCTAGACTGTAAGAGGCGATGAAGGACGTATTAGGCTGCGATAAGCCTCGGGGAGCTGCCAAAGAGCTTTGATCCGAGGATTTCCGAATGGGACAACCCAGCATATAGAGATATATGTTACCCTGCGGGGAGCTAACCTGGTGAAGTGAAACATCTCAGTAGCCAGAGGAAGAGAAATCAAATGAGATTCCGTAAGTAGCGGCGAGCGAACGCGGATTAGGACAAACCCTATGCTTGCATAGGGGGTTGTAGGACCATAATGTGAGACTAAAGAGAATAGTAGAAATATCTGGAAAGGTATAGCATAGAAGGTGAAACTCCTGTATACGAAATTCTTAATAGCTCTATTGGTATCCTGAGTAGGACGGAACACGTGATATTTTGTCTGAATCTGGGGGGACCACCCTCCAATCCTAAATACTACTTACAGATCGATAGTGAACAAGTACCGTGAGGGAAAGGTGAAAAGTACTCCAGCGAGGAGAGTGAAATAGAACCTGAAACCATTAGCTTACAATCATTCGGAGCCCTATGTTGCTTGCAACAGGGTGACGGACTGCCTTTTGCATAATGAGCCTGCGAGTTGTGGTGTCTGGCAAGGTTAAGTCAAGTACGGAGCCGTAGCGAAAGCGAGTCTTAATAGGGCGACATAGTCAGATGCTGCAGACCCGAAACGAAGTGATCTATCCATGAGCAGGTTGAAGCTGGTGTAAGAGCCAGTGGAGGACCGAACCCATTGACGTTGAAAAGTCTCGGGATGACTTGTGGATAGGGGTGAAAGGCCAATCAAACTTCGTGATAGCTGGTTCTCTCCGAAATATATTTAGGTATAGCCTTATGTAGTAACATATAGGGGTAGAGCACTGAATGGGCTAGGGCTGCTTACCGCGGTACCAAACCCTATCAAACTTCGAATACTATATGCGTAATCATAGGAGTCAGGCGTAGGGTGATAAAATCCTATGTCGAGAGGGGAACAACCCAGACTAACAGCTAAGGTCCCAAAGTCATATCTAAGTGGAAAACGATGTGAAGTTACTGTGACAACCAGGAGGTTGGCTTAGAAGCAGCCACCCTTTAAAGAAAGCGTAACAGCTCACTGGTCTAGTGATTTTGCGCGGAAAATATAACGGGGCTAAGATATGCACCGAAGCTTTAGACTCAAATTTATTTGAGTGGTAGGAGAGCGTTCTATTCAGCGTTGAAGGTATACCGACGAGGAGTGCTGGAGCGGATAGAAGTGAGCATGCAGGCATGAGTAGCGATAATTGAGGTGAGAATCCTCAACGCCGAAAACCCAAGGTTTCCTACGCGATGCTCGTCATCGTAGGGTTAGTCGGGACCTAAGTCGAGTCCGAAAGGGGTAGACGATGGCAAATTGATTAATATTTCAATACCAACAAATAAGCGCGATGTGGGGACGCATAGAGTTAATCGAGGTCACTGATGGAATAGTGGCTCGAAGGATGTAGGTTGTATCTTAGGCAAATCCGGGATACATGAGACCGAGATCTTACAGGCTGTTGCAATTCTTCGGAATTAATTCAGAATCGATGATACTGTCGTGCCAAGAAAAGCCACTAAGTATATTATTTGTTGCCCGTACCGTAAACCGACACAGGTGGGTGGGATGAGTATTCTAAGGCGCGTGGAAGAACCCTGGTTAAGGAACTCTGCAAACTAGCACCGTATCTTCGGTATAAGGTGTGCCTACTATTGTATATGGATTTACTCCAAAAAGCGATAGAGGTTGCAACAAAGAGTCCCTCCCGACTGTTTACCAAAAACACAGCACTTTGCTAACTCGCAAGAGGATGTATAAGGTGTGACGCCTGCCCGGTGCTCGAAGGTTAACTGATGATGTAAGCACTTGTGCGAAGCATTTGATTGAAGCCCGAGTAAACGGCGGCCGTAACTATAACGGTCCTAAGGTAGCGAAATTCCTTGTCGGTTAAATACCGACCTGCATGAATGGCGTAACGAGATGGGAGCTGTCTCAACCAGGGATCCAGTGAAATTGTAGTGGAGGTGAAAATTCCTCCTACCCGCGGAAAGACGGAAAGACCCCGTGCACCTTTACTACAGCTTGACACTGTAGCTTGGATATTCATGTGCAGGATAGGTGGGAGGCTATGAAGTGTAGACGCAAGTATACACGGAGCCACCCTTGAGATACCACCCTTGAATATTTGAGTTACTAACTGGGACGAGTTATCCTCGTTCAGGACAATGTCTGGTGGGTAGTTTGACTGGGGCGGTCGCCTCCTAAAAAGTAACGGAGGCTTGCAAAGGTTGGCTCAAAGCGGATGGAAATCGCTTGTTGAGTATAATGGCATAAGCCAGCCTGACTGTAAGAGATACAACTCGAGCAGAGACGAAAGTCGGTCATAGTGATCCGGTGGTTCTGTGTGGAAGGGCCATCGCTCAAAGGATAAAAGGTACGCCGGGGATAACAGGCTGATCTCCCCCAAGAGCTCACATCGACGGGGAGGTTTGGCACCTCGATGTCGGCTCATCGCATCCTGGGGCTGGAGCAGGTCCCAAGGGTATGGCTGTTCGCCATTTAAAGCGGTACGCGAGCTGGGTTCAGAACGTCGTGAGACAGTTCGGTCCCTATCTTCCGTGGGCGTAGGAAAGTTGAAGAGATTTGTCCCTAGTACGAGAGGACCGGGATGAACGTACCACTGGTGTACCAATTGTTCTGCCAAGAGCATCGTTGGGTAGCTACGTACGGATGTGATAAGAGCTGAAAGCATCTAAGCTCGAAGCCAACTCTAAGATGAACTTTCCCTGAAGATCCCAGCAAGACTAGCTGGTTGATAGGCTAGATGTGTAAGCGTTGTAAGACGTTTAGCTGACTAGTACTAATAGATCGTTTGGCTTATTTATATATTTCTTGGTTTACTATCTTATTAAGTACATACTTAATGAGTATGTGTGAAAAGACTTTAACATTAATATACACTCAAGACAATTGAGTTGAGTATTAAGAGCATTTATTGCTTTTACTACTCAACTTTGTTGGTGATTATTGAGAAGTGGAAATACCCAGCTCCATTCCGAACCTGGAAGTCAAGCACTTCATCGCTGATAATACTGCAGGGTCCCCTTGTGGAAACGTAAGTCGTCGCCAACTCTTGAGTTTTTTTAAAGCTTAGTCCTACATAGATTTATTTCTATTTAGTACTAAGCTTTTTTTTTGCCTTTTTTTAGGCTTATTTACTTCTCTTTAGGGTATTATCTTTATTTATTAATATATTACTCTATGTATATATTTCTATTCATCTAAGCTCGCATAGCTCCAACGGTAGAGCAATTGCATGGTAAGCAAGAGGTTGCAGGTTCGATCCCCGCTGTGAGCACCACTCTTTTAACTATTTACCAATAACTATACCTAATCTAAATTTAAATGCATAACGCATTTTAAAATTATCTTCTCTTTCCCAATATAAAGAGGGAACAATATCATAATAGAGCCATTTTCTTATATAGTGTTTATATGAGACATATGCATCATAGTTTTTAGTTTTAAAATTTGTTTGATTATCATTTGAAGATATTGATGTTACATAATTAAGAGTATTTTTACTTGAAAGTATATGTGTAAGTCTCAATGAGTTATATATATTATTGTCACTTGCTTTTTTATTCCAATAATATTGATTTGTATTTATAAACTGTAAATGATTATTGATATGTTTTTTTAAAGAGAGAGTTGTACTATTTTCAAAACTTTTTTTGTTATTTAATTCAATTTTTTCTTGGGCTATAAAATTCCAACTATTTGTTAAATCAAACTCTTTACTAACACTACTATTGATAAAAACAAAAGAGTTTAATTTAACTCCAGCTTTTGTTCTTAAGTTATAGTATTTTTTGTATTTATCATATTCTAATGCTAAACTACTTTTATCATCTTTATATGGCACACTTTCATTGTTATCCTCATACTCTTTCCCAATTTTATTATCATCATTTTCTATGACTAATTTTAGTTTCTCTTTAAGTTGTGGAAGTCGCACTTTTATATTAAAAGTAACTCCACTTGTATTTCCTTTTGTTTGTGTATTATTGTAGTAAGTTTCTATATGAATCGAGCTGTTTTCATATTTATATGAACTCTTTTCATCTGTAATGGTTTCATCCAATACTTTTGAGTAATAATTGAGTTTATCATAGGTATATTTAAGATAATTTTCTGTTGAATTGAGCATTTTATTAACAATTGAACTGTTTTCTTGAGAGTGCTCTTCTTTTTCAAAATCATGAAAAGAATATAAAGTCAAAGGAAGCATAAGTGTTATTAGGATTCTGAATAGATATTTCATAACATCCTCCTTATAAAAATGATTCCATTATTTATCTTAATAATTCATAAATATAAAAATTATAAAATTATTTTAATTTAGAGATATTATAAAAAATTGAAGTAAAAAAAAGGGTCAACTGCGAACAGTTGACCCTTTTAGGTAATAGTGAACTATTACAGTCTAGATTCGTATCTTCTAAGCATATACAATCTTTTAAGCATTTTTTTCTTAGCGTTAATTTTTTGTTTCTTTCTCTTTTCAGTCATAGGTTCAAAAAATCTTCTTGCTCTTGTTTCAGTAACAATTAGGTTTCTGTCACATTGCTTTTTAAATCTTCTATAAGCTTCGTCGAATGATTCGCTATCTTTAACTTTAATACCTGGCACTATAATCACCCACTTTCTTTTAAAATTTAGGGACGCATTATATTTAAATAATACTTAATTACAATTTAACTATATTTTGATATAATCCAATAATTTAAGATATTTAGGAAAAGCTTTGGATTTAACACACTTAGATGAAAATAACAGACCTAAAATGGTAGATGTATCTGATAAGAAAGAGACAACAAGAGTTGCTATAGCATCTGGACAAATATCTATGTCAAAAGAGGCATATGATGCTATAATTACAAATAACACAAAAAAAGGTCCGGTTCTTCAAACTGCTGTAATTGCTTCAATAATGGGAGTTAAGAAAACAAGTGAATTAATACCTATGTGTCATCCTTTGTTGTTGAGTGGAATTAATTGTGATATTGAAGAGTTACCAGCATTACCTGGGTTTAAATTAATTGTTACTGCTAAATTGAATGGACAGACAGGTGTTGAGATGGAAGCTTTAACAGGTACGAGTATTGGTTTACTTACAATTTATGATATGGTAAAAGCTATTGATAAATCAATGGTTATATCAAATGTACAGTTGGAGAGTAAATCAGGTGGTAAAAGTGGAGATTTTATAAGATGATAGATTTAAATAAACATAAATTGGAACTTGATTATCCATGTTCATGGGTATATAAAGTTGTTGTTGTTGAAACTGTTAATATAAAAAAAGTTATTAAAGAAGTTATTACTGAGAGAGAGCATAAATTAACAGAATCAAAGGTTAGTTCAAAGGGTAAATTTAAGAGTTATACTTTAGATTTAATTGTTCATAATGAAGATGATAGAAAAACAATATATGAACTTTTAGGTAATCACGATTCTGTAAAAATGGTTTTATAAAAGAAGAAAAAATGAATAGAAGAGAATTTTTAGAAAAAGCAAAAAACTTTGCAATTGGTTCTAGCCTTTTACCAATAATTGGAAGTGCTAGCTCTTTAATAATAGAAGATGAAGAGTTACTTACTCCAAAAGATATAATTTTTGCTAGTGAAAATCGTATTAATCCAATAAAAGATGTATTTTTAGAAAAAAAGTTTCATGAGCCTTTTCTAAATGTTCAGAAAAAACTTAACTATATACAACGATATGTAGGATATGGAAACTTCAATATAATATCATTTGATGAAGCAATAAATGTTTTAAGATATTCAAAAGACCAAACAATATTTACAAATGAAGAGTTAGCTTTCATAGAATATATTTTTTATTATGAACCTTCTTATCATGGATTTTATGGGGAAAGAACAACTTTAAATTTAAGCTCTAAAATAGATAAAAAAGAAATTGAGAAAATACCTTATACAGGACATTATGTATTTAAGGGAAAACCAAAAGAGACATATTTGAAACTTAAAAAAGATATTGGTCCAACTATTTATTTAACTTCAGGAGTAAGATCTGTTGTTAAGCAAATGAGACTATTTTTAGATAAGTTAAAATCAGTAGATATGAACTTATCAATGGCTTCAAGATCAATAGCTCCTCCAGCTTTTACATATCATTCAGTAGGGGACTTTGATGTTGGAAAAAAAGGTTTAGGTGCTGATAATTTTACAGAAAGATTTGCACACACCTCTGAGTTTACAGAGATGAAAACTTTAAAATATATTGATATGAGATACACAATTGGCAATAAGGATGGAGTAAGGTATGAACCTTGGCATGTTAAAGTTATTTAGATTATTATTTATTTTTATTTTATTACAGAATTTGCATGCAAATAGTAGTGACTTAAATTTTAAACTAATTAAAAAAGGTATTCAAGATGATAATACCCTTTTAATTGTAGGTGGAATACAAGGTGATGAACCTGGTGGATTTATGGCTGCATCTTTGATTGCTACACATTATGAGATAACAAAAGGTTCGGTTTGGATTGTTCCTAATTTAAATTTTAATTCTATTATTCAAAGATCACGTGGTCCATTTGGAGATATGAATAGAAAGTTTGCATATATATCTGAAGAAGACCCAGATTATTTTGATGTAAAAAGAATCAAAGAGTTAATTAAAAAGCCAGAAGTTAAACTAATACTTAATTTGCATGATGGAAGTGGATATTTTAGAAAGAGATATATTGATAAAAATCACTCTCCTTATAAATGGGGGCAAAGTTCTATTATTGACCAATCAAGTTTAAATATACCTGCATATGGAAATTTAGAGGAGATAGGAAAAAGAATTTGTAAACAAGTAAATACTAGCTTGATTAGAGAAGAGGATATTTATCATTTACATAACACCAAAACTAAACTTGGTGATAAAGAGATGGAAAAGACCTTAACATATTATGCAATAAATAATGGAAAAGCAGCTTTTGGAAATGAAGCGAGTAAAGAGTTACCCGTACATGAAAGAACTTATTATCATCTATTAGCTCTTGAAGAGTATATGAATATAATGGGAATAGAGTTTAAAAGAAAGTTTAATTTAGAACCAATAGCACTAAGAAATGTAATAGATAATGATATTCATATCTCATTTTATAATGATAAGATAAAACTTCCTTTATCTGAAGTGAGAAGTTATATTGGCTATTTCCCAGTAAAAAAAGATGGAACTATAGACTTTAAACCAAGTAGTCCTGTAATGACAGTTATTAAAAATAGTAATTCAACTTATGCAATACATTATGGAAATAGAAGATTATCAATTTTAGAACCAGACTATTTAGAAGTTAGTGAAAAAAAAGAGAATATAAAATTCAAAATTGATGGAAAAGATAAAAATATAGAAATAGGCTCACTAGTTGATGTAGGAAAAAGCTTTTACGTTTTCCCAAATGAGTACAGAGTAAATGTTATTGGTTATGTAAATAAAAACTTTAGAAATGAATCGGGACTTAATATACAAAAAGATGATATTATAAAAAGGTTCTCATTAGATAGAAAAGGTCGAATTTATAGAGTTGAGTTTTATAATAAGATTGATAATAAATTTGCTGGTATGGTACTGGTGAAGTTCTCAAAAAAGTTTTATGAAGAACTAGCCTCTAATGAAGTGGGTAAAACTCCTCCTTCATTATAATTATAAATCTACTAGTTCTTTTTTTATCTTCTCTTGATTGACTTTTTTTATTGCACTTTTGTGAAGTTCTTCAACTCTCTCTAATTCTTCATCGATTAGTTCAGAAATTTGTTGGAAGTCTTGCCCCTCTTCTGATGCTACAAAAACTTTGTACTCTTTTTTTGTGAATTTTCTTTTTAAAACTTCTTTTAATTCTTTTTCGTCTTTTAATTCACCTACAAGTTTTTCTATATTGCAAATTAGAGCCTTTTTAAAATTCATTTATGTTATTCCTTTATCCAATTATTTAAATTTGTTATGTCATCATATGAAGTCATATCCAACATTATAGGAGAAATAGAGATAAAATTTCCTTTGATGGCTTCAAAATCACAATCTAAGTTCTCACTTCTTTCCCAAATCAAAGGATGAAGTCCAATCCAATAGAACTCTTCTCCCCTTGGATTTAGATGTCTGTGTGTATCATTGCCATAAACCCTATATCCTGCTTTTGTTATTTTAATACCTTTGCATTCATTTTCTTTTATTGGAGGTATATTTATATTTAGAAATCTTCTATTTTCTAAAGGGAATTTATTTTCTAGTATTTTTTTTGCAATTGTTGCTATGGTTTTTTTTGCCAATGCAAAATCTTTTTCACTAGTAATATCTTCACATCTATTATTACATACTTGAGAGATTGCAATTGCAGGAATACCTTGAAGTGTAGCTTCCATAGCAGCGGCTGCTGTTCCACTGTAGGTGATATCTTCTCCCATATTTGCACCAATATTTATACCACTAATTACTAAATCAGGCTTGTACCCTTCTTTAAAAAGATTGTTAATAGATATGAAAATACAATCAGTTGGGCTCCCATCATCAATTTTATAATAATCATCGTTTACATTAATCATTCTTAATGGTCTATCAAGTGTTAATGAGTGACCACAGGCAGATTTATTTTTAGCAGGTGCTACAACTGTAAGTTTTGCTATAGGGCTTAGTGCTTTTATTAAGGCTTTTATTCCAATTGCATCAAAGCCATCATCGTTTGTTATGAGGATATGTTTCATTGTGCTATAAATACTCCATCAAGTGATTTTACAAGATTTTCTATATTTGAGGTGACTTTAAACCCACTATCAAGTTCAATATCACCAAGTTTTGATTTTACTAATAGTTTTAGCTCTCTTTTACCTTGATTATGTGCAATTATTTCAAAAAGGTCATACATGATTCTATCATCATTTGTAAAGTTTACTGCAACTGTTATAGGTGGTTCTACTATTGCTTTTTGTTTTGTTTTGATTTTTTCTTTTTTTGCTTCTTTTAAAGTCTCGATTTTTCGTAGATTGATTCTTGTAAATTGATCATCTTTTGAAATCCTTACTTTAAAGGCAATAGGTTCATCTAAATTAAAATCTTCTCTTAACTCTTTTAATCTATCTTCAAAAAGCATAAGCTCAATATTTCCATGAAAATCCATAAGGCTCATTATTGCAAATTTGTTTCCTTTTTTAGAAATCCTCTCTGTGATAGTTTCAACTTTTCCAATGAAAAGTGCTTCACTTCCATCTCCCAAGTCTTCAATTTCTGAAGATAAGGTATAACTTATACCATCAAGTTGTTCCCTATACTCATCAAGAGGATGTCCCGATACATAAAAACCTAAAGATTGTTTCTCTAATTCTAACAACTCTTTTAATTCATACTCTTCAAAAGTTTCTAGTTCTACTTCAATTTTTGTTAATTCTTGTGAGTCTCCAAAAAGTGAACCTGTTGCCATCTTTTTTGCAGCCATTGCTTTTCCAACGGTCTCATTTATAAGTTCAATTTGCTGTAAAATTGATCGTCTTGAATACCCAAAAGTATCAAAACCTCCAGCTTTTGCTAGGGACTCAAATACTCGTTTATTTACTTTACTTCCATCAACTCTAGAAATAAAATCTGCAAAATCTACATAATTGCCATTTTCATTTCTCTCTTTTAAAATAGATTTAATGGCAACATCACCTGCACCTTTTATGGCACCCATTCCAAACATTACAACTTCTTGACCATCAATCTTTTTTGCAGAAAATACAAGGTCTGATTTATTTATGTCAGGTGGGAAAAGATCTAGTTTCAGTCTTTTTACTTCATCCACATATTTTACAACTTTGTCTGTATTATCTTTTTCCAAAGTTAAAAGGGCTGCCATAAACTCAGATGGGTAGTAACATTTTAAATAAGAAGTGTAAAAGGTAACTAGGGCATATGCTGCTGAGTGAGATTTATTAAACCCATATCCAGCAAACTTTACAATCAGGTCGAATAGCTCTTCACAGTGAGTCTTTTGGAATCCTTTTTTTACTCCACCCTCTGCAAACTCAACTTTTAGTCTATCCATCTCTTCTTTAATCTTTTTACCCATAGCCCGTCTAACTAAATCCGCACCTCCAAGGCTAAATCCACCAATAGTTTGTACGATTTGCATAACTTGCTCTTGATAAACAATAACCCCATAAGTTGGCTCCAATATAGGTCTTAATGGTGCATCAAACTCATCATAGAAGTAATCAATCTTTGCTCGCCCATGTTTTCTATCAATAAAGTCATCAAGCATCCCAGACTCCATTGGACCTGGTCTGTAGAGGGCTAGTACGGCGATAATATCCTCGAAGTTTGATGGTTTTAATCTTTTACACAAATCTTGCATACCATCGGATTCTATTTGGAATAACCCAATTGTATTTCCCGTTTGAATTAGGTCATAAACACCCTTATCATTTACATCAACTGTAAGGAAATCGACTCTTTTTCCATGTCTTTGTTCTATTAATTTATTTGCTTCTTCAATAACAGTTAGGGTTTTTAAACCCAAGAAGTCAAATTTGATAAGGTCAACATCTTCTACATACTTTCCATTGTATTGGGTTGCAAGAGTTTCCATTCCTGAAGGTTTGAATAGGGGCGTTTTATTCCATAATGGCTCATTTGAAATAACAACACCAGCTGCATGTGTTCCTGCGTTTCTATTTAGACCCTCTAGGGCTAGGGCAAACTCCCAAACTCTTTTAGCTTGTGGGTTTGAATCACAAAGTTCTTTTATCTTGGGTTCTTTTTCATATGAAGAGGTTAAGTTTATCCCTAATTCATCAGGGATAAGTTTTGCCATGGCATCTGCTTGAGAGTATGGCATATCAAGAACTCTGGCAACATCTCTAATAACACCTTTTGCAAGAAGTTTACCAAAAGTGATAATTTGAGCAACATTGGCTCTACCATATTTTTCAATTACATAATCTAAAATCTCTTGTCTTCTAGCTTGACAGAAATCCATATCGATATCTGGCATTGATATTCTTTCAGGATTTAGAAATCTCTCAAAAAGTAAACCATAAGGAATAGGGTCAATATCTGTAATAGCAAGAGAAAAGGCAACTAAACTTCCAGCTGCAGATCCTCGTCCTGGACCTACTGGTATTCCCATTTGTTTTGCAACAATTACGAAGTCCCAAACAATAAGCATATATCCTGGGAATTTCATATTATTGATAATATCAATCTCTACTTGCAATCTATCTTTATACTCTTGATGCCTCTCTTGGGGAACTATTTCAAGTCTTTTTTCTAAACCTTGCCAACATTCATGAATAAATAAAATCTTATCATTTTCTAAAGAGTATTCAAGTTCTGGTTCGGGAAGTGTTAATCCTTGCTCTTGTGACTTTTCTCTAGTAAACTTGAAGTTTGGAGGAGTAGGGTCACCTAATTTTATCTCCAAATTACATTTATTGGCTATTTCTTGAGTTGCATGGATTGTTTCAGGGATATCTGCATATAGTTTTGAGATTTGCTCTGATGATTTTAAATAAAACTCATGAACACTATGTCTTAATCTATTTGGATCATCATAAAGTTTATTCATAGCAATACACATGAAAGCCTCATGGGCATCAGCATCTTTTTGTTTTAAATAGTGGGTATCGTTTGTAGCAACTACTTTTATGCCAGTCTCTTTTGATATTTTTAAAATCTGATCATCAATAAAGTGTTGGTCTGAAATGCCATGTCTCATGATTTCTAAGTAAAAATCATCTCCAAATATCTCTTTATATTCTAAAGCAATTCTTTTTGCTTCTTCATACCCTTTGGCACCATTTTTTACATTTCTTTCACTTTGTGTATTTAGATGCCAGTTTACTTCACCTTGTAAACAAGCTGCACTACATATAAGCCCTTCACTGTGCTCTCTTAATATCTTTTTATTTATTCTTGGATAGTAGTAAAAGCCATGCATATATGCTTGGCTTGTTAGAAACATTAAGTTTTTGTATCCTGCATCATTTTTTGCATATAAACATAAGTGAAATCTTTTTCTATGGGACTTATCATCTAACTCTTCTGAATTATGAATATAAGCTTCCATCCCAATTATGGGTTTTATTCCTTCTGCTTTCATTGCTTTATAAAAGTCAATGGCACCAAACATATTACCATGGTCTGTCATGGCAACACTTTTCATTCCTAATTCTTTTATCTTTTTGGCTAATTCTTTTATTTTATTAGCACCATCTAAAAGTGAGTACTCTGTATGTAAGTGTAAGTGCGTAAATTCGGGTGTTTGTGACATGTTAATTCTTTAATATTTTATGTGGCGATTATAACAAAATCGCAATTAAAAACTGATGGAAATATCTAATAAGCTTAAATATTTAAAACTATTTTAAGAGAAGTATTTTGGTGCTTCTTTATATCCTAACTCAAATATATCTTGAAGCCCTTTAAAAGTAAACATTGGTGTTTGTCTAAGTTGTGGATGAGTTATATATAAATTGCTATGTTGTATAGAGTAGTTCCCATTATTAAAGCGTGTTTGAAAGAGTCTTTTTTTTAGAGGTTTTAATAAATCAAACCTTTTTTTCAGATTTTTTTCAGATTTAGGCATCAAGTCTATACTAACAATTTTATAATCTTTGTTTTGTAGTGGAATAATTGGAATATTATCAAAAAGTCCCCCATCAATTAGATATTTGTGTTCATAATGAATAGGCTTAAAAATAGGAATCAAGGCACTTGAGGCTAAACATAAAGTGTGAGTTTCCCCTTTGTTAAAATAGTAAATTTTTTTTGTTTTTGTATCATAAGCATTGACATGGACACTTTTTGGGATATCTTCAAGATTTTTAATGGGTAATATTTTATCTAAAAGATGGTGCTCTTTATCAATACGAAGTAGTCCATTTTTAAAGTAGTTAAACTTTAGTGTTTTTTTTATTTCATCACTTTTAAATATTTCTAGTTGTTTTCTAGCTTCTATGCCACTGGCATGAGAACAAGCAATTATAGCTCCAATTGAGCTTCCTGAGTAAGCTTTTATCTCTATGGCTTTATCTTCTAAATAGGCTAAAATACCTAAGTGAAATGCACCACGTGCTGCTCCTCCACTTAAGCAAAGTGCTAAATTATCCATCTATTTTACCAAGTAATAATTTTAAAATCACCTTCATATGTCTCCACTACTGCTGTACATGATTCAACCCAATCACCACAGTTTTTATATTCAATCCCACCAATATCTCTTTGTTCTGCTTTATGAATATGTCCACAAATAATACCATCATAACCTTTGTGTTTTGCATGTTCAGTTAAAACTTTCTCAAAATCATTTATAAAATTAACAGAACTTTTGACATTATCCTTTATATATTTAGATAGTGACCATTGGGAGTTTATTTTAAAAGTTTTTCTTATTTTATGTAATATATGATTTACATAAAGTAAAAAGTCATATCCATAATCACCCAAGATAGCTAACCACTTTTTTGTCATAGTAATAGAATCAAAAAAGTCACCATGGGTAATATAATATTTTTTCCCACTTATTGAAGTATAGGTAAATTCATTTGAAACTTCTAAGTTATTTCCCAAAACAAGAGGGACAAAGGGTCTTAAAAACTCATCATGATTACCTGTGATTAAATATACATTTGTACTTTTTCTTGCTTTTCTTAGGATTTTTTGTATTACATCAGAGTGAGATTGTGGCCAAACAAATTTTCTTTTTATTGACCAGCCATCAATAATATCTCCCACTAAGAAGAGATTTTCACTTTCATTCTCTTTTAAAAAATCAATAAGTTTTTCCGCTTGTGCAAACCTTGTACCTAAATGTACATCTGATATAAATATTGTTTTGTATTTCATGGCTTGATTGTAATTGTAAATGGTTACATTATGGCATCAATTCAAGTAATGTTTTGCTTGAAAAATAGTTTTATTTACTATGCATTATAAAATCTTTATTTGACTCTTTTGAAGTTAATAGTTCCATACATTTATTAATATACATCTTATTTAATATGGAAGGTTCTATTTTATCCATCTTTTCAAAAATGGCTTTGCTTTTTTCAAACTCTAAAATTTCATAATACTTTATAGCCTCACTATAATCAGCCTCTTTGTCTTTAAACTTTCCATACTCTTTTTTTGTCAAAACTTCATAAAGTTTGATGGCGCTACTTTTACCTTTTACTACAACACTTGCTAAGTATTTGAAGTGGTATTCTTGGCTTAATTGAGTCTTTGTAGATTCTGATATTATTAATTTTACTCCAAAAGTTTTTGTAAGACCTTCGATTCTTGAAGCTAGATTTACATTATCTCCAATAATTGTATAATCACTTCTTCCTGTTGAGCCCATCTCTCCTACAACAGCTAATCCAGTATGAATTCCTATGCCTATTTCAATCTTCAGTTTAGAGTCTTTTTGAAGTTCATGATTAAGTTTTTCTAACTCTTCAAGTTGCAGTAAAGCAGTTTGTAAAGCTTTGTCTGCATGATTAGAAACATCACATGGAGCATTCCAATAAGCCATAATGGCATCACCTATAAACTTATCAATAGTTCCATGGTTTTTAGTAATACTTTCACTCATTGGTTCAAAGTATCTATTTAGAAGTTCAATAAGTTTTTGTGGAGAATCAAATTTTTCTGAAAGATTAGTAAATCCTCTTATGTCACTAAAGAAAACTGTTAGCTCTTTCTCTTTTGCTTGAAAGTCACTGTTTTCATTTGATAATAAATCATTGGCAACTTCTAAAGAGACTTTTTTAGCAAACTTATCTTTTATAAACTCTTTTTGTTTTTGTTCCCTTTGGTAGTTAATATAAAAGGCACTTATTGTAGTAATTAGGATTGAAACTAAAGGATAAAAAAGATTTAAAATAAGCCCTTGAGAAAAGAGTAAATAATAATAACTCATATATAAAATAGATGATAAAATAAAGACAGCAATTAGTGTAAAAACAGATGATAAGTATAATAGAACAAGACCTAAAATAAGAGTTAAAAATAGAATTATCAAAATATCAATAGCTTTTGAAAAGGGTGGTTCATATAAAAAGTCACCCTTTAAAATGTTATCAATCATATTTGCATGAATTTCAACTCCAGGCATAGCTAAGTCATATACTGTAGCTCTTAAATCAGCAAGTGTTGTAATAGATGTCCCTATTAAAATAAACTTTCCATTTACATCTTTTTTGTCAAAATTGCCATTTAGTACATCCAAAAAGGAGATATATTTAAAGCTATTTTTTGCACCTCTAAAATTTATTCTCATAAATCCATTTTTATCTGTGGGTATTTCTATATTTGAAAGTTTAACTCCATGAATGGCATATTTATCTTGGATTATTTTTACTTCTTTTGTTTGACTTGCCAGATTTATCATTTCAAAAACTAAAGATGGGTAAATATTATCTTTATATTTTAGCATCAAAGGCATTTTTGTCATTTTACCACCATAATCATTGAAGGCATTAAAAAATCCAGATGAATAAGCACTCTCTTGTATAGGAGATATATTTGTAACTACATTATTAAAACTTATAAGATGAGGTGAACTGCTTGGTATAAATTTTGTACTAGGTATAGGTTGTGAGTTTTTTGATAAGTCTTTTGTAAAATAGTATCCTAATACAGTAGGAGTTTGTGAAACCACAGCTGCTAAAAGTTCATCATTGTCTCTAAATTCACCTTTTACGTTTAGACTTTTTGCCATAAATGAAGGAGAACTTCTATCAAATTCGGAGAAAATTATATCAATACCTATAATTCCAGCTCTTGCATTTGTAAGGTTTGCTAAAACTTGTGCCATATACTCTCTACCAAAAGGCCATTGCCCTATAGCACTTATGGATTTTTCATCAATATCAATTATTGTGACTTTTTGGCTTGTAGGAATATCACCTCTTATTTCAAAAAGAATCTCTCTAATTTTTTCATCAAAGTTACTAGTTGTTTTATCAAAGTTTAAATAAGAAAAAATAAGTAGTAAAAAAATTGTGAAGAAAAATAGAATTTTTCGTTTAATAAAAAGTTTCATCACTTATGATATAATAATTGAACTAAATTCTGTTTGAGGGAAAAGATATGAAAAAGATAATTATTTGTCTGTCATCTATTTTTTTATTTACGGCATTTGCAGATAATGTAGTAAGTAGTGGAGAAGTCTATATAAATGGAGAAAAGGCCACTAAAAATAGTGTTGTAAAGTTAGGGGATTTTATCAAAACTGGTAAAAACTCAAAAGTAAGATTTAACATAGGAAAAGATGCATTTTTGGCAAAAGGTGATGCAAAATTTTCAATCAATGAAAAAGCTGGTGTAAAAAGCCTAAATGTAGTAACAGGTGGAGTTTTAGCTGTTTTTGAAAAAGGTGGAAACCATGAAGTAAAAACAGAAAATATGACAGCTGGGATTAGAGGAACGGGTGTTTATTTAGAACAAAAAAAAGGTAAAGTATATTTTTGTACTTGTTATGGAGAGACAGAATTAGAGACTCATAAAGAGCATAAAAAGTATTCTGCAACTCATCATAATATGGTTTGGGTAAAAGATGATGGAAGTGTAAAACCTGCAAAACTAAAAGAAGGTCATACAGATGATGATCTTAGAGAACTTGAAGCTATGGTAGGAAGAGTTCCTGACTTTGATAAATAATTTATAAAAAATACTAGCAATTTTTTGCTAGTATCGCTTCTTTTACTATTTCGTATTTTTCTTGTCCTTTTAATATTTTAACTATCTCTAAAGCAAAAGTCATAGCTGTTGCTGGACCTCTTGATGTCAATACTTTATTATCAATTACTACATCTTGATTTTGAATATAATTATGTCCATTGATCTTTCCTTCAAATCCAGGATAACATGTATAGTTTTTATTTAAAACACCTGCTTCAAAAAGAGCATAGGGAGCTGCACAAATTGCAGCAATATTTTTATTGTTTTCTTTGAATTTTTTAAGAGTTTTTTGTAAAAGTTCATCTTCGGCAAGGTTAAAAGCATTTGGTAATCCACCCGGTAGAGCAATCATATCAAAATCTTTTCCCTCAATATCACATAATAATGTATCAGCTTTTATTGATATTTGATGTGCCCCTTTTACTTCTATATTCTCTATAGATGCAATAGTTACTTCAATATTTGCACGTCTACAAATGTCGATTATACTAACCGTTTCAATCTCTTCAAAACCATTTGAAATAGGTATTAAAAGTTTTGCCATTTTTAATCCTTTTTTATTTATTTTAGCATATTTCTTATATTGAAGTAGAATTTTAACATTGTAGGGGGGAGATAAAAAACTTACATTTATTAATATTAGTTTAAACAATGACTGCAAAGAGATAAAATGATGACTATTCAAGTACATATAAGTAAAGTTTAAATAAAATTTATCAATTATGAAAAAGGGGTAATACATGCTTAAGCTATTGAGAAACTCTAGTCTGATACTTTTATCAACACTTACACTTTTAACTGCTGGGAATAAAATGTCACCAGAAGATGCAGGGGTAAAAAAAGCTGATAAGAAAGTTCAAATTACAAAACAACATTTAAAGATTGCAGAAGATATGCAAGTACATGTTACAACACAAAGTTCTTTAGAGGCTACAATTTCTTCACTTGCAACTCAAATGATGCAAAATAATAAAATGCATACGAGTAAGTCTGTTTTAATCACATCTTTTGTTAGACTAGATAACTTCAAAAAGACGACTGAGTTTGGAAGAGTTATTAGTGAAAGTTTGATAAATGAACTATCAAACAGAGGTTTTAATATTATTGAATTTAGAGGGCAACTTGGTGTTTCTGTAAATGCACAAGGTGAATATTTTATTACAAGAAATGTAAGTAAAATGAAAGAAAATGTCCAAAATAGTTTTATTGTTGTTGGAACATATTCTAGACAATATGGAAAAATAATGTTAAATGCTAGAGTAATTGATAATGCAAATGGACAAATTATTACAAGTGCTAGGTCTACATATGAACATGGATTAAGAAATGATTGTGTTATTTTCAAGGATTGTAAACCTCCTAGAACTATAAAAATAATGTCAGAATAATATATAGTTTATGAAACCCAAAGTTTTAAAAAAAGAGATGCTAAAACTACTTTTAACATCTCTTTTACTTCCTCTTCTTTTTACTTCATGCGTTTATAAAGACATTGATGGAGCAAATAACTTCCAAGCAATGCTTAGAGCGTTGGTTGAAAAATCTTATGCAAAATTTGACCAAAATATTTTTAAAGATGAGACTGTATTAGTATCAGACTTTGTTAATCTTGATAGATTGCAAAACCATTCTAAATTGGGATTTTTGTTATCTGACTCTTTAAAAAACTCTTTACTTAATAGAAATATATTAGTTAGAGAAGTTGAACTTGGTAATGACTTTAGAATTGGTCAACATGGGTTTAATCTGCTAACTAGAAACTCAAATAGAATAAATAATCAAGTTATCAATGAAAACTTTGCAGTTGTTGGAACATACAGTGTTACAACAAAGAGATTAATTGTATTTATAAAACTTATAAATATAAGAACTGGTACGATATTAAGCTCTTCAAGTGCTTCTACACTAATAGATGAAGAGATACTAGATTTAGAAAGAACACCTGATGCAAGGACTACTTACGCACCTTTAGTTTTATAAGATATCTTGAATTAAAAATTGAGGGTTTATATTTCCTCTAAACTCATTTTTATTTACTGATATTACCATATCAATAAAACTTTTATTTATATTACTACTATAAAATTTTATAGCTTCAAATTCAAAGCCATCTGAGTTTAGGAAAAGTTTTAGGTGGTTTTTTTCTCTACCAAAAAGTTCAGACTTTATGATTTCTGCATTTGTTATTTTAAAGATTGGTTTGTGGTTTTCTAAGCCATATGGTTCAAAGCTCTCTATTATTTGCATAAATTCTAAATCAACACTAGAAACATCAAGTTCTCCCAGTGTAATAGGCTCAATATATAGCTCTTTTGATGTATTTGATACAACACTATTCATAATAGCTTTAAACTCTTCTAAATGCTTAACTTCCATATTTATGCCAGCTGCATTTTTATGCCCACCAAAACCCAATAAAAGATGCTGTGCTTGTGAAATAATTGAGTGTAAATTGATATCTGCATTTGCCCTTGCACTTCCTTTGGCAATGCCATCTTTTATTGAGAATATAAAAGCTGGTCTTTTAAAAGCATGGGATAGCTTTGATGCAACTATACCAATAACTCCTTCATGCCAATTTTCACCCCAAACAACTATTGCTTTGTCATTTATATCAATTTCATACTTTGCTTTTAGAGATATCTCTTCTTGTAGAGTCTTTCTTCTATTGTTTAGTTCTTCTAAAAGCTCTAGGGACTCATTTGCCTCTTCAATGTTGTCTGAAAGAAGAAAAGATAAGGCAATTGAGGCATCTTCCATTCTCCCTGCACTATTTATTTTAGGAGCTATTATAAATCCTATATCATCAGACACAAAAGTATTTTTTCTCATGATATTTCGTAAGTGGGATATGGCAACTCTTTTTGAAGTCTCTATTTTTTTTAAACCATTTCTTACCATAGTATAATTTAGGCTAGTCATTGGCATCATATCAGCTATTATTGCAATGCATAAGAGGTCTAAAAAATCACTCATATTGATATTTAGATTTAACTCTTTTTTTATAGATGCACAAAAATACCAAGCCACTTGAGCTCCGCAAATATCTTTGAAAGGGAAGTTACACTCTTGTTGTTTGGGATTTATAATGGCATATGCGTTGGGGATACTGTCTCCCACTGTATGGTGGTCTGTTATTATTACATCAATGTTTTTATTATTTAAAAGCTCAGTTGCTTCACAAGCAGAGATTCCATTATCTACAGTGATTACTATACCTTCATTTATAAGATCACAAATCTTAGTTGATAATCCATATCCATGTTCAAACCTATTGGGAATAATATACTCAACTTCATAAGCAATTTTATTGAAAAAATCTACCATTATTGATGTTGAAACTACTCCATCAACATCGTAGTCTCCAACAATTGTTATTTTTTCATTGTCAAGTATGGCTTTTTTTACTCGTTTAGTTGCTTTATCTATATCTTTAAAGTTTGTGGGAGGAGGGATATCTGCAAGTTTAGAGTAGCTACTCTTTTCGTGTCTTGCAGATAGGATGTCAAAAAGTTTTTGTTTTGTGACCTTAGACATTAATTTGATTTTGTGGCTTGTCTTACAAAGTCCAAGATGATTGGATTTGGTGTTTCTAAATGTGAAGTAAACTCTGGATGAAATTGAACCCCAACAAACCATTGATGATCTTTAATCTCAACTGCTTCAATTAATCCATCAGATTCACCAGAAACAATCATCCCTGCTTCTTCTAGTCTCTCTTTATATGTAGGATTTGCTTCATATCTATGTCTATGTCTCTCGTAATATGTATCATTCTTACCATAAGCAGCTTTTAGTTTTGTTCCAGCTTTAGGATTAAATGGGTACTCTCCTAATCTCATTGTTCCACCCATTGGTGACTTATGAGTTCTTAGCTGTTTGTTTCCTGATTGGTCCATAAATTCGTCAATTAAATAAATAGCTGGGTTTTTAGTATGCTCATCAAACTCAATAGAGTTTGCATCTTCTATTCCAAGAACATTTCTACAATACTCTACAATAGAAAGTTGCATTCCTAAACAAATCCCTAAAAATGGTATATTGTTTACTCTTGCATATTCAATTGCTTTTAATTTTCCATTAACTCCTCTATTTCCAAAACCACCTGCAACTAAAACTGCATCAGAGTTTCCTATAATGTCATAAGCACCAACATCTTCTATTCTTTCACTATCACACCAGTTAATATTAACTTTTGTATTTAAGTGTGCACCTGCATGGATTAAGGCTTCAATTAAAGATTTATATGATTCTTTTAATTCTAAGTATTTACCAACAAATGCAATTGTAACTTCTTCTTGTGGAAGAACAATATGTTTTACAAGAGTTTCCCATCTTTCCATATTTGGTTTGATTTTGATATTGAAGTGCTCTGAAAGTGGAGTTAGGATTCCCTCCTTTAAGAAGTTCATTGGTACTTGATAAATTGATTGTGCATCACCTGCTTCTATTACTGCATTATTATTAATATCACAAGACATAGCAAGCTTTTTCTTTAGCTCTTTAGGTAAAGGTCTTTCACTTCTACAAACAAGCATATGAGGAGTAATACCGATTCTTCTCAATTCCTGAACACTGTGTTGAGTTGGCTTTGTTTTAAGTTCCCCTGCTGCTGCTATGTAAGGAACTAGTGTTACATGAATATTCATAGTTCTATCTTTATTTAATTCATGTCTAATTTCTCTAATTGATTCCATAAAAGGAAGGCCTTCAATATCTCCAACTGTTCCACCAAGTTCTACTATTAAAAAGTCATGACCTTCTGCTGCATCAAAAATTCTTGCTTTAATTTCATCTACTACATGGGGAATTACTTGAATAGTTTTTCCTAAGTATCCACCTTCTCTCTCTCTTTTGATCACTGATTGATAAACTTGTCCTGTCGTAAAACTATTTTTTGCACCAAGAGTTACATCAATAAATCTTTCGTAGTTTCCTAAATCTAAATCTGTTTCAGCACCATCTGCTGTTACGAATACTTCTCCATGTTCTAATGGACTCATTGTTCCTGGGTCAACATTTAAATATGGGTCGATTTTTAGCATGGTTACTTTATAACCTGATTGTTTTAAAATAGTGGCAATAGAGGCAGAAGTTATCCCTTTTCCTAAGGAACTCAATACCCCACCTGTAACAAATATAAATTTAGTCATTAGTGATACTCCGTGAAAAATAGTAGTTATTATTTCGCGATTATAGCTAAGGTTTTGTTAAGAGGGGTTTAATTTCTTGTGAGATTTTTGTAAGTGTAAATATTTAAATTTACACTTACTAAGGGCATTATTCTTTAATTTTATCTGCTCTTGGATAGATAAATACAGCTTTTCTAAATACTTGAACTCTATCTGGTTCATCAACTGCATAAGCTCTAATAGTCACTGGAATTGGTGTGTCTCTTTCTGCATCATCAATCAACCTTTTTGATGTTTCTAAAATTACAACTTTTTTTGCAAGTTTTCCTGCACTTAGATTAAATGGTCTAAATCTTTTTATATAGATATCTTTATGGTCAATTATTTCTAAGTTATATCTATGGTTTTTTGAATCTGTATTTTGGAATAAGAATAAGAAATTATTTGCAACTATTCCATCATCTTTTATTTTATAAAGTTGTGTTGTTTTATTTACATTTAATAGCATGTACTCTTTTTTACCACCCATTACAAACAAAAGACCAATTATTAGAAGTAAGGCAACACTATACATTATAGTAGACTTTCTAATAACTTTTGTTGGGATATTATTTTTAATATTATTTGCACTTGTCCATTGTACCAATGATTCTTTTCCAAGCTTACCCATAACAGTAGTACAAGCATCAACACACTCTAAGCAGTTGATACATTCTAGTTGTAGACCTTTTCTAATGTCAATATGCGTAGGACACACTGTAACACATGATTCACAGGTTGTACACTCATTTGTAGGGTCTGGCAAATCTTTTGCTTTAAAAATGATTTTTTCTTTTTTATCATTATAAATATCCCCACCTCTATTTGTAGAGTAGATAGCTTGAAGAGTATTATCATCATATAAAACTGATTGAACTCTTGAATATGGGCATACGTAAACACAAAAATCTTCTTTTAACTTTACAACATCATATATTAAAAAGGCAGCAATAGATAAAACAATCCCTATTAGAAACATGTGTTCTGTAGGGTCTTGTAAATATGCAAAAAAATCTTCAGGTGGAACAAAATACCACATAAAGTCAGCAGCTGCAATTAGAGATAAAATAGACCATAAAATAATACCTATAACTTTTTTACTTGCATTTTCTGCTTTTGAATAGTCAGGTTCTTTTTGTTTGTTTTTGATTCTTCTTAATTTTAAAAGTTTAGATTCTATTAAGTCTCTATAAATAACTCTAAAAATAGTTTGGGGACATGCCCATCCACACCATGCTCTACCACCAATCGCAGTAGCTGCAAAAATACCTAAAAATAATAACATCAATAAAAAGGGCATCATGTAAAGTTCTTGCATATCAAATGCAATCCCCATTAGGTGAAGTTGCTTTTTATCAAATGATAATAAAAAGATGTGATTTCCATCTATTCTAATAAACGGAATAGACAAAGACATAATTGTAACAATTAAATAAACATAATACCTATTAAATCTATAGGGTCGTTTCTTAGGAAGCTGGGTAGTATCGGTAGCCATATTTTACCTTTAATAAGATGAGCTTATATTCACTCATCTTTGTTTTTTGAATTATAGAAGATAAGAACTTACAAATAGCATAAAAATTTGATAAGTTTAGCTTATGATTCTTTACTCGTAAGTTTGTTATAAGTAGCTGTTTTTTTAGTTACTTGTTCTATGATAGGAGTAAAATCAAAATTATCTAATTCATTTAGTTTTGGATAAGAAAATATTTTTTCTTCAAATTCTGAGACTATTTTATCTAAGTTTTCGTTATAGTTTATTGTAGGAATGTTTAAATTTGAAATAAATTCCATATTATACTCTTTGTCTTTTCGTAAAAGTAAAACAGGATTGTTGCCACAAGCAATAGATTCAAAGCAACTTTGAAGCGAAGTTGTTAATAAAAACTTTGAATTTGATATGGTATTTATATACTCTTCATCTGTAAATAGTTTAGCAAAATATTTAGATAGTTTTGATTCATTACCTAAAAAGAAGTAGTGTCCTAAAAGTAAGTTTAGTTCTTGTTTTGAGCTACTATTTGTAAGTTCTAGTAGCATATTATTATAATCATCATCCCCAAAAAAAAGAGTTTTTTCTAAAGTAGGATTATCATTTTTTGTGAAAAGTGTATCATCTACAATATAATTAGGTGTATCAACACCCACTTTATAAAGTAATGAACAAAAATCTTTCATATGAGTTTCCATAAAATCTGTGGTTTCATTTGAATCAAATATGAGGATATCATCTCTTTTCATCATATTTGGAAGGTTTGTTAGAACATCTACACTTACATATCTTCTAATGCCAAGTTCTTCTTTTGCATATGCACCAGCTCTAAAATCACATGTACATAAAATAGGATCAAACTCTTTTAATTTTGATGCAATAGCTGAACACTTTCTTGTAGCTTCAAGACCAATATTGTGTCCACTTTTTGCATAAATATAAACTTGCACTGTTTGTCTTTCCTTTTATATCTTGATATTAAAATTCAATAATATTCTAGTTTTTTGGGATTGTACAATGTTTTAGTTAAATTTAACAAAAAAATTCCCTCAAAAAACATGAGAATAATTTAATAAGTTATATACAATAATGATATTAAGTTTAAACCCTATTGAATTTCATTAGAAATAAGATAAAATCTTTTTATAGAATTGTTTAAAGGATATCTAATATGGAAAGTATTATTGCACTTGAAACACTTATTAAAGAAAACGAAGCAAAGATAGTTTTACATAAAGAACAAATTAAAAACCATGAAGCAGGAATAAATAAACTTTCTCGTGTATCCTTTGCTTCAGCAGAAAATTCTTTAGAAGTATCAACAGAACTTATTGAAAAATATAAAAAAATGCTAGCCCAACTTTTAACGATGGATGAAAAAGAACTTGAAGAGAAAGAAAGATTAGTATTTCTTGCAGAAAGAAAAAAATACTTTGATGCACAGCCCTCAAGAATAAAGCTAAATATAGAACAAAGTAATGATAAAAAATTAGAAGTATTAAGAATCATAGAAGAGCTACCTACTGATATTAACTTTGATGATAAAGAACTATTTGAAATAGCAACAAAATCCTTAGAGATGTCCCTTTCAGACCTAAATGACATTTCTAGTAAACTAGCAGATATAAGAAGCGAGTTTCAAGCAATAAAAAAGCAAATAGATGAAGAAGATTTACAAGAGATAGCAACAATTGATTTTCTTCTTCCTATTGTTGTCCTTCATTTTTATGTGTTAAGTTCAAATATAATACAGAATATAAATGAAGGAAATGAAAAAGTTTTACAAAAAAAAGAAATGATATTAAAAGGAAAAACTGTAAAACTTGAAGAGATAACAAAGTCTTTAGAAAAAAACGAAAAACTATTAAAGGAAAAACAATCAGAAAAAAATAGTGATAAAGAAGAGATAGAAAAAATTGAATCTATTATAAAAAGTCTCAATAATGAATTCAATAAAATAAATGAGATATTTATCCCAGAAGTAAAAACAAAAACATTTTCAGGCTTTCCTAAATATCAAGATTGGTGGATAAAAGAGTTGTGGGTGAGTCATCAGGCTTATTTTGCTTTATTTAAATGGAAAGAAATTATTTCTAATTTATGTATTACAACTGAGCAAAAAAAAGCTTGGAGTATAATTTTTGATAGATGGGTCTTTATAAAAAAACTCCTTAATGATAAAGGAAAATTAGCATATGATTATCATTATGCCTTTGATTCATTAATGAGTACTTATGGAGGGATAGAAGAAGAATTAGAAATTAAAAATATAGAATCTATGGAAGTTATCATAAGTGAAATAACTAAAAAAGAAGACTTTTCAAAAAATGTTGGATTTCATAATGTAAATACTTCTTATTTACAATTTAAAATAGAAAGATTAAAACCAAAAGATGAAGGAAAAGATGAAGATTTGTTCTTTTAATAAAGACTAAACTCCTTTGAGTTTAGCCTTAAAAAACAGTTAGAAATTATTACTTAATATTCTCATTTTTTATTGATTTGTTTTGTAAATTTATATATAAATGTATCACATCAACAGCAGCTGGTGTTATACCAGAAATTTCTCCTGCGTTGAAAAGTGTAGGTGGTTTAAACTTTTCTAGCTTTTCAACGGCTTCATTTGATAAGCCAGGGATTATTCCATAGTCAAAATTATCTGGTATTTTTAATTGAAGCATTTTTTTCATTTTCTCTATTTGTTTTTGTTGTTTTTCAACATATCTGTAATATTTAGCTTCAATTATTATTTGCTCTTTAATATAATCATCCAACTCTTTGAACTGTGGACACAACTCATCAAGATGCTCATTAGTTACACCAATTCTTCCTACAATATCTACTAATAAAACTCTATCTTTAATTTTATCTTGTCCTAGTCTTTCTAAAAGTTCAAGATTCTCTTTTTTAGAAGTAAACCATTCATTTTTCATAAAGTCAATTGCTTCTTTTATACATTTATCTTTGAATTGTACTTTTTGTATGGTTTCATCATCTATTAGACCAAACTCATGTCCATATTGACTTAGTCGTAAGTCAGCTCCTTCTTCTCTTAGAAGTAATCTATACTCAGCACGACTAGTAAACATTCTATATGGTTCTGATGTTCCTTTTGTAACCAAATCATCAATTAGTACTCCAATGTATGCTTCATCACGTCTTAGTATAAATGGCTCTTTTTCATCTATTGATAGTGCTGCATTGATTCCTGCCATAAGCCCTTGAGAAGCTGCTTCTTCATAACCTGTTGTTGCGTTGATTTGTCCTGCATGGTATAGGTTTTTTACTTTTTTTGTCTCTAGGGTATGTTTTAGCTCCGTTGGGTCTATATAATCATACTCAATAGCATAACCATATCGCACAATTTTTGCATTTTCTAATCCATCAATAGAGTGAATCATATCTTTTTGAACATCTATTGGTAAAGAAGTGCTAAGTCCATTGATATAATACTCAGTACACATTGCTGTTTGCGGTTCTAGAAATAGTTGATGTCTATCTCTTTCTTGAAATCTACTTACCTTATCTTCAATACTTGGACAATATCTTGGTCCTCGTCCTTCTATTTGCCCTGTAAACATTGGTGCTCTGTGAAAATTACTAGAGATTTTACCATGAGTTCCTAAGTTTGTATATGTGATATAACAGGGATGTTGTTTTGGATTAAAGCTTGACTTATCTGTTCTAAAAGAAAAAGGTACAGGTTTTTCATCTCCTCCATGCTCTTCCATTTTAGAAAAATCAATTGATTTTGCATCAATTCTTGCTGGTGTTCCTGTTTTTAGTCTTCCAACATTTAATTCAAACTCTTTTAGCTGAGTTGATAGGGTAGTTGAAGGTAGTTCCCAAGCTCGTCCTGCATCATAAGTTGAGCTTCCTATGTGAATAAGACCTTTCATAAAAGTTCCAGTTGTAAGGATTACTTTTTTAGCTTTAAACTCTTCACCAAGTTTTGTTTTTACACCACAAACTTCAAGTTCATTTTCACTTGATGTTAATAAAGATGTTACTTCATCTTGGTATATTTCAAGATTAGCAGTATTATGACAAACTTCTCTCATATACTCTCTATATCTATCCATATCAATTTGTGCTCGACTTCCTTGCACAGCTGCACCTTTTGAGGCATTTAGAATTCTAAATTGAATACCTGCACTATCAGTACAAAGTCCCATCTCTCCACCAATTGCATCTAGCTCACGCACTAAGTGACCTTTTGCTAGACCTCCAATTGCAGGGTTACAAGAAGCTGCTCCTATTTGCTCAACTAGCATAGTAATTAGTAGAGTCTTTTTGCCCATTCTAGCACTTACTAATGAAGCTTCAATACCAGCATGACCACCACCTACTACTATTACATCATATTCCATTTTATCTCCATGAATACACAATTATTAAATGTATCTCTATTCTTTTTATGTTTATATTGAAAAGTGCTTAAAAGTTTGATTAATTTTTTAGTGTAGTTTAAAATTGGCTTCTCAATAAGTTTTCGGTATTATACCAAATATTTATGGTTTTACAAAAATTTTAAAGGAAAGCAGTGTTTACAGGACTAATAAGAGAGATGGCTGAGGTCTTAAGTCTCAAATCAAATCTTCTTACACTAAAAGCAAAATATACTCCAAAAATAGGTGATTCAATAGCAATAAATGGCGCATGTTTAACTGTTGTAAAAGTTTCAAGTGGAACCTTTGCTGTTGAGTTATCTCCAGAATCACAAAGTATTCTTGCTATGGAAAACTACAAGGGTAGGGTTCACATGGAACCTGCTATGATGATGGGAGATAGATTTGAAGGACATATTGTACAAGGTCATGTGGACTGTTTAGGTATAATTAAATCAATTACTAAAAATGGTAACTCAACAGACTTTATAATATCTTTGCCAAGTGAATATGCCAAATTCATAATTTCAAAAGGAAGTGTAACTATTGATGGAGTATCACTTACGGTTAATGAAGTTTTAAAAGACTCTTTTAGGTTGACTATTATTCCCCACACTATTGAGAATACTCTATTTAAAAGATACAAAATAGGAACAAAAGTAAATTTAGAGACAGATATGTTTGCTAGATATATTTATAATATGTTTAAAAAAGATGAAAAGAGTGATGATTTAACTTGGGGACAAGTAGATAAGCTTATGGCTTCTTACTAGTTGGTTTTACTGTTGGTATTTTGATTGGTTTTTTAGTAGGAGTTATGACTACTTTTTTTGAATAGATATAAAAAAAGTTTTGTTCTAGGGCATTTATGTAAGGTTCTATTTTTGCTTCTTGCATATCTGCCATTTTTTTGATTGCTACAACTTTTCCTACCTTTAATCCTTCAAAAAAGATATTATCCATCCCTGAAGTTATTACTTCATCTCCAACTTTTATATTTATCCAAATAGGAATAAACTTTGCTAAAAGTGTATTTGAGTTTGAAGTTCCATGTGTAATACCGGGAGCATTATTTTCTCCAATAAAAACAGCATAATTACTTTTTTCATTTCCGTTTAACAAAGCTAATGCTTGATTGCCTTTATTTACAATAATTCCAGCTGCATAATTTTCTGAAATTAGACCCTCTATTTTTGAATCTGTTTTTTTTACATCTAGCCACACTTTTGTAAAATCATCAAAATCTACATATGATAAAACTTTTGCTAGTTTTAAATCAGATTTGTAGTTTTTTAACTCCTCATGCACATCTTTGATTTTTGTTAGTTCTAGATTTTTTTGAGCATACAGTAGTCTATATTTTTTTAAATCTTGGTTTTCTAATGATATGTTTTCAATTGTTTGGGCTTGAAAAAAATATTTTGTTAAAGTCTCTTCAACAATAAGTAGTTTTTCTGTATAAAATTTTTTTATGTCATTTATAAATTTGAAGTTTGAGCTTATTGACTGGTCTACATTGAAAATGTATAGACCAGTCATGATTATAAAAAGAAGAAAAAAGAGTAGTTTATTCATTAGAAATTAATTTTAATAAAGCTTCCTCGTCTAACACTTTGCTTGTACCATAAGCAACAGCTAAAAGTGGCTCATCAGCAACTTTTACAGGTAATTTAATAATGTCAGCTAAGTAAGTATCTAAACCACGAATAAGCGCTCCACCACCAGTTAATGTAACACCATTATCAACAACATCACCAGCTAAATCAGGTGGCATGTCCTCTAATACACTTCTCACTACTGCAACTATTTCTCTAAGAGGTTCTTTAATAGCTGTTCTAACACCTTCACTTCCTAACTCAATAGTAGATAATAGACCAGAATTATCTCTACCTTTTACTCTGATTTTTAACTCTTGGTCAAGCTTAACAGCAGTACCAATTTCTATTTTAATAGTTTCAGCAGTTCTTTCACCTATGTATAGATTATAGTTTTGTCTAACATAATCCATAATAGCTTTATCACATCTGTCTCCAGCTGTTTTGATTGATTTAGATAGAACTAGTCCACCAAGAGATGTAACACCAATCTCAGTAGTACCACCACCAATATCAACAACCACATAACCAGAAGGATCAGATACAGGAATCCCTGCACCAATTGCTGCTGCCATTGGTTCTTCTACTAAAAACACTTCTCTAGCTCCTGCACTTAAAGCTGATTCTTTAACAGCTTTTCGTTCAACTTGAGTAATTCCATAAGGAATACAAATAATGATTCTAGGTCTTATAAAAGATTTTCTTGAGTGAGCTCTTTCAATAAAATATCTAATCATTCTCTCTGTCATTTCAAAGTCTGCAATAACCCCATCTCTCATTGGTCTTACAGCTTGAATATTTAAAGGTGTTTTCCCTATCATTTGTTTAGCTTCAACACCTACGGCTAATATTTTATCTTTCCCATATTTATCATGTTGAACAGCAACAACTGATGGTTCATTGATAATAATACCTTTTCCTTTTACAGAAACGATAGTATTAGCAGTACCAAGGTCGATAGCCATGTCACTAGAAAAAAATCCAATTAATTTGTCTAAAAACATCTACTCTTTCTCCTTTTAAAATTAAGCAATTTTTGGTTCTTTTTTATCACTTACTACATCTTTAGTAATAGTAATAGTTTTCTCTTTGTAGTTTGGTAAATCAAACATAATATCAAGCATAATATCTTCTAAAATTGATCTAAGACCTCTCGCACCAGTTTTTCTCTCTATTGCTTTTTTAGCAATCTCAAGTAGGGCATCTTTATCAAATTTTAAAGTAACATTGTCCATATCAAAAAGTTTAACGTACTGTTTTACAAGTGCATTTTTTGGTTCAGTTAAAATATGAACCATATCATCTTCTGTGATTTCATTTAGTGTAGCAATCATGTGTAATCTTCCAATTAACTCTGGAATTAAACCATATTTTACCAAATCATCTGCTTCAACCAATGATATAAGACCATCTTCGTCTTTTTTACTACTTTTGGTTTGATTAAAACCTAGAACATTGTTCCCTTTTTTTCTTTTGATTATATCTTCTAAACCATCAAAAGCTCCACCACAAATAAATAAGATATTTGTTGTATCCACTTGTATCATATCTTGACCTGGATGTTTTCTCCCACCTTTTGGTGGAACATTTACAACACTTCCTTCGATGATCTTAAGCATAGCTTGTTGAACACCTTCCCCTGATACATCTCTAGTGATTGATCTATTTTCACTCATTCTAGCAATCTTATCAATTTCATCAATAAAAATAATACCAGTTTCTGCTTTTTTAATATCACCCTCAGCTGATTGTAAAAGTCGTGTAATAACGTTTTCAACATCATCCCCCACATATCCAGCTTCTGTTAAGCTAGTAGCATCTGCGATTGCTAAAGGAACATCTAAATATCTTGCAATAGTTTGTGCAAGAAGTGTTTTACCAGAACCCGTAGGACCTATTAGTAAAACATTTGATTTATTTATTTCTGTATCTTCGCCAATTTCATCACGTCTAAAAATTCTTTTGTAGTGGTTATAAACTGCAACTGATAAAACTTTTTTTGCTCTATGTTGTCCAACAACATAATCATCAAGTAAAGCTTTTAATTCACTTGGAGTATGAAGTTTTACTTCTACGGCACTTTCTGTAACTTCACTGCTTGGTAGTTGTTCATTTTCTGCAGGTTCTTTACCACTCATGATATCAAAAGCAGCACTTACACAAGATTTACAAATACAAGCATTATCCCCAGATATTACTGGATTTGCTTTACTGTCTTGTGCCCCACAAAAATCACATTTTAATTTACTCATATATTCTACTTCTCCTGCTTTCTAATAAAAGGAATTCCTCTTTTTGTATTTATAATAAAGTTTGTAAATTCTAAAACATATTTATTATCTTGTGTTTTTACTAATTCATTTGCAACCTCTTGGATAGGTTGTCCTGATTCAAAAATCTCTTTGTATGCTTTTTTTACAGCATTTATATCTTCTCTTCCAAGCCTTCTTCTAAGTCCATTTAGGTTTAGACCTCTAAGATTTGCTCTATTTCCTTCTGCTAAACAAAAAGGTGGAATATCTTGTGTTACTACAGAACCACCACCAATCATTGAGTGGCTTCCAAGTTTACAAAACTGATGAATAGGAGTTAATCCACCAACAACAACATAATCATCAATCTCTACATGTCCTGCAAGTGTTGCTACATTTGCAAAAACACAGTTGTTTCCAATAATTACATCATGTGCAACATGAACATAACCCATAAAAAGGTTGTCATCACCAATTTTAGTGATTGAACCCCCACCTTTAGTACCTGGATTAAAAAGTGTAAATTCTCTTATTTTATTTCTATTTCCAATGATTAGTTCAACATCTTCACCATCATATTTTAAATCCTGAGGGTCAGTTCCAAGTGCTGTATGTGAGTAAATCTTATTGTCATCTCCAATTGTTGTTTTACCAGCAATTATTGTATGTGAACCAATAACATTTCCATTTCCAATTTTTACATTTTCTCCGATGATTGTATATGCACCAATTGTTACATTGTCACCAATAATTGCACCATCTTCTATTATAGCTGTTTTATGGATGTTATTCATCAAATACCTATTTGTCCACTACCATAGCTTTTAATTCAGCCTCAGCAACCAACTTATCATCAACAAAAGCTTTACCATCAAGAACTATTAGAGTTCCTCTTAGTTTTTTTACTTCAATTTTATACTCTAATTTATCACCAGGCTTTACAGGTGTTCTAAATTTTGCTCCATCAATACTCATAAAATAGATAACTTTATTTTTCATCTCTTCATTTGATAAATTATTGCTTTTTAAGGCTAAGATTCCACCAGCTTGTGCCATTCCTTCAAGGATAAGTACACCTGGATAAATTGGATGACCAGGGAAGTGTCCCATAAAAGCAGGTTCACTAATAGAGATATTTTTAAAACCAACGATACTTTTACCTTTTTCCATATCTGTAATTCTATCTACAAGTAAGAAAGGGTATCTATGTGGAAGTATCTCTTGAATTTCTGTAATGTCTAACATATATTTTTTCCTATATATTTTTATTTAAGGCATATATTCTATCAAAATATAAATTAGTTTTGAATTATTTGAGCCACATTCTTAGAACTTCCAAATTTTAGATATTCTCTTAATATTTTTGAATTATCCATAAATTTGTTAGTATCCATCTTTTTATAGTCATTCAAAAGGTTTTCTACGCTTACATTTTCTTGTAAAAATTCACTATGAATTAACTCTTTTTGCATTTTTGAAAAGAAAATATTTGCTAAACCTACTGCTGGAAGTTTTACAAGTCTTGAACCTATAAAATAATCAAGTTTTTTAGCAATATAGCTTAGAGTAAAAGGTGTTCCTATAAGTGCTGCTTCAAGTGTTGCCGTACCACTACATATAAAAGCATAATCACTTTGTTTTAGAGTTTCATGGGCATTGTTTGAAACTGTAAATGATGATATGTCTCCATAAATAGTTTTTATATACTCTTTATCAAACTTTGTAGGGATAATTAAAATATACTCTTTATTTGGGATACTTTTAATGAGTTCTTTAAATATTGGCATAAGATTTATAATCTCATTTTTTCTACTTCCTGGCATAAAAGCTATTTTGTTAGTATTAGAAACAGTAGTTTTGTAATCTGTTATTTCATCAAGTAAAGGATGTCCCACATATGTGATTTTTTCTTTTTTACTGTAATACTCTTTTTCAAAAGGTAAGATTGAACAAAGCTTGTCACAATAGCTTTCAATCTTGGGAATTCTTCCCTTTTTCCATGCCCATGCTTGAGGTAAAATATAATAAATAATCTCTTTATTTGGATACTTCTTTTTAAGAGCTTTTGCTAGGGGCAAATTAAAGCCAGATGAGTCCATAAGTAAAACTTTATCAGCATCTTTTGCCAGTTCTACCATCTCGTCTTTTAGTTTAAAGAAAAAGGGTAATCTTTTTATTGCATCAACAAAGCCCATGATAGCAAGTTGTTCGATATCATAATTTGGATTTCCAAGTTTTTTATCAAATATTCCAAAAAGCTCAATGTCTTTGTTTAGATGTTTTTTTAACTCTGCTAAATGTATGTTTGAAGAAGTTTCCATAGCACTTACAAGAAGTTTCATTTAGATAATTACCTCTTTTACATCTTCATATATTTTTGCATCAATATCAATTTCATATTTTCCTTCAATTATTTCATCAACAATAACAATTGCCGATAAGCCATAAGGGTTTTGAGTGATGTCATTTCGCACTTTTAATTCAGCTTCAAAAGTTAAAGGATGATAAATCAAGTCTTTTACATCTCTATAGTGAGATTGGGTAAAGTCATTAAAAGTATCTACGGTGATTATTTTTACTTCATCTTTATTTAGATAATGAATCTCAGCCTTTTCAAATGCAATTCTTCCACTTGTTTTCCCTCTATTTACTGTTGAATAACATAAAAAGTATGAGGGAACAATTTTTTTGTCTACTTTTACTTTTGCACTTAAAAGTCTATAGTTTAAAAATCTTTGTTTAACTATTCTATATGGAATGTTTGTCTCTTCTAAATTTGTTCTATTATTATATAATTCTAGTCTATATTCTATTGATTGTGGTAGGATTTGGTTAGAAATAGGCAAAAACATCTCATCCATAAGCTTATCTTGACTCTGTCTTTGTGCACTTAGTCCAAATAAACAACCACAATAATTTTGTCTATAAAAAGAGTTTTCTTTTACTACTTTTGCTTGTTCTTCTACACCTTTGCCACTTCTATAATCTTTGAAAATCCATTTTATATTGTATTTTTTTTCTAAATCGTTTCCTATTATTTCAAGCTTTTCTTGGGATTTTTTTGGAGAGATTAAAAGGGTTGTTGTAAATTTATCATGACCTAATTCAATAGCTTTTTTAACAGTTGTTTCTAATCTATCATCATAACAAACAGTGCATCTATCGCCTTTTTCTGGCTCATTTTCTAAGCCTTTAACCTTTTTTAGCCACTCATCAAGATTATAAGGTCCTTCTATTAACTCTATGTTTAATTTATGGCAAGAGTATTCAACATCTTTAAGTCTAAGTAGGTATTCATTATAGGGATGAATATTTGGATCATAAAAAAAACCAACCAACTTTTCATCTGGAAAATCTTGTTGAAGTCTTTCTAAAAAATAGTGACTATCAACAGAACAGCATATATGAACAAGCATTTAAATCCTTTATTTAATCGTATTATAGTAAAATTATTTTCAAATTAAAAGAGGAGCAGTTTTTGATTAAAATATTTATAAGCCTATTATTTACGATTTTGTTTCTAAGCTCATGTGCTCAAAAGCAAATTATTAATTCATCAAGTGCAACAATTTTGATAAAAACTCCTACTATGAAGTTTTATGATAAAGGGTTTATTTCTAAGTTTGAAGATTATACTCAAGTACAAATATATAGTGCAGGAAAAACAGTACTAGATTTAAAAGTATATAAAGACAAAATATGCAAATCAACTTTTGAATGTGAAAGTTCAAAAGAGTTTAATAAAAAGTATTTACACTATTCATATAAAGAAAACTTTTTAAAATTAATTTTTGACAATAGTAAAAAAGAGACAGTTTTTAGAGATAAAGAGCATGATATTTTAATAAAAATAAAAAAAGATTAGATAACTGGATTTACCAGATTAAATATCTTTTTAGCTAATTCATGGGATTTTTCTTCATTTACCCTTGCAGATAAACCTGAAATTCCTACAGTTCCTACAAACTCTCTTCGGTTATTAAAATATGGCACGGCAATTGAAAAAAGTCCAAATTCATACTCTTCAAAGCCAATAGCATAACCCCTTTGCTGAACTAACTCAATCTCTTTTTGTAATTTTGTTACGGTTGTAATAGTATTGACTGTATATTTTTTCAAATCTAAACTTTTTAAATTTACATCTTCAAAAGCTAATAAAATTTTCCCAAAGGCATTTGCATGTAGTGGGGCATGAAGCCCTACTGAGTCTCTTGTTTTTAAAACTCTATTTGATTTATCTATTTGATTTAAATATAAAACTGCATTATTATCCAAAACTCCAATATAAGAACACTCATCTGTTAAATAAAAAATCTCATCAAGTAAAGCTTCTGTTTTTTCTACAATTTTGTCCCTTGACTCTTTTTGAGAGATATTTTTCATAATATCACTCAATACAATCTCTTTAGAGTTTTCAACATACTCTATAAATCCTTCACAAAGAAGTGTTGTAATAAGTCTTGACATAGTACTTTTATCTATGTCATGCTTTTGGCATAAATAGTTTGCTGTTAAAGGCTTATTTGATTTCATAATTGATTTAAGTATTGATAAACCTTTGGTTAAGGACTTATTTTGATTTTGCAATAGTATATCTTTTTGTTTAATTTTTCTTATTTTAACATTTTTTATTTAAATTGGCTTATCTTTGCTTTTATAAAAGCTTAAATATTTCTTGAATTAACTCTTTGGGTAAAAAATGAGTATTTTAATAAGTAATTAGAAAATTTTTATTTTAGATAGTAAGAATTTTGGATTATTTTTTCTCACTATGTGAAACTCATAAAATGGGCTAGTTCTAGATAGCCTATTATATCGATAAAGATAATAGTTATAAAAGTTTTCTTAATTTAAAAACTAATAAAAGAATTTATATTTGAGTTTATATTAGATATGGATTAATTCTCTCACAAGAAAAGGTATTGCTTTAAAAAAAGTAATAAAAAAATAAAATATATAAAGGTAAATATCATGACTTCGTCTATTATAGATTTATCAAAATTAACTGCAAATGATGATTTAAAACCAGTATTAGGTGGGCATTGGCCTGGGATTCAAATATACTATCCTCCAATTAAGTTTAATCCATTGGATGGTAGCTATGAAACTATGGAGCAAGCAAAACTAAGACTTCAAAAACACGCTTACAAGACAAAAGCACACACAGTGTTATTTGACTTAGAAGATGGTTGTAGACAAAAAGCAATGTCTAGAGAGCTTTTAATTCAAGAGTTACCAAAATTTCCAGAGAGAGATTTTCAAATAGCTATTAGAATAAACCCTTTTAGAACAGATGAGTATGAAGAAGATTTAAAAATGTTAAAACAAGTACATAAATATATTGACGCTATAGTTTTAGCAAAAGCTGGTGAAGTTTATGGTGATGCTGAGATTAGAGATTTATCTTCTTGGTTAGTTTCTATTGGTTCAAATTTACAAATTCAACCAATTATTGAGCATCCAAAGTCTCTTAAAATTGCTGATCAGTTAATGAGTCACTCAACAGTACAACATGTTGTATTTGGTATCCATGACTTCTCTAAAGCAATGGCTTACAAAATCACTCCTGAGGGTTGGATAGATGAGTTAGAGACATTCTTTAATATTCTTACAATGGAAGCTAGAATTAAAGGTAAGGGTGTAATTGGTGGGGTTGAAGTTTTACTTACTCCAAACTCTTTACCAGATTCTTGTGTTGAGAAAAAAGATATTAGAAGATGGTTAGATTTACATGGTGATGATGCCTCAAGACACGTTTATGCACATGCTCAAAGAGAGACAGCTATGGGATTAACTGGTAAACAAGTTATTACACCAAATCATATCAATGTTTGTAAAGTAGCATTTACTCCATCTCCAAAAGAGACGGCAAAAGATATTGAGATTTTAAAAGCAGCTCTTGAAGCAGATGCACTTTTAAGTGGTGCAATTAGATATAAAGGTGAGATGTTAGATCCACCAATGTTTGGTAAATCATTACAAAACCTTTTAAGAGGTTATGCTTTAAGAAGTTTAAGTAAAGAAGATCAAGCTTTTGCATTGACAGTATTAAATAAAATGCCAATACATACATTTAAAGAAAACTGGCCATATGGTCAAATATAGTAAGGAATATAATATGAGTTCAACAATAAAAATCGAAGTACCTGAATTTTTAAATATTGGTGTAGCTTGTACATCTGCTCACATAGGAACACCTAAAGAGAATAGTACAGCTATGATAATAGAAGATGACAAATTAGGAACTGATGAGATAACTTATAAAGATTTAGCTACAAAATCAGACCAAGTTGCTAATTTCCTTACAAGTATTGGAATTGGGGCAAGAGATAGAGTTTTAGTTTGTTTAAAAAACTCATTGGCTTATCCTATCTCTTTTTTTGGTGCTATTAAAGCTGGAATTATTGCAGTTCCTACTTCTACACTTTTAAGTGGTTCAGAGGTTAAATATCTTGCAGAAGATTCACAAGCTAGTGCTATTGTATTATCGGCATCTATGTATAAAAACTTAGTGCCATATTTAGAAAATGTGGATAACTTAAAAACAATTATCGTTGCAGCAATTGATAGTGTAGATGAGCTTGAAAAACCAAAAGGTATAAAAGTATACGCTTTAAATGATATTTTAAAAAATGGTGATGCTACCCCAAATCACTATAAATCAAAATCAGGTGAGCCTGCATATTTAGTATATACATCAGGAACAACAGGTTATCCAAAGGGTGTTTTACACTCACATAGATCATTAGTAGGTAGAACTCCGGCAACTGAGTATTGGTTCAACTTTAAAGAAAACGATAGAATTATGCACTCTGGTAAGTTCAATTGGACTTATGTATTAGGTTCAGCTCTTATGGATCCATTATTTAATGGTCATACAGTTATTGCTTATGAAGGTGCAAATGATGCTGGAACGTGGATTGATTTAATTAAAAAACATCAATGTACTATCTTTATTGGAGTTCCAACAATCTATAGACAGATTATTCAAAAGACTGATTTTACAGCAAAAGATTGTCCAAGTTTGAGATATTGTATGAGTGCTGGTGAGCATCTATCTGATGAGATGATTGGATTATGGAGAGATAGATTCAAGCAAGATATTTATGAAGCAATTGGTATGAGTGAATGTTCTTATTATATTTCACACTCAATAAATAAACCAATTAGACCAGGAAGTGCTGGATTTGTACAGCCAGGTCATATTGTAAAACTTTTAGACCCAAACACTTTAGAAGAAGTTGGAACTGAAGAAGAGGGTATGATTTGTATAGGTATGGATGACCCAGGTCTATTTTTAGAGTATTGGCAACTTGATGATGAAACATCAAAAGCTAAACATGATGGATACTTTTTTACAGGTGATTATGCTAAAAAAGATAAAGATGGATATATCTGGTTCATAGGTAGAAAAGATGATATTATCAATACTTTTGGATTTAGAGTATCTCCACATGAGATTGAAAGAGTTGTAAAAACTCATGATTTAGTAGCTGATTGTGTTGCTTTTGGACTTGAAATTGGAAAAGATAAAGTAATAGTTGCAATTGCAGTTATTGGACATACAGATTTAACACAAGAGCAAGAAGATGAGGTATTAGCCTTTTCTCAAGCTAATTTAGCAAAATATAAAGCACCAAAAACAATTTTTGCACTTAAAGATTATCCAAGAACTAAAAATGGAAAGGTTCTGCGAAAACAACTTGTAAAACAGTTACATGAACAATATCATGCTAAAGAGAGTGGTGAAGAAGTTATTGAGTATAAAGCAAGAAGATCAATGATTTTTGTTCCAGCTTATAATAAAAAGTTTGTAAAAAAAGCAAAAACAATTCTTGCAGATACTGTTGTTTTTGATTTAGAAGCTATTTTACAAGAGCAAAAAGAGACTGCAAGAAATGTGATTAGAGAAGTATATAAAGAAGAGGGTTCAAAGTTTGGAGAATCTGAGAGAGTATTAAGAGTAAACGCTGTTGGAAGTGAAGAGTTTAAAAAAGATATGGAACTAGCTTCTGAACTTGAAGTAGATGGTATTTTATTTTCTTTAATTGAGACAGTTGAACAAGTATTAGAAGCTGAAAAAGCTCTAATGGAAGTTAATCCAAACCTTACAATGATGGTTATGATTGAAACTCCACTTGCGATTTTAAACTCACCTGATATTTGTGCATCAAGTAGCAAATTAGAAGTTGTAGTTGTAGGTTCTAATAACTTATCAAACAGACTTCAAATAGATATTAAAAGAGGCTCAAAAGCGATGTTTAATTATCTAGCACGTATTGCCTTATCTGCAAAAGCTTATGGTAAAACAGTTATTGATGGACCTCATTACGATGTTCATGATGAGTTTGCTTGTGAAGCTTCAACAAAAGATGCCTATGACTTAGGTTTTGATGGTAAAGCTCTGATTCATCCAATACAAGCTGAGTATATCAATGATATCTTTACTCCAAAACGAAAAGAAGTTCAAGAGTATGAAGAGATGATTGCTAAGTTTGATGAAGCTGCAAAAGATGGAAAAGAAGTGATTCAATACAAAGATAAACTTGTTGATAGTAGTAGAATTAAATGGGCTAAAAAGATGATAACATTATATGAAACATATAAGTCATTGGGTCAAAATTTATTTGGTAAATAAGGAGTAAGAATGTCTAAAATAAACTTAGGTAACTTTTTTGAAGATTTTACAATCGGTCAAAAAATAGTTCATCCACTTCCAAGAACAATTACAGATGGTGATGTGTCTTTTTACATCGCCCTAACTGGAAGTAGATTTGCTTTACATTCATCTGATTTGTTAGCACAAAAGATGGGATATGAAAAAAAACCTCTTGATGATTTGTTGATGTTCCATTTAACATTTGGGAAATCAGTTCAAGATATCTCTTTAAATGCTATTGCAAACTTAGGTTATGCAGAAGTGAGTTTCCCAAATCCTGTATTCGTAGGTGATACAGTTAGACTTGAAACAGAAGTTATTGGATTAAAAGAGAATTCAAATGGTAAAAGTGGAGTGGTTTATGTTCACTCTATTGGATATAACCAAGATGAAAAAGAGGTATTAAACCTTAAAAGATGGGTTATGGTTCATAAAAAAGATAAAGAGACAATCTTAGGTACAAATAGTGTTCCTACTTTTGAAAAAACTCTTCCAATATCAAGCAGTATTAATATCCCAGTTCAAAAAGATATTGATACAGATGCAAGTGGTGGAAAATACTTTTTTGAAGATTATGAAGTAGGTGAGAGATTAAATCATCCAGAGGGAATTACTGTTGATAATAGTGACCATACTTTAGCAACAAAACTTTATCAAAATAATGCAAAAGTACATTTTGATGATTTTATGATGCAAAGTAGCCCTATGAAACAGCGACTTATGTATGGAGGTCATGTTATCTCTATAGCTAGAAGTAACTCTTTTAATGGTTTACAAAATGCACAATGGCTTTATTCAATAAATAGTGGAGCTCATGCAAATCCAACATTTGCAGGAGATACTATCTATGCGTTTACTGAGATTGTTGAGACAATAGAACTTGATAACAGAGATGATATTGGACTTTTAAGATTAAGAACAGTTGGTCTTAAAAATATGAAAGCTCAAGATGTTGAATCTACTTTTGATGAAAATGGAAAGTATATTAAGAATGTAGTTTTAGATTTAGATTACACAGTTGTAATCCCAAGAAAACAAAAATAAATTTAATAGTATTACGATAGAGGCAACTCGTTGCCTCCTTTAGGATTTTGCTTCTTTTAATGGGAATTTATTTCCCATGATAAAAAGAAGACATTAAACAAAAAGGTCCCTTTTAAAATTGAGGGACGAAATTTAAAAAAGGAAAATAATATGACACACCCTAATGAAGCACTATTTGAATCTGGTAAATCTTTACCAATCATCCCAACTTGTGAGCACTTTGCAGGTAGCGAGAAACTTATTTTAAAAGGTTTCGAGATGCAAAAGAAACTTGGACCTGTTTTTGATATCACTTGTGATTGTGAAGATGGAGCTGAGACTGGTAAAGAAGTTGAACACGCAGAGATGATTGTTAGAGTTGTAAACTCTGATGCTAACCCTTATGCAATGGCAGGAACAAGAATCCATGATGCTGCACACCCTGACTGGAGACAAGATGTTGATATCTTAGTTCCTGGTGCTGGTGAAAAGTTAGCATATATAACTTTACCAAAATCAACTTCTTATGAAGATGCAAAAATGCAAATTGAGTATATTCAAGATGTAGCTAAAAAAGCAGGAATTACTAGAGAGATTCCTATTCATGTGTTAATTGAAACTCATGGAGCACTACAAGATGTAGAAAAAACTGCAACTTTACCTTGGTTACAAGTTTTAGACTTCGGTCTTATGGACTTTGTATCAGGTTACCAAGGAGCAATCCCAGCTATTAACATGAGAAGCCCAGGTCAATTTGAGCATAGATTAATTGGAGCTGCAAAAGCAAAAGTATGTCAAGCAGCTATTCAAAATCATGTTATTCCTTGTCACAATGTTACATTGGATTTAAAAAACCCATACCAAACATTTAAAGACGCAGAGAGAGCAAGAAATGAGTTTGGATTTATGAGAATGTGGTCAATTTACCCAACACAAGTACAAGCAATCGTTGATGCAATGAAACCAGACTTTACAGAACTAGAAGCTGCACAAAATATTTTACTAGCAGCTCAAGATGCTGAGTGGGGACCTATTCAATATGAAGGTGAACTACACGATAGAGCAACATATAGATACTTTTGGGAACTAGTTCAAAGAGCACACTTCTCAGGGGCTAAACTGTTAGATGAAGTAACTAAAAGATTTTTTGCTTAATTAAAATTCTTAAGCTGAGTTTATAGATAAGAGGGTAACCTTTTATCTATAATTTAATATGAAAGGATATATGATGAAAAAGCTCGTCAAGGTCGCCAACTATGGTGAGAAGAGTTTAAACCCCAGGTAGATTTTTAGACAATATAATTTAACTACCCACATAAACTTCACGAAAAAATTCTCACTCAAATAAATAATCATCCAAAACAAAAAAACACATTGTCACAAATTTAAAAAATTGAAGGCAAAAAAATGAATAGACATAATATAAAATTAGATGAATTAAAAGATTATTTAGGATTTGGTGTTGCAGGAAATTTTGCAAACCATTTAGGAGAAGCTGGAGAAGCTGATGAATTCTCAGTAATAAAAACAGATGAAAAAGATGCTCCAAAGGGATTGTTCCCTTTTTATATTCCAAATCATGATAGCTTTTTAGCACAGTTTCCCATTTGTACAGATGAGATAAATCATAACGATATAGAACATTTGCAAGTTGAAGCTGAGGTTGGATTAATCTGTGATTTTGTATATGAAAATGACAAACTAGTAGACTTAAAACCAAAATACTTTGGGGCATTTAATGATTGCTCAAATAGAATCCAAGATGGAAACAAACTAAGTACTAAAAAGAACTGGGGAAAAGGCTCAAAAGGTATTGCCCATGATTTTATAGAAATAGATAGTTTTGAAGAGGATGGTATCTTAAATAAGTTTCATATTGCTTCATTTATTAGACGTGATGGAATTTTGAGAGATTATGGAACAGTTAGTGCTGTAAGATCGTATTCTTATTTTTTCAATCAACTTAAAACATGGATGATAGATAAGTTTAATACCCAAGAGGATTTGGGACCATTGGAAGAGTTGCCACCTTTTTTGAAAGATATAAATAAGCACAAAGGTTTGTTAATAGCCGCGGGTGCTACAGCATATACAGAATTTGGGAAACATCACTTTTTAGAAAAAGGGGATGAAATTTTTATATATGTTTATAATGCTCACTTCCATTCATTTGAAGATATTATGCAAGATATGGCAGGCTCTGATGTTTTCTTATCCCAGTGTTCTAAACTTCATCAAATAGTTAAATAAACTTTTTCAATAATCTCTTTGTTTTTTGTTATATAATTAACAAAAAAGAGGAGGGATTATCATGAAGTATAGAATTGAAAAAGATACTATGGGTGAAATCAAAGTCCCAAATGATAAATATTGGGCAGCCCAAACCCAAAGAAGTTTGGAAAATTTCCCCATAGGTATTGAAAAAATGCCCCAAGAGATAATCAAAGCCTTTGGGTATTTGAAAAAATCTTGTGCAATAGTAAACTATGATTTACAAAAACTTTCCCTAGAGAAAAAAGATGCCATAAGTAAAGTGTGTGACGAAATTATTGAGGGAAAATTAGATGATAACTTTCCTTTGGTAGTGTGGCAAACAGGAAGTGGAACCCAGTCAAATATGAACCTAAACGAAGTCATATCTTCAAGAGCGAGTGAGCTTTTAGGAAAAGATTTTAGAAGTGAAAAGTCAATTCACCCAAATGATGATGTAAATAAAGCCCAAAGTTCAAATGACACTTTCCCAAGTGCCATGAGAATAGCCTTTGTCTTAGAGATACAATCTCAACTAATCCCTGCAATAAATCAACTTAAAAATACCCTAGAAAATAAGTCTAAAGAGTTTGAAGATATTATAAAAATAGGACGAACACATCTACAAGATGCTACTCCACTTACCTTAGGTCAAGAGTTTTCTGCTTATGTGGAGATGTTAGAAAAAGCTCTAAATCAAATAGATGATAGCATGAAATATATAACTGAACTTGCCATTGGTGGAACAGCAGTTGGAACAGGGCTAAATGCTCACCCTGATTTTTCGCGCCTTGTTTGTGAAAACTTGAATATTAATACAAAAACAAAATATAAGTTTCTTTCTCATCCCAATAAATTCCACTCTTTAACATCACACGATGGAGAAGTTTTTTTAAGTGGAGTTTTAAATGCCCTTGCTTCAAATCTTATGAAAATAGCAAATGATATAAGATGGTTAGCCTCAGGTCCACGATGTGGAATAGGGGAGTTAAGTATTCCAGAAAATGAACCTGGAAGTTCAATCATGCCTGGAAAAGTAAATCCAACCCAAAGTGAAGCTATGACTATGGTAGCTGTGCAAGTCATGGGGAATCATACAACAGTAAGTGTTAGTGCTAGTCAAGGTAACTTTGAGTTGAATGTATTTAAGCCTGTTATTGCCTATAATATTTTACAGTCAATTAGGCTTTTGAGTGACACAATGAAGGCTTTCAATGATAATTGTGCAGTAGGAATAGTAGCAAATAAGAAAAATATAGAAAAGTATCTAAATGACTCTTTGATGTTAGTAACAGCTCTAAACCCATATATAGGATATGAAAAAGCTGCTCTTATTGCAAAAACAGCTCACAAAAATGGAACAACTCTAAAAGAAGAAGCTGTGAAATTGGGTATATTAACTCAAAAAGAGTTCGAGCAGTATGTTAAACCCCAAGAGATGGTAAGACCTAAAAACTAAAGGTCAACCATCGCCTTAAATTTAACTCCACTTCTTCCTATGTTTTCTACATTGATGTGCATCTTTTCATTGATTCTTTCATCTTCGATAAACTGTTTTTTTATCTCTAAAATAAGAGGTGTAGTTTTTCCTGGGATTTTTACAGTGTCATAATACTCACAAAAAAGTGCACTTTGTGAAGATGAAATCATAGGTGGAAAATCTTCCAGTACTTTTTGCACTTCAATTGAATACTCTTCAATTTCACTTTGCTCTTTTGCTAACATAGTTGATGAGAGTTTTACTTGCTCAACATTGTCTTTGTTTACAAAACAGATTGTTGCTTTTTTTGTTTTTAGAATATTTGCTAAACTATCTTTTGGGCTTCCGTCCTCTTTTATTCCAATTGCAACTATTAAAGCTGCTGGATTACTTGATATTGGTATAAAATATGAAAATGGAGCTGCATTTAATACTCCATCATCATCTGTTACTATCCAAGCAATTGGTCTTGGAACAACAGTGTCTGACATAATTTTATATCTATTTAAATCGTTTATCTCTTCATAATCAAGAATCATTAAAGTACCTTTTTTTTATTTATTATATTTAGTTTTTGGTTAATGCCCTTTGAAACCTTTAAGTGCTCATTAATCAATTAAATCATAAAATAACTAAAAAAATAGCTATTAATAAAGGATAAAAGATAAAAATAATTTTTATACTTATATTTATAATTTCTTCAATTTTTGCAATATCACCTAAAGATTTAATAGGAAAGTGGGAGATGAGTAGCTTAAGCCATAAAAGAACAAATATCTCTTTTGGTTTATATAATGGTTATGATGAATCATTTGATATAAATTTTTTGGAAAACTACGTAGTAAAATATCAAGGGGAAGAGTATCAAAGTTATTATGTGCTTGATGCAGATAAAATTTTTGTATCTAAACATGAACCCTTTAATGGAGAGTTTTTAAATTCAAAAGCTATTGATATCTATGAAATAGTTAAAAAATTAAACAAAAAAGATACAAATAAAAAAGAGTGCTATGAAATCCATATCTTGCAAAAAGCACTTTATGGAATTTATAGTAGAAGAAGTAATCAAAAAATGTGTAGGTAAAAAAAGAGGGAGTACCCTCTTTTTAGTTTATTTAATTAAAGGGTCAGTAATCCCCAGATAATACATACCTATAAGACCAATAACTCCAGCAATTATACAATAATAAATAGTAGGTATAATTGTCTTTCTTAATATCTCACCCTCTTGATCAAGTAATCCAACAGTTGCAGAAGCTGCAACAACATTATGTATTGCTATCATATTTCCAGCAGCAGCACCTACTGCTTGAAGGGATACCATAAGAGCAGTTGAAAGTCCAAGAGCATCTGCAACTCCAAATTGGAATTGACTTAGCATCATATTTGAAACAGTATTACTTCCTGCAATAAAAGCTCCTAGTGCACCAATTGCTGGAGCAAATAGTGGATAAATATCACCAACTGAAATTGCCACAAAATTTGCCATAGCAACTGGCATAGAATCAAACCCTGCCTCATTTACTCCCGAGTTAATAAGTATTCTAACTAATGGAATAGTAAATATAAGTACAAAACCAGCACCTAGCATTACCTTTGAAGACTCACTTAGTGCTTCTTTCATCTCTTTAAATTCTATTTTGTGTAGAAAATAAGTGATTAAAACTACAAATACTAAGATACCACCTGGAAGATAAAGAGGAGTTATTGAGTAACCTAAGCCTTCACCTAAAATATTTTTAAAAGGAATAACCCAAGATTTAACAAAAGCATTTGCTTCATCTGAAACCCTTGTAATCACTAATATAATCGCCACAAGTACATATGGAATCCAAGCTCTTGTAAGTGACATATCAACTTTAGTATTCATAGCATCAAGGTTCATCTCAAGTTTTGATACCCAATGAACAGGCCACTTCTCTTTTGGAGCAAAATCCCAAGAGTCTTTAGGAATTAAAAAGCCTTTTTTAGCTGCAAATATTACTATTGGGAGTCCAACTAAAGCTCCAATAAGAGAAGGAAACTCTGCACCTAAAAACATACCAGTTAGCGCATAAGGAATAGTAAATGCCAATCCACCAAAAATAGCAAATGGTAAAATAGATAAGCCTTCTGTCCATGATTTGTTTTTACCAAAAAATCTAGTCATCATAATAATCATAAATAGTGGAATCAAAGTACCAGTTATAGCATGAATAACTGCAACTTCACTAGTGATTATTTGTAGATAAGTTTCCCAGTTTGAACCTGCAGCTTCTAAAGAGGTACCAATACTTTGTGCATCTAAACCTTTGTTAACTCCTATTAAAATAGGAGTTCCAACGGCACCAAATGATACAGGAGTACTTTGTATCATCATACCTATCATAACAGCGGCCATTGCAGGAAAACCAATTGCAACCATAAGTGGCGCTGCAATAGCAGCTGGTGTTCCAAACCCTGAAGCACCTTCAATAAATGAACCAAATAGCCAAGCAATAATAATAACTTGAACTCTTCTATCTGGACTTACATTGTTGAATCCTTCTCGAATCACTTTTATTGCACCAGAGTGTTTAAGTGTATTTAGTAATAAAATTGCACCAAATATTATCCATAAAACGGCAATTGTAATCAATAAACCTTGAATTGATGAAGCAAGTATTCTTGTAAAACTAACTTCCCATATATAAAAGGCTACAAGAGTTGTAACTACATAAACAATAGGCATTGCTTTTTTTGCAGGTAGCCTAAATCCAACTAACAATATCGCTGATACAAGTATAGGAAGTGCAGCAAAAAGTGCTTGTGTGCTTATTTCCATAAGATCTCCTTAAAATTTATAATTAAATATTAATTAAAGAAAATGATATTTGTATGATAAAAGTAGCATTAACATAGCATTTTATATAGAAAAGAACTAAAATGAAACAATAAGCAACATAAAACCCAAGATTTAGTAAAATCCTCGCAAAAAGATATTAGGATAGATAAATGAAATATGTAGGAGCACACGTTAGCGCAAGTGGTGGAGTATATAACGCACCTATAAATGCCACAGCAATAGGGGCAAAAGCATTTGCCCTTTTTACAAAAAATCAAAGACAATGGGCAGCAAAACCTCTAGAAAATGATGTTTTAGATAAATGGTTTGAAGAGATGGACAAATGTGGAATACTACCAAAGCATATCTTACCTCACGATTCTTATCTTATCAACTTGGGACACCCAATAGAAGAAAACAGACAAAAATCACTAGATGGATTTATCCATGAAATACAGCGATGTGAAATCCTAAAACTAGATAGACTAAACTTCCACCCCGGAAGTCATTTAAGAAAGATAAGTGAAGAAGAGTGTTTGGATAATATCGCTTTATCTATGAACAAAGCAATTGATGCAACAAATGACATAAAGCTAGTAATAGAAAACACAGCAGGACAAGGAAGCAACTTAGGATACAAGTTCGAACACCTAGCTTATATCATAGATAAAATAGAAGATAAAAGCAGAGTAGGAGTATGTATAGATACCTGTCATATGTTTACAGCTGGATATGATATAAGAACACGAGAAGCCTACGATAAAACATGGAAAGAGTTTGACGATGTAGTAGGAAGACAATACCTAATGGGTATGCATATCAATGACTCAAAACCAGAACTAGGAAGCAGAGTAGATAGACATGATAGTTTGGGTGCGGGAAAGATTGGTTGGGATGCTTTTGGGTTTATTATGAATGATGAGAGGATGGATGATATTCCTCTTGTTTTAGAGACTATTAATGAGGAGATTTGGGCGGAGGAGATTGCTAATTTGTATAAATTAGTGGAAAAATAAAAGGAATTTTCCTTTTATTTCGCTCTTGAAGAACTGACGTTCTTCGCTTCTTCACTTTTTGGTAGCAAAAAGTAAAACAAAAAGCCACCAACGGCTCGTATAATAAAATTAATGGAGATATAGATAATATATTTTCATAGAGTTTGTTAAGTGATATATCGAACTACGGCGAAAGAGATTAAAAAATAATCATCTTGATTTGAAGTCAGATAGTCATATTAAAAGTTTGAGTGGCAACAAGAACAGTAATAAACTAGTTCGAATTTACGAGTCCGAAATATGTATGACAAATCAGGTAGGAGAAATCCTACCCTAACGAACTCTTTATCCTAAAATAAAGGTTCCAGATATGTATTCTATCGGATTAGATATTAGTAAGTCAACAATCAATGTGTATGTTCCTTTTAATGATTTAGATTTAGTTATTGAGAATAATTTAAAATCATTAAAAAGTCTATATTCTAAATTAAAAAAGCATTACAAAAAAGATATAGATAAGTTAGTATTTGTGTATGAACCAACAGGGAATTATTCTTCTGTTATAAAAAAGTTTGCAGCAAATAAAAATATCAAATGCTTTATAGTAAATCCTAAACAAAGTTCAAATTTTAGTAAAGCCATAGGACAAAGAAATAAAAATGATGTAAATGATGCCCGAATGTTATCACAAATGATAGTAACAGCATCAAAGGAACAGATTAAAGTACCAGTAATAAAACAAGAAATAGAAGAGATAAAAGAGTTGATAACTTACTATCAATTTTTAATTAAACAAAAATCACAAAATAAAAATCATTTAGAATCTTTGATAGCTAAAGATGGAATAAGTAAATTAATACAAAGAATAAAAAAAGAGATAAAACTTTTAGAACAAAAAGAAAAAGAGATACTACTTGAAATAAAAAAAGTAATAGCAAAAGATGAGAAACTTCAAGAAGCATTTATAAATATACAAAGTATAAAAAGTGTAGGAGAAGTATCAGCAATAGTTCTATTGCATCATTTTATACAATACTCAAATGCAAACCAAAAAGAGATAATATCACTTGCAGGATTAGATCCAATAGAGAAGAGTTCAGGAACATCAATAAAAGGAAGAACAAGAATATCAAAAGCTGGTTCAAAACTATGTAGAAGTGTATTGTTTATGGCAAGCCTAAATGCCACACAATATAATGAAGAGTTAAAAAGATTTTATAATAGATTAAAAGATAATGGGAAACATACAACAGTAGCACAAATAGCAGTAATGAGGAAAATAGTAGTAATAGCACATAGTATTTATAAAAATAACGAAATATATGATGAGGAAAGATTTAAAAGATATTTATGATAATTTAGATTTTTTTATCTGTTTTTAAGGTGGCAACTTCAAAGCCCTTCGGGTTCCCTTACTTATTATTTTTCTTTTTCCCGCTTGTCAAAACTCGCTTATTAAAACTTGCATTTAGCAAATTTCAAACACTCAAACAGTTGCCAAACGTGTTTGGAAAAAAGAAAAATAAACGTTCGGCTTTTGCAGATGTTGGGAAAGAGGGATAAGGATATTTTCTTTTTTTAAATTTCTTTTTTTGACGTAAACTATAATATTAATTTTTTATAATCATTAAATTACTTTGGTGTAATTAATTGTTTGGTAAAATTTATCTTACAAAAGAGGTTACATTATGGATAATTATATTTATGTAGAAAAAGATGATAAGTTAATAGTAGGGTTTATTAATACTAGTGGAGAACTAGAATATACTGAGTATATTCCAGCAGATGGCGGAGTATTTATTCTTGATGAGTCAAAAGAATATACCAAAGAAGAATTAGAAGATTTTCTTTTTGAAAATGCATAAGTAAGCATATGATGACAGGTGTATATGAGCAATTAATAAATAGTTTAATTTCAAAAAAACTTAATAATATAAAAGAAGAAGAATTTTATATAAAAACTTCAAAGATTGAAAAAAATGAAGCTTCACTTATTTTAACTCAGTATTTATCTAAAATTATACATTTTTCTTTAAATTCAATTAGTGGTGAAGATTCAATAGAAAATCAAATTCAGTTAATAAATAAAATTATATATTTACTTAAGAATGAAATTGAGAAACAAGATTTTACAGAAAATCTATTGGATATTAATACTTCTTTATTAACTGCAATACTTCCTAAAATTGATAGCAATATAGTTGACTTTGAAAAACATCTAAAAGAAATAACTCCTTATACAGGATTAACACAAAGTGAATTGTTTACAGGAAGTAATACAGGTATTTCTTTAGAAAGTGAATTAAGAAAAGAAATATTATCTTCTAATGAAATTTATTTTTTAGTCTCATTTATTAAATGGGCTGGAATTAGAATCTTTGAAAAAGAGTTGCGAGAAGTTACGTCACAAGGTAAAAAATTAAAAATAATCACAACTTCATATATGGGTGCAACAGATTTAAAAGCAGTTGAATTCTTATCCAGTTTGCCAAATACAGAAGTTAAAGTTTCATACAATACGGCAAATGAAAGGTTACATGCTAAGTCATATCTCTTTTTTAGAGACACAGGGTTTCATACGGGATATATTGGCTCTTCTAATATCTCAAAAAGTGCATTAACAAGTGGCTTGGAATGGAATTTAAAAGTAACGACTGCCGAAATATCTCATGTGATTGAAAAGTTCAAAAAAACATTTGATACATATTGGGAAGATAAAGAATTTGAAACATTTACAAAGGCAGATACAACTAAACTAAATCAAGCGCTTAAAAGTAGTGGAATAAAAGATAAAAATATTGCTAGTATTTATTTTGACTTAAAGCCTTTTCATTATCAAGAGGAGATTTTAGAACAACTGGAAGCTCAAAGAGAGATACATAATAGATTTAGAAATCTAATAGTTGCAGCAACTGGAACAGGAAAAACAGTTATAAGTGCATTTGACTATAAAAGATTTAAAAATATAAATGCTAAAGCCAGATTACTTTTTGTAGCGCATAGAAAAGAGATATTAAAACAAGGATTAGCAACTTTTCGTGGAGTTTTAAGAGATAATAATTTTGGTGAACTTTGGGTTGATGGAGAAACCGCAATATCTAATGAACATCTTTTTGTTTCAGTTCAAACTTTACAAAATAATATTGGTAATTTAAATTTATCAAAAGAGTATTATGATTTTATTATTATTGATGAAGTTCATCATATCTCTGCAAATAGTTACAGACCTATATTAGAAAAATTTAATCCTAAAATTTTACTGGGATTAACAGCAACCCCTGAAAGAATGGATAATGAAAATATTTTGTCTGATTTTTGTGATGTAATTGCTGCTGAAATTAGACTACCTGAGGCATTAAATAGAAAACTATTGTGTCCTTTTCAATATTTTGGAATAAGTGATAGTATAGATTTAAAAAATATTGAGTGGAAAAATGGAAAATATTCACCAACTGAATTGACAGAGGCTTACAATAAAGAAAACAGAGTAGGTGAAATTATTTCAAAATGTGAAGAATATTTAACAAATATTCATGAAGTTATAACTTTAGGTTTTTGTGTATCAAAAGAACATGCAAAATTTATGAGTGAAAAATTTAATGAAGCAGGATTAAAATCTAATTATTTAGTTAGTGGATATACCTCTAGAGAAATAAGGGATAATATAAAAAGAAGTCTATTATCTAAAGAGATTAATTATTTGTTTGTTGTAGATATTTTTAATGAGGGAGTAGATATTCCTCAAATTGATACAATTTTATTTTTAAGACCAACAGAGAGTTTAACTGTTTTCTTACAACAATTGGGACGAGGATTAAGGTTTTCTGATAACAAAGAGTGCTTAACCGTTTTAGATTTTGTTGGTAATGCTAGAGATGAATACGATTTTGAAGGTAAATTTAGAAGTATAATTGGTAAAACGAATAATTCAGTAAAAGAAGAGATAGAGAATGAGTTCCCTCATTTACCATTAGGTTGTTCTATTATATTAGAAAAAAAAGCGAAAGAACACATTTTAAACAATATTAAAAAAGCTACTATTTTAGGTAAAAACAAGTTAATTAACAAAATTATAAATTATAAAAATCATACTCATTTACCTTTGAATATTAGTAACTTTTTACAAATCAATCATATAGAATCAGAGGCAATATACAAAAGAGGGAGTTTCTCTTCTTTATGCTTTGAGGCAGGAGTAATTAAAAATTATGATGATAAAAATGAAATTGAGTTTGTACGAACAGTTTTGAAAAAATGGTTATTATCAAATTCTTTAAGTTATTTTGAGTTTATAAAAGAATTGATAGAAAATGATTTTGATTTATCAATCTTAAAATCGGAAAATGAAAAATTGATGTTAATGATGTTTTATTATGATTTTTGGCAGAAACCAAATTTATTCAATAATTTAGAAGATTCAATAAAAGAAATATCACTCAACGGAATATTGATTAAAGAAATGAAAGAGATTATTGAAATTTTAATTGATAAAATAAATTACATAGAGAAGGATATAGTACTTCCATATAAACATCCCATTAAACTTCATTCAAGATATACGAGGGAACAAATATTATCTGCCTTTGGATTAAATACATTTACTAGACAATATAGTAGTAGAGAAGGTGTACTAAATATAAAAGAAAAAAATACTGAACTGTTATTTGTTACATTAGAAAAGACAGAAGATAAATACTCTCCTACAACAATGTATGATGATTATGCAATAAGTGAAAAGCTCTTTCATTGGCAATCACAAAATTCAACAAAACCTAATTCTCCTAAAGGAAAATCATATATTAATCATCGAAAAGAAGGGAAAAGCATAATCTTATTTGTAAGAGAATCTAATCATGATAAAAATAAGAATACTATGACTTATATTTGTTTAGGAAAAGTCTTTTATAAATCACATTATGGAAGTCAGCCAATGAGTATAACTTGGGAATTAGAAGAAGAAATACCTCCTTTTTTATGGTCAAGTATTGCAAAAATGGCTGTTGGGTAAATATAAAAAGTAGTTAAAATAATCAAATGTCCTTATCCCTATAATCCAACATTTGCAAAAGCCGAATGTTTATTTTTTTCTTTTCTAAACAAGATTGGCAACTGTTTAAGTGTTTAAAAGTTGCTAAACGCAAGTTTTAATAAATGAGTTTTGCCAAGCAGAAAAGATAAAAATAATAAGTGAGGGAACCCGAAGGGCTTTGAAACCGTTGGTGGCTTTTTGTTTTACTTTTTACCACTAAAAAGTGAAAAAGCAAAGAATGTCAGTTCTTCAAGAGAGATTTATATAAATATTACAAAGTGAAATATTTTAAAAGACTAATAGTTTTTATTGGTATAATTCTTCTCATAAAATATCATTTTTAATTTCAAGGAAAATATCAAAATGACTAATTCAAATATACTTATATATCAAACAGAAGATGGGAAAATGAATATACAAACTCGACTTGAGGATGAAAATATTTGGCTAACTCAAAAAGATATGGCAGAACTTTTTCAAACAAGTAAACAAAGTATAAGTTTACATACACAAAATATATTTGAAGAAAATGAATTGGATTTTGATGCAACTGTCAAGAAATACTTGACAGTTCAAAAGAAGGAAATAGAGATGTTCAAAGAAATCTTGAATATTATAATTTAGATGTAATCATATAGTCATAATCAAGCTTTAGAAAAAGCTAATACTGAGTATAAAAAATACAAAGATAAGATAAAAAATGAACTCTCAAATGTAGAAAAAGATTTTATAAAGCAACTTGATAATACGGCTAAAACTTTAAAAAAGAAAAATTGAGGAATCAAAGGATGCTTAAGAGAGATTCAAAATTAGCTAAATCAAAATTTATATGGTATTTGACAAAATCAAAAATTAATAATATACTTTCATCATAAATATCCTTCGGGACCACTCACCTTTTAGGTGAGGTTAATTCATTAATTTTTTATTTCTTCAAATTCTGTTTTGTTTATTACACCAATTTTATTTAATAGTCTATTACTGCTAAAGAGTTTAAGTTGAGATAGTAATGCTATATTTGTTATTAAGTTATCATTTTTAGTGAATTCAAACTTATGATAGAATATTCCCTCTTTTATTTGTGTTGATAACGGTATGCCAAAGAACATAAATTTATTAAATTTTTTTAATATAATTACGGGACGAACAAATTCTTTTCCTTTTCCATTTTGTTCAAAACCTATATTTTGACCAATTTTACAGTAGAAAATATCTCGTTCTTTAAAACTTCTAAATCTTTTATCATAATTTGTCATTTTTTTAGAGTATTCCATGAATCAAATATTTTATTTTGTGTTTCCATATAATACCTTTTAATAAATTTCATTAAAATTATATCAAAGTTTCATTATGGTTTTTATATTTAAAGCTTTATTTATTGATGTATTTTCATTCTTTTAATGCACACTCTAAAAATAAAATCTTACTATTCTTAAAAATAGTTTAAAAAACTATTTTTAAGCCCATATTTACCTATATTCATCAAAAATCTTATTTTAATATAGCCTTCAAAGATATATAATAAGCCTTATATAATAAAGGTATAGACAATGATAGACAAGAATCAACAAAATAATAACAATATAGAAAATATGAGCAGTTCTGCAAAACTATTTTTTAGTAACTATGAGCAGTTTAAAACAAAAGCAATTCCTAGTGACATCAAACTTTTTAATAATTATTTTCCCATGATGGATGCTTTACCTCACTTAAAAAAGAAAAATGTACTTGATAAGTGTCCTATTTATGACCTATTTGGAAGTAGTAATAAAATTATTTATGAGCAATATGACTGTGTTGATATTGATTCTATTAAAATAAATAGTAATAAGATTTTTATTAACTTCATAGTTAGTTTAAGTATTCCAGAAAGTTTTATTGAAGATATGACTCAAAATATTAAAAGTAATACTTATGCCAATAGTGAATTTACTGTAAAAGTAACTAATGTAGATACTTACGACTATGGGAAAATAGATGTAATTTACAGTATTGATGAAAGAAACACTATCTTTGATGAATCTGAGCTAATAGATATCTATCATGGATTGAGTGTACTTAATCTAAACTCTGAACTACAGGATAAAGTAAAAAATATGCTTATAAAAGCTTTCTAGGTTTTTAAGTTTTTAAAAGAGGAGTCACTCCTCTTTTTCATAAATCACTCTATTTCTCCCCTCATCTTTTGCTTTATATAAAGCTTTGTCTGCTCTTTCATAAATAGTTTCGTAAGTATCTTTATTTAAGATATTTTTAGCAACTCCTATACTAATTGTTATTTTAAGTAAATCCTTCCCATAGTTAAAAATAGTATCTTCAATATTTTGTCTTATTCTTTGGGCAAAGTTTATGGCATTTTCTTTATTTTTTTCATCTAAAAGTATCATAAACTCTTCTCCTCCTATTCTTCCTATATAATCTTTTTTTGAGATAATCTTTCTTATGTTGTTAATGGCATCTTTTAAAATAAAGTCTCCACATAAGTGTCCATAGGTATCATTTATTTTTTTAAAGAAATCAATATCTAAAACTAAGAGATGAAACTCTTTTGTATCAATCCAGACTTCACACATATCTTTTATAGCAACTTTATTAAATATTTTTGTTAGTCCATCAATAGAAGCTTTTACTTCTAGATGTGATATCTTTTTATTTAAAGTAGAGACATCATTCATACAAATTAGATATTTGCCCATATCAAGTTTAGATACATCAAAAGTAAAATAAAAGTTGTCATTTCCCATAATCTGAAATTTTGCAGGGATATTCTTTGAAGAGTAGTATTGTGCAATATTTAGAACATTTTTTTGAGTATTGTTATCTACAAGAACTATATTTGATAAGAAATTATCTTCTGAGGTAAAGGTATCTACAAACTTTTTATTTACGCTTTGTATCTTATTTCCTTGGGTTATCATGATGATATTTTGTTGTGTATCTAGAACTGATTTTAAAAAATCTCTCTCTTTTTTGAGTTTTTCATGCTGCTTTATATCTATTGAAAGAAGCATTTCATTTAATTTTTTTGCTAAGAAAGAAATCTCATCATCATAGTTATCTTTTATTATTATCTCTAGCTTGTTATTTTCAGAGATTTTTTTTACTTTGTTTGAGATTTTGATAATCCTATCTGAAAAAAATATTTTTATAAAAATATAAAATATCATGATGATAAGTAAAAAGCAAATAGATACGCTATACAATATAAAATTCATATTGGATTTTAGTTCTTGATATATATATCTTTTACTTTTTATACTAATATAAAAGTTTTTATTTGTAAATTCATCAAAATACCTTACATAGGTAAAAAGATAGTTTTCATCTACATTGATAGTTTTGTATTTTATATTTAGCGTTTTATTTTTGAGAGTGTTAAACTTATCAAAATCCACACTATTTATAAGTGAGACATACTCTTGTAGTACATCAGATATATTAGATAAAAAGTGAGAATCAATCGCTCTTGAAAAGTATATGTAACCTATAGTTTGAGAGGCTCTATTTTTTATCTCTTTTATATCAAAAATAGACTTTTCATAATCAGTAGTCATGTAAAAAATCTCTTTTTTCTTATTTATGTATTTCTTTATATCTTTTGTTTTAATAAAATTAATTAACTCAGTTGAGACACTTAACATCTCATTTGAACTAATATCATAACTTTTACCAAAAAGAAACTCTTTATTCTTATCAAAAATCAAAAAGTTGCTGATATTTAATTCTTCCATTAAATTACTGTTATTAAAATATGTTTTAAGTTGTGATTGTTCTTTGTTGTTGATTATGTTTCTTAGTCTTTCATTTTCTTGAAATTCGTATGCTATCTTTTTAAGATACTCACTATTGAAGTCTATTATGTTGTGTAGCTTTAAAATATTTCTTTGGATTATTTTATCTTCAAGTATCTGAGACTTTTGAATTCTATTTTGTACAAGACCTGATATAAAGGTTATAATAATTAGACTAATAAGAGTAAATAATAATGCCATCTTCTTGCTTATTTTCATTGGTATTCCCTAAAAATAAATTTTTTTGGAATATAACATAATAAGTATTAAACAATAATGATTATCAGTATAAAATATTGAGTATTTAAATAATTAGTTAAAAATTTATAATCAATTTTAATAAAAAATCATGTAAAATAGAAAAAATATCAAGGAAACCTTTTTATGATAATACTAGTTTTACTTTCTCCTTTTTTGATAGCATTAGGGTGGGTTTTATATGTAGACTCCTCAAATATAAATATGATAGAAAAATTTTACAAAAACGAATCTTGCAAGACAATTTATAATTATAAGTCAAGATATAAAGGTTTATGTAAAGATAGTATTACAATAATAAACAACAATTTTAGTATTGATTTTTCACAAAATGTTTATATAAAATATGATGATATTAAAAATATAAAGATTGTAAATAAAGATATTTTAATACAAAGTTCTAAAGGCAAAGAAAAGTTATACTTTAAAGAAAAAGTCGATACTGATAAGTTTTATGAACAGTTAAGTAAAAGATTAAAATAGAGTATCTTATTTTAAGATTTGTTGGTGTATTATTGATATTTAGCAAAGAATTTTAAATAGATAATTAAAAATAGGAATAACAATTAATGAATGAGTTGATTAAATTTATAAAGAGTATAGATTTAGAAAAAGAAGATCTATTTGTACAGTTGAAGTGTAATTTAGAAGAGGGAAAAATACTTCAACATCTTACAAAAGAGTATATAAATGGTAGAGATGCTTTGATGGTGATAGATATTTTATCAGAGTTTTATGATGTGAAAAGATATGAGCATCTAGAAAAACTTGAAGTTATAAAATCACTACTAGAGCTTGGTTGGCTAGTTCAAAACTCATTTACTCCAATAAAACTAAGTGAGTTGTCAAAATTAGAGTTATTGAACTCTAGTGTATCTTTAACATCATCATTTTTAAGACTTATGGAAGATGGTTCTATGGATATGTCTTTACCTGAGATAACTAAATATAGTGATCACTTAGAGTATTTACAAGACCAATTTTTCAAAATAGATTTAGCTCAAAAGTTAAATGTAGTAAAACACAATTTTGATGAAAAATCACCAAATATAAAAAGACTAAAATCAAAACTTACCCTTTTGGAAAATAGAATCAAAGAGAGAGTACAAGCTACTCCCAATGAGATTATGATAGTGGGATTTTTTAAAGAAAATGATCTAAATGAACATGAACAGATGATATTTATAGCACTACTTAAAGAGGAGTATTCAGGAGGGGATGAGTCAATAAGAGATATGAATTCACTTATTGAGCTGATTTCACATGATGATTATGAAAAAATCAAAAACAGAAGTTTACTAGAAGAGAGTTCAAAGCTGGTTTCAACAGGACTTGTGGATTATGATGAGATGCTAACTCCCTTTGGTGGAATAAATAGAAACTTCTATATTCCTGATGAGGTTTTATATAAGATTTCACACCCAACAAAAAAGAAAACAAGAACAGCTAAAATCAAAATTGATAATGTAATAAAAGAACAAGATATGTTTGAACTAATATCAACTGATAAAACTATGGAAGATGTTGTTTTAAATCCAAAGACAAGAGAGACTTTAGATGCACTTTTGCAACAAGTAGACAAAAAGGTAATAAATAGACTAAAAGAGTGGGGAATAAAAGATAGAAAAAAAGGTATTGATGCAAGAATTATCTTTTATGGAGTTGCAGGTACTGGTAAAACTCTAACTGCTTTAGCCTTAGCAAAATCACTTAAAAGACAAGTTTTAGCTTTTGATTGTTCTAAAATACTCTCTATGTATGTGGGTGAGAGTGAAAAAAATGTCAGAAAAATCTTTGAAACATACGTAGATATAAGAGATAAAACAAAATCAGAGCCAATTTTACTACTAAATGAAGCTGATCAATTTTTAAGTTCTAGAGTAACAGAATCTACAAGTGGTAGTGATAAAATGCACAATCAAATGCAAAATATCTTTTTAGAGCAAATAGAGCGTTTCGATGGAATACTTATTGCAACTACAAATCTTTTGGAGAGCTTGGATAAAGCATTTTCAAGAAGATTCAACTATAAAATAGAGTTTGTAAAGCCAAATAAAGTTCAAAGACTAGAATTATGGAAAAAGTTATTGCCTGAAAATATCCCATTGGATAGTGATTTTGATATGGAAAAAATATCAGAAGTTGAACTAACAGGTGGACAAATAGAACTAGTTATTAAGAATACTGCCTATAAAGTGGCAGTTAAGGATGAACCAATCTTTAGAATGGAAGATTTTAAAGAACAAATTACTAAAGAACAGCGGTCTCAATTTGACACTGAAAATAAAGTTGGATTTTTTTAAAACTGTTTTCAATTCTCTATATAAAAATATAATATTAGTATGATAAATTTATATTAATCTAAGCTAAGATTAATATAAATCCATTAATTATTGTTTTTTACCTATAAATATAAATTTTTAAAATAATAATGTTAAGAATGATTGATTTTAGGCTAAGCTATTTTTAATCTTAAGCGATTTAGTGGTGGATTTATTAAGTCTAGATTTAAAATATTTTTGCTAGTATCTAGCTGAATATAAATTAAAATGAAAAAACTAAATTCTTTTAATACGAAGAAATTAAGGATATAAATATGACTCATATGGATTTCGCTCATCCGTATTTTGGTGTTTTTATGATGTTTGTTTTAACCTTTGGGGCATTTTTTGCAACAATTTGGTTAGCAAGACTTGTAAGTCGAAAAATGGCAAGACTTGATACAGAAAAACTTAAAACCACATATTATGAATGTGGACCAGAAGTTACAAAACAGCCAAATACTATCTCTGTGCAGTTTTACCTTATGGCACTGCTGTTTATACTATTTGATATAGAGATAATTTTTATGTTTCCATGGGCAGTTGACTTTAAAGTCTTAGGATGGTTTGGATTTATAGAGATGCTTCTATTTATTCTTTTACTTACTATTGGCTTTATTTATGCATGGAAAAAAGGAGCGCTTGAATGGCACAGCATAAAATAAAATATTTTCAAGATGGGGGAGCACCTATTGCTCTTACAACTGTTGACAAAATTGTAAATTTCGGAAGAAGTAACTCTTTATGGCCTTTAACTTATGGTTTGGCTTGTTGTGCAATTGAGATGATGGCAACTGGAGCTTCAAGATTTGACTTCGATAGATTTGGGACAATATTTAGAGCGAGTCCTAGACAAGCAGATGTTATAGTTGTAGCTGGAACGCTTACAAAAAAACATGCTGAATATATGAGAAGATTATATGACCAAATGCCAGATCCAAAATGGGTTATCTCTATGGGGTCATGTGCAAATACTGGTGGTATGTTTAATACTTATGCCACAGTTCAAGGAGTAGATAGAATTATCCCTGTAGATATTTATCTTCCAGGTTGTGCTCCAAGACCTGAAACACTTCAATATGCTCTAATGATGCTTCAAAAGAAAATAAGAAGAGAATCTGCATTTTTATCTAAAAAGAAAAAGAGGTTAGTATAATGAGAAAATATACTCCTAAAGATGATGTTCAAAAAAAATCATACTATAATGATAGATTTTATGTAACACCAACAATCCCAAGACTTGACCCAGCAAGTGATGAAATATATGCAAAAGATATTGAAGGTTTAAAATCTAAAATTACTATACTAGATAGTTATATTGAAAATGGCGAGTTAGTTATATATATAAATCCACAAGATAATGTAAAAACATTAACACTTCTAAAAGAAGAGTTAGAATATGACATGCTTATGGAACTTTCAGCAATAGACTATATTGCTACTAGAAATGGTTTTGAAATCTTTTATGAGATGCTTTCTATGAGTAAACATAAACGTATGAGAGTAAAGTGTTTTATTGAAGAGAAACAGACTCTTGAGTCAGTATATGGTGTGTTTAAAATGGCAAACTGGGCAGAGCGAGAAATGTTTGACATGTATGGGGTTAAAATACTTAATCACCCAAATATGAAAAGAATCCTTATGCCTGATGATTGGTATGATCATCCCTTGAAAAAAACATATCCACTACATGGTGATGAAGTTGCACAATGGTATGAAGTAGACCATATCTTTGGAAAAGAAGCAAGAGAAGAAATAGGTCCAGAAGAGCGTGACGATGCAGCTGTTGATAGATATGATACTACAAGATTCTCAAGACTTGGTCATGAAGTTCCTTTTGGAACACCAATTTCAGAAGGAACTGAGACTCAAACACCACTTGGATATACAGAAGAGGGTGGAGTAAAATTATTTGGAAAACGAATCATCAAAGACTTAGATGAAAAAAAATCAAAAATATTAGATAAGAGAAGGTAGATTATGCAACAAACCAATAGACTAAAACCTTTTTTTGAAAATATAAATTTTGAAAGAGCTGATAATACGATGGTGGTTAACTTTGGACCACAACATCCATCTGCTCATGGACAAATGAGATTAATCTTAGAGCTTCAAGGTGAAGAGATAGTAAAATCACGTCCTCATGTTGGATACCTTCATAGAGGTATGGAAAAGATGGCTGAGAATATGATTTATAATGAATTTTTGCCAACAACAGATAGAATGGATTATATTGCTGCTACCTCTAATAACTATGGTTTTGCCCTTGCTGTTGAGAAACTTCTAGGTATAGAAGCGCCAAGACGTGCAGAGATAATTAGAACTATGCTTTTAGAGATAAACAGAATCATGTCTCACCTCTTTTGGCTTGCAACTCATGCACTTGATGTAGGAGCTATGTCAGTTTTCTTATATGCCTTTAGAGAAAGAGAATTTGCAATAGATTTGATAGAAGATTATTGTGGAGCTAGACTAACTCACAGTGCTGTAAGAATTGGAGGAGTACCTTTAGATTTGCCAGATAATTGGTGTGAAGATTTAGAAAAATTTATCAATATCCTAGAAACTGAAGTTACAAAATATGAAGCCTTGTTAACAGATAATAGAATCTGGAGAATGAGACTTGAAAATGTTGGAGTAATAGATAATGAAACAGCAAAATCATGGGGATGTACAGGACCAATACTAAGAGCTAGTGGGCAAAAATGGGATTTACGAAAAGAGATGCCTTATGGGATATACCCAGAGCTTGATTTTGATGTGCCAACAGCAACAGCAGGTGATTGTTTTGCAAGATATGAATTACATATGCAAGAACTAAGAGAATCATCAAAAATATTAAGACAATTAATACCTATGTACAAAGAATCAAAATGTGAACTAATGGCACATGAACCTCAATATATCTCAGCATCTAAAGAAGATATAATGACTCAAAACTATGCCTTGATGCAGCACTTTGTTTTAGTAACACAAGGTATGAGACCACCAAAGGGTGAAGTTTATGTGGCAACAGAATCACCAAAAGGTGAGTTAGGGTTTATGATTGTAAGTGATGGAAGCCCATATGCATATAAGCTTAAACTTAGAGCTCCATCTTTTTGGCATACCTCGGTTTTAGAAGAGATATTAGTTGGTCACCAGTTAGCTGACGTTGTTGCTATTATTGGTAACTTAAACGTAGTTTTTGGTGAGATAGACAGGTAGATGAGAAGCGTGAAAAAAGTAAACTGCTTTACTTTTTTAGCTTCGGAAACGAAGTGTTCTGAACGAAGTGAAGCCACGGAGGCGATATATGAAAAGATATGATTTAAGACCATTAAAAGATAATTTCTACTCTAGAATGTTAGAACTAATGGATAAAGATATAAAAGATGGCGAAAATGCAATATTTCTTTTTGAAATAGGAGATTTTTCACATATCCAAAAATCAGCAGATGTTGTTTATGAAGCTGGATATACCTTAATGAATTCTATTAAATTCAATGAAGTTGATTGGACAATAGTTGTTAAAAAAGTAAAACCAGAGCCAAGACCAGTTGTAGAAGAAGAGTCTGATGATGAAGATAACAATGACGATGATGAAGAGTAAAATATGAGTTTAGAAACAGTTTCAAAAAGTGATTATATAGTTTGCCTAGGGGCAATGATTTCAAAAGATTCACCAAAAATGAATGATTTGATTATAGAGGCAATTGCAAAAAATGAGGCAGAGTTTATTTATATGCATCCAATTGATGATATTGATTTAAAACTTTACTGTACACAGTTTATAAAATATGAAGTTGGAAGTGAAGAGGGAGTTTTATCTTTGCTTTTAGAATATTTTACAAAGGAAAGAAGTGCTGATTTAGAAGAGTATTTATCTGATTTAGATATTGGTTATATTTCAGCTGAAAGTAGTGCAGGTGAAGAAGAGTTTGAAGAGATGGTAGAGCGGTCTTCAAATAAAAACACTAAAACTATTATTTTGGGAGAAGATTTATTTACCCACGAAAGAGTTGCAAATATCTCATCTATGATAAAAGCTCTTAAAGAGTTTAGTGGATTTAATATTGTTTTATTATCAGATATTATTTTACAAGCAAGTGATAAGCTAGAAGATGTGGCAGAACTTAAATCATATAATGGAACAGTTGCATATAAATACACAAGTAGTGAAGATGAGTTTATATATGGAAGTGAATCATTTTCTAGAGTTGCTAAGATATCAAATAAAGATACTGTCTCTTTAAATTATAAAGATGAGACTGTTCAAAGAACTTTTAAATTAGATAAAAACTTACAAGGAACTATTGCTTTATGTGGTGTAAAAAGTGATGATGAGAGTTTTTTATCACAAGGGTATAGATATAAGCAAGTAAAAATTGAAAAGGTTGATACATTATGAGTGAAATGATTACTTTAACAATTGATGGAAAAGAGCTAAAAGCCAAAGATGGAGAAACTGTTTTAAATGTAGCCCGTGCAAATGGAATATTTATACCAGCTCTTTGTTATTTAACTAGATGTTCACCTACACTTGCATGTAGATTATGTCTTGTGGAGTCAGCAGGAAAACAAGTCTATGCATGTAATGCCAAAGTAAAAGATGGCATGGAAGTTACAACTACAACTGATAACATTGAAAAAGAAAGACGTGCAATAATGGAGGTTTATGATGTAAACCATCCATTACAATGCGGAGTTTGTGACCAAAGTGGTGATTGTGAACTTCAAAATTATACTCTTTATCAAAAAGTTGATTCTCAAAGCTATGCCATAAAAGATGTAAATAGACCAACTGAACATTGGGGAGTGATGAACTATGACCCAGGACTTTGTATAGTTTGTGAAAAGTGTGTAACAGTATGTAAAGATATGATTGGTTCAAATGCTCTTTCAACTGTAAAAAGAGGTGCAGAGGCTATTGAAGGTAAGTTTAAAACTACTATGCCAAAAGATGCCTACTCAATGTGGAACAAACTAAACAAATCACTTATTGGATTTGAAGAAGATAAATGTGTTGACTGTGGAGAGTGTATCTCTGTTTGTCCTGTAGGAGCTTTAGTATCAAATGATTTCCAATATAAAACAAACTCATGGGAACTTACCCGAATACCTGCATCAAACTCTCACTCAAGTGATTGTTCACTTATATATTATGAAGTAAAACATGAATCAATAGTAAACCATGATGTTAAAAAAATCTATAGGGTTACAAATGAACATCACTATGCCTCACTTAATGGTGCTGCACGATTTGCTTATGATTTTGAAAATAGAGTTTCTAGTCAAGATGAAGTAGCTTTTGATAAAGCTCTTGAAGCCTTTAAAAAAGCCGATACTATTAAGTTTAATTCATTTATTACAAATGAAGAGGCTCTTACTTTACAAAAATTAAAAGAGAAACTTGGATATAAACTTGTAAATAGTGATGCCTTAGCTTATAAAAAGTTCCTTGATTCATATTCATCAGTTAGTGGCAAATCATTATATAGTGCAGACCTAAAAGATATCCATAACTCAAACTTTGTGATTTCTGTGGGAGCTTATTTAAAATCTGATTCTCCAAATACAAAGTATGCTTTTAATAACTCAGTTGTTATGAATAAAGGTGCTGGGTTGTATTTCCATCCAATGGGTGACCCTGTTATGGAACAGTGTGGTAAAAGAGGAAAAACAACAGAGTTTATCTATCACAAGCCCTTAGCTGAAGAGTCAGTATTATATTTTATCTTGGATAAGTTTGGCTCAGATTTACCAGAAGCTATTCAAGCAACACTTGATTCATACAAAGAGACAAGAACAAAATCAGTTACAGAGATGATAAAAGAAAAAGTTGTATCTGTAGTAAAAGATGAAGAAACAGGGGAAGAAAAAGAAGTAACCAAAATGGTTCCTAAAAAAGTTACTAAAGAAGTAGAGTTTGAATATACAAGACTTTTAGATGAGATAAATTGTGATGCAACTTTGATTGATACTATTGAAGCTATGAAAGATAAAAAAGATAGTTACACACTTATTTTAGGTGAAGATTTAATTACTCATCCAAACTCACAAAACCTTGCAAAACTAGCAGCCCTAGTAGAAAAGCATACAGAGTTTAAAGTTGTGATTATTCCTACTTCTACAAATACTTTAGGGGTGAGCCTGATTTGTGATTTAGATGAAGAACAAGGAAGCTATTCTATAGGATATAACGTAAAAGCAGATTTCCAACTATCAGCCCTAGGAGATGGTGATTTAGACATGCCTTCTCTTAACCAACAAGAAGGAACATTTACAAATATAGATAAAAGAGTAGTTCCTACAAATGCAGCCTTACCTTATAAGGGTTATGTTTTAAATGACATTGCAAATGTTTTATTAGAAAGTGAAGTTGAGCACACTATAGAATATACAAAATCTTTACCAGTTAATAAAGGCTTTAAAGCAGTTGAGTTTGATAGTTTAACAAACTACTTCTCAAATGACTGGAGTGAAAATAGAGGTTATGTATTAGATTCGCTTGATGTTGAAACAAGTGAAGAACTTGCACAAAAACAAAATGCAAGTTTTGAACTAACTTCTGGACAAATCACAATCTATAAAGCAAACCCAATCAACCAATTCAATGAGTTCACAGCAATTGCCCATGAATTTAAAGATGATTTAGAAAGTGGTATGTTTGCAAATGAGACACTATTATCAAAGTTAGAACTAAGTTCTGGCGATAAAGTACTATTGAGTGCAAATGGAATTGAGATTGAAGTAAATGTTTATACTGATAATCAAGTATCAGGAGAGATTGCTTATGTATCAACTTTTGAAAAAGAGTTAAATACAAAAGCACTTTTTGATGGATACAGATTTACAAGTGCAAATGTGAAAAAGGTGTAATATGGAGACAAGTATTTTAATAGAAACAGTTATAAAAGCTATTGTTATATTAGCAGTATTCTCTGCCATAGCTGGTTTTACAACTTATATCGAGCGAAAAATATTGGCTTTTATGCAAAGAAGACTAGGACCTACAAATGTTGGACCTTATGGAATCTTGCAACTTGTTTGTGATGGTATAAAACTGTTTACAAAAGAGGATTTTATACCTCAAAACTCTGTAAAACCTATATTTATGATTGCTCCAATTATAACAGCTGCAACTGCTTTTATTGCTATGACAGCAGTTCCTTTTTTCCCTGAGTTTGAGATTTTTGGTTATACAATAAGACCAATTATTGCAGATATAAACGTGGGTGTTTTATTTGTAATGGGGGTTGCTTCAGTTGGACTTTATGGACCACTTTTAGCTGGTATGAGTTCTGGAAATAAGTGGGCACTTTTAGGAGGAGCACGAACAGCTATTCAACTACTATCATATGAAGTTGTATCTGGACTTGCACTTTTAGCTCCACTTATGTTAGTGGGTTCTTTATCACTTATTGATATTAATGCTTATCAAAGTGAAGGAGTTACATCTTGGATTGTATGGACACAGCCTTTGGCATTTGTTCTTTTTGTAATGGCAGGATTTGCTGAGACGAATAGAACTCCTTTTGATTTACTAGAACATGAAGCTGAGATTGTTGCTGGGTATGCAACTGAGTATTCAGGTATGAGATGGGGGATGTTTTTTATAGGTGAGTACGCTAACCTTTTTACAGTCTCATTTTTGATTTCATTAATTTTTCTTGGTGGGTACAATGACTTATGGTTTATCCCTGGTGGCTTGGCGATTATTTTAAAAGTATCCTTTTTAATATTTTTCTTCTTATGGACAAGAGCTTCTTGGCCACATATTAGACCAGACCAATTGATGTGGTTATGTTGGAAAATCTTAATGCCACTAGCAGTAGTTAATATTTTAATTACTGGCTTTGTGATGATGTTTTAGGAGCAGTTATGAAATTAGATGAATTAAAAAATAGAAATATAAGCGAACACGATTATATCAATATTCAAAAAGATAGTTTTCCTGAAACTCCATGGCAAGAGTTTAAACAGATATTTAAAAGATCAATAAAAGGAGAACTTTTTACTGGACTAAAAGTAACATTTATTATGATGAAAGAGGCACTTTTTAATAATAATATGCATACAGTTCAGTACCCAATAGAAAAGCTTCCAATAGGACCTAGATATAGAGCTGTACATAAATTGCTTGGTCTTTTAGAATCTGGAGAAAATAGATGTATTGGTTGTGGACTTTGTGAAAAGATTTGTATCTCTGATTGTATTAGAATGGACACAAGAATTGATGAAAACTCTAGAAAAGAGGTTTTAGAATACACAATAAACTTTGGTAGATGTATCTTTTGTGGATATTGTGCTGAGGTTTGTCCAGAGCTTGCTATTGTTCATGGTGGAAGATATGAAAATGCAAGTGAACAGAGAGCCCATTTTGTTGTAAAAGATGATTTATTAACTCCACTTGATAAATTGGCAACTCAGCAAGAGTATCCAGGTTTTGGTGCAGTATCTCCTGATGCTGATGAAAAAATCAAAAAAACTCCATTAGAGTATTAGGAGAGATGATGTTTGAAATAGTAGCTTTTTATCTATTCGCAATATTGACAATTGTAATGTTTTCAATAACAGTATTTACAAATAACGCCTTATATGCACTGAGTGCCCTTGCAGCTGGTATGATTTTTATCTCTGCTTTTTTCTTTTTGTTAAATGCAGACTTTTTAGGTGTTGTTCAAATTGTAGTTTATACAGGTGCAGTTATGGCACTTTATGCCTTTGGGATGATGTTCTTTGATTCTATGAGTGAAGTAAAAGAGAGAATCCAAAACCCAAGATTAGTATTTTTATTAAGTGGAATAGCAGCTGTGATTATTGTACTTATTTTTGTCTCTCCAATTGTATCAGATAATATTATGTCAGAATTTGCAGTTCATCCAGAGTATGGAAATACTCAAGATGTAGGGGTTATTTTATTTACTAAGTTTTTAGTTCCTTTTGAGGTTGCTGCTGTAATGTTACTAGTTGCAATGATAGGTGGAATTATATTAGCAGGTAAAAAAATGGACGTATCATATTCAGAACTTAGTGAAGATGAAATAGATGCACTAGAATCATCAAATGAAAAGGATAGCAAATGAGTTTAAATGCATATTTAATACTTTCAGCACTTCTATTTTGTATAGGATTGATTGGGGTTATTAGAAGAAAAAATCTTTTAATGCTATTTTTTGCAACAGAGATAATGCTAAATGCTGTAAACATAGGACTAGCTGCTGTTTCTCATTTTCATCAAGACCTTACAGGTCAAATGTTTGCATTTTTTATAATCGCAATTGCAGCAAGTGAAGTTGCTATTGGATTGGGATTACTTATTTTATTATATAAAAGAAAAAATTCAATCAACTTAGACACTTTACAAAGTATGGAGGGGTAGATGGAAAAGTTTATATACATAGCACTATTTGCACCCCTTGTTGGTTCACTTGTAGCTGCTCTATTTTCAATGAAACCTAAGACACTATTTACAGGTATCTTTACAAGTTTTATGTTAGCTGTTTCATTTGTCGCTTCTTTAGTTTTACTTTTTCACATCTTTACTACTGGTGAAACAATAAGTGTAAAACTTATGGATTGGATAGTTATTGGAAATCTTAGTATCCCATTTGGTTTTGTAGCAGATGCGGTTAGTGTTACTATGATGTGTGTAGTTACATTGGTTTCAACAATGGTACATATTCACTCTATTGGATATATGGATCATGATAAATCATTTAATAGATTTTTTACTTGGTTATCTGCTTTTGTTTTTTCTATGATGATTTTAGTTATGAGTGATAACTTTGCTGGATTGTTTATAGGTTGGGAAGGAGTTGGATTATGTTCTTGGGGACTAATTGGATTTTGGTATCACAAAGAGGATAAACAAAAATCAAAAGATATATATAATTCACCATACTCTACACTTTCACCATATTCATCAATCTCCCCTTCATATGCAGCAAATGAAGCTTTTATTATGAATAGGGTTGCAGATTTAGGTATGTTAGTTGGAATATTTTTAATTTATTGGAATTTAGGATCACTTCAATATGATGTAGTATTTGCACAAATAGGAACACTTTCTCATAGTCTGATTGTAGCAATTGCTGTATTTTTATTTGTGGGAGCAATGGGTAAATCAGCGCAGTTTCCATTTAATCAATGGCTTGCAAATGCGATGGAAGGTCCAACACCAGTCTCTGCACTAATTCATGCAGCTACTATGGTAACAGCAGGGGTTTATTTACTAGTACGAGCAAATGAAGTTTTTACAGCTGTTCCTGAAGTTGGATATGGCATTGCTTGTCTTGGTGCTTTTGTTGCAATATTTGCAGCTTCCCAAGCACTTGTTGCTACTAATATCAAAAAAATCATTGCCTTTTCAACACTATCTCAACTTGGATATATGTTTGTTGCTGCTGGACTAGGTGCTTATTGGGTAGCATTATTTCATCTTGCAACCCATGCCTTTTTCAAATCAGTTCTTTTCTTAGGGGCTGGAAACGTTATGCATGCTCTTAATGATGAGATAAATATAAAAAATATGGGTGGACTTCATAAACATATGAAAGCAACATCAATTATTATGACTATAGCTTCTACTGCATTAGCTGGAATTTTTCCACTTGCTGGTTTCTTCTCAAAAGATTTAATCTTAGAAGTTGCATTTGGACATCATGCTTATATTTTATGGGCAATTTTATGGATAACAGCAGGTCTAACTGCCTTTTATTCATTTAGACTTATTATGTATGTATTTCATGGGGAAGAGAACTTCAAAAAGTTTGGGTATCACCCACATGAAACATACCCTTTTGTAATAGCAGCTATGACACCACTTGCTATTTTAGCAATTATTGCAGGATGGTTCCAAGATGCTTTTGTGGGAATGATTACAAAAGTTTTACCAAAACTTGAAATTCATGTTGACCACTCAACACTAAATATTTTAATAGCAGTAACAAGTGCCATTGCAATAGCAGGTATTTTATTTGCAGTATTTAAACACAAAAAAAGTGGTACATATTTTAGTGAAAAGCTGAAAAATAGAGCTTGTTATAAACTATTGGCAAACCAATATTTTATGCCACACTTTTTAGAGTATGTAATAAACAGACCTTATTTAGCAATGAGTAAGTTTGCATGGAAAGAGATTGATCTTAAAGTAATTGACTCTATTGTTGATGGTATTGGGAAAATTGTTTATGCATCAGGTAAAGAGGCAAGACCTATTCAATCAGGTAACTTATCGTCACTATTAAAAGTGATGGTTTATGGTCTTGTAATACTATTAGTTCTAAGTGTAGCGCTTGGGTTTTTAAAGTAAAGGGTTAGAAGGTATGGAACATATTTTATCAATTTTAATATTTTTTCCGGCATTTGCTGCATTTATAGGGTTTTTAGTAAAGAGTGATTCTATTAGAACTTATGCAATTATTGTCACAGCTGTTGAGTTTTTGATTTCACTTATATTATGGTATGGCTTTGATAGTTCAACACCAGATATGCAGTTCATGGAATCAATTCCATTAATTAGCTCTTATGGGATTAATTATGTTGTAGGAATAGATGGTATCTCTCTATTTTTAGTTCTTATGACTACATTTATGACAATGATTTCAATTATTGGATTAACAGAGACTAGGTCTTTAAAAAATATGCTAATCACTGTGTTGTTTTTAGAGATGACTATGGTGGGAGTATTTTTAGCTTTAGATGCCATTGTATTTTATCTATTCTGGGAATTGTCACTTATACCTATGCTGTATATCATAGGTGCATGGGGTGGAAACTTAAGAATTTATGCTTCAATTAAATTCTTTATTTATACCTTTACAGGTTCACTTGTAATGCTTATTGGTATGCTTTATTTAGGGTATGTTTATTATGTGACAACAGGAACATGGAGTTTTAATATCTTAGATTGGAATATGCTTTTACTTCCATTTGACATGCAACTTTGGTTATTTGTAGCATTTTTCTTAGGATTTGCTATCAAAGTTCCTATGGTACCATTTCATACTTGGCTTCCATATGCCCATGGACAAGCACCAACTATTGGTTCGGTGATACTTGCTGCAGTGTTACTTAAAATGGGAACTTATGGATTTATTAGATTTTCTCTTCCTCTTTTTCCTGATGGAACAGTTTATTTTATGATACCAATGGCAATATTAGCTCTTATAGCTATAGTATATACTGCAATGGTAGCTTATGGACAAGAGGATATAAAACAAGTAATTGCTTACTCTTCTGTTTCTCATATGGGTGTAATTATTTTAGGAACATTCGCTCTAAATGTTGAAGGTATTGGTGGGTCAATTTTCTTAATGATTTCCCATGGTATTGTTTCAGGTGCACTGTTCATGCTTGTGGGTGTGATTTATGATAGAAGGCATACAAAAATGATGAGTGAATTTGGTGGATTGGCAAGAGTGATGCCAAAATATGCAACTATATTTGCAATCATGCTTATGGCTTCAGTTGGATTGCCTTTAACTATTGGTTTTGTAGGAGAGTTTTTATCTCTATTAGGATTCTTTAAAGTATCACCAGTGATGACTTTAATAGCAGGACTTACTATTATTTTAGGTGCAGTTTATATGTTAGTTTTATATAAAAAGACTTTCTTTGGACCAATAACAAATCCAAAAAATGAGAATCTTGAAGATGCAAAAGGAAGAGAACTTGTTGCTTTAATTCCTTTGGTTGCATTAGTTATTATTTTAGGGATTTATCCAAAACCAATATTAGAGCCTGTTAATACTTCGGTAAAACATTTAGTAGAAGTTATGAAGATAAAAGCACAACAGCCAGCTTCTAAAGCACAAATCTTATCGTCAAATACAATTGGGGAGGCAAAATAATGATACCAGCTATTTCAATTGATTTTGCAAGTTTAAACTTTGGAACTATAGTTCCTATGTTAGTTGCTATTGTTGGAGCCTTAGTTATTTTATGTGTTGATTTAGCAAATAAAAAACTTGATAAATCTTTGTATATTATCTTAGCAGTTCTATTTTTGATTGTAGATTTAGGAACACTAGTAGGATACAATGGTGATATAAGAGGTATGTTTGATTTGATGTTAGTTGATGGTATTTCAATACTTTCACAATCAATTATTATCATCGCTTCAATATTGTTTATTTTATTGTCATTTACAAAACAAAGATTCAATGAACAAAGGTATCCAGAGTATTATGCTCTGTATTTATTTATGATTGCAGGTTTCCAGTTTATGGTAAGTTCTGATTCACTTATCTTGATATTTGTTGGACTTGAAACTGCATCTATGGCACTTTATACAATGATTGCAATGCATAATAGAATAAATGCAATAGAAGCTGCTATCAAATACTTTACTATGGGTGCCTTAGCAGCAGCACTATTTGCTTTTGGTTCGCTTATTTTTTATGCATTAACAGGAACAGTAGAACTTGGCAAAATATCTGAAGTATTAGTAGCATCTGATTTTGAGAATTATCCATTTGTTTTATTAGGTGTTGTATTTATACTTTCTGCTCTTGGATTTAAACTTTCACTTGTACCTTTTCATGTTTGGGTTGCTGATGTTTATGAGGGTTCAACTGCTTCACTTGCTGGTTTTATGTCTATTGTTCCAAAAATGGCAGGTTTTGTTGTAGCATTAAGATTTTTTGAAATATTTGTCTCTTCTGGAAATATGTTTGTTGAAGCGATTCTTTTTGGTGTTGTTATTTTAACAATGACTATTCCAAATATTATAGCACTATTACAAAAAGATATAAATAGAATGCTTGCTTACTCGTCTATATCAAATGCAGGTTTTGCCTTATCAGCGGTTTTGATAGGTACAACACAAGCAACAACAGCTATGTTTTTATATTGGATTTTGTTTTTAGTAACAAATCTTGGTGGATTTGCAATGTTATGGCTAAATAGAAATAAAGATTATAAAACATTTAAATCAGACCATGACATGGAAAAATATGCAGGACTTATAAAAATATCTCCAATGACAGCAGTTATTATGGGATTGTTTTTACTCTCACTTGCAGGTATTCCTCCCTTTGCACTGTTTTGGGGTAAGATGTATCTATTAGGTGCTGCTGTAAATGCTGGATATGTAGTATTAGCAGTAATTATGGCTTTAAACTCAGCAATTGCAGCTTACTATTACCTAAGACCAATTGTATATATGTTCTTAAAAGAACCAGTTGTTGATGGTATAAAATATATGGAAAATGCAACAACTACAAGTAAAGTAGTAGTTGGAGCTTGTGCAATATTTACTATAGTTTCAATATTCTTTATTGAAAATATTTTAGAAGTGATTTCTTATTATATTCAGATTTCTGGTTATTAGAAAAATTGCAAGGTCATAAACTGACCTTGCAAAAATTTAGTTAGAATTTTTCATTCCTTTTCCCATACCTTGGCCTTGACCCATGCCTTGACCTTTATTCATACCTTTTTGGCTTTTTTTCTCACTCATATTTTTCATTTGGCCTTCTAGCAGTTCCATTTTACTTAGTTGTTTATCTGAGTTAGTATCAAACTGTTCAAAAGTTGGGGCATTCCCTGCATTTTTCATTCTCATACCTTGTTCTGCTTTTGCATTCATTCTTTTTTCTCTTAAATCATAAAATTCAGTTTGCGAAATAGAACCATTTTTGTCACTATCATAAGCTTCAAAACTCATAGGACCTTTTTTTGTAAAATCTGTAGCACCTAGTGCTGCAACAAGTGAACCAGAAACCAAAGTCATAATGACTAATTTATATGCTTTCATAATATCCTCCTTAATTAACATAACTAATTATACTCTTTTAACTTAACATTATATTAACAATATGAAAAAATAAAAATATTTGCATAACCAAAGATAAAACCATAACTTGCTACAATCTTTTGATTAAAAAAGAAGGATAGAATTTGAGAAAAATTAGTGTTGCACACTCTCCGGATGCTGATGATATTTTTATGTATTATGCTATAAAATTTGGTTGGGTTACTCCAAAAGATGCAGTTTTTGAAAATATTGCTGATGATATTGAGAGTCTGAATCAAGCTACAATAAATGGTGTGTATGACATCTGTGCAATCTCATTTGCGCTGTATCCTTTTGTAAAAGATGATTATGCTCTTTTGAAAACAGCAGTTTCATTTGGAAATGGCTATGGACCAAAGTTAGTAAAGAAAAAAGATGTAAGATTAAAGAAAAACTTTAAAGTTGCTCTTAGTGGAGAGTTTACTACCAATGCTTTGTTATTTAGAATTGCTTATCCTGATGCAAAGATTACATATATGAACTTTTTAGAAATAGAAAAAGCTGTACTTGATGGAGTTGTTGATGCAGGTGTTTTAATACATGAGTCAATACTTACATATGATGATAGCTTAGAAGTGGAACGTGAGATCTGGGATATTTGGCAAGAGTTTGCTGGCAAAGAGTTACCTCTACCACTTGGAGGAATGTGCTTAAGAAGATCAATTCCATTAAATCATGCGATTGATTATGAAAATACATTGATAAAAGCAGTGCATGTAGCAAACAAAAATAAAAAGATGCTTTCAGAAATGCTTATAGAAAGAGATTTAATAAGGGTTGATGCACCTACACTTGATAAGTATTTAGACCTTTATGCAAATGATGATTCTATTGAGTTAAGCCAGATTCAATATGAGGCATTAGATAAGCTGTATGAATTAGGATACAAACATGGATTCTATAATAAGCTTATAAAATCACAAGAATTTTTAATTCCAAGTGAGTATGAAGAGTTAAGAGCAAAATAATTTGATGGAAAACTATGTTGATGCAATAGATTTTAAAAGATATAGTTCCATTAAGATTGGTCCCATCGTCGATGTTTTAGTTATAAATGAAATAGCAGATTATAGTGAGTACCAAATAATAGGGCAAGGCAATAACATACTTGTCTCTCCTACTCCACCAAAGTTTGCAAAACTTGGCAAGGCTTTTGACTATATAGAACAAAAAGAAGATAAACTACATGTTGGCTGTGCCACAAAATCTGGAAAGCTTTTATCTTATGCAAAAAAGCATGACCTTGCAAACTTTGAATTTCTTGGAAAGCTTCCAGGGAACTTAGGTGGCTTGATTAAGATGAATGCAGGTTTAAAAGAGTGGGAGATATTTAATTATATTGACTCAATCAAAACAAAAGATGGCTATATTAAAAAAGAAGATATAGAGTATGGTTATAGATATACAAATATAGATACTATAGTTTATGAACTTGTTTTTAATATATCAAGTGGTTATAGTAAAGAGATGAATGAACTTTTTACTAAAATGAGAAATAATCAACCTCAAACTCCAAGTGCAGGAAGCTGTTTTAAAAATCCTGTGGGTGATAGTGCAGGAAGATTGATAGAGCAAATTGGATTAAAAGGGTTTAATAAAAATGGTATGTCCTTTTCAAAAGTACATGCAAATTTTTTAGTAAATGATGGTGGCGGAACTTTTGAAGATGCAATATTTTTAATAAATCTTGCAAAAACAAAGGTAAAGTCAGAGTTTAATATCGACTTACAGACGGAAGTTATAATTTTTTAGCTAAAAATATTAATTTTAAAGCTTAAGTGCTTTTAATCTAATTATGTTAGAATTCGTGTTCGAAAAAAATTAGTGGGGTTATTTTTATAGTGAAAAATTTAGTTATCGTAGAGTCACCAGCAAAAGCAAAAACAATTTCAAAATTCCTTGGATCAGATTATAAAGTTATGGCATCAATGGGCCATGTAAGAGATTTACCAAAGTCAAAATTAGGCTTTGACCCAGCAGATAATTTCAAACCCCAATATCTAATTTCCACTGATAAAAGAAAAGTAATTGCTGATTTGAAAAAAGAGATAACAAAAGATACAACTATCTACCTCGCAGCCGATGAGGATAGGGAGGGAGAAGCTATTGCATGGCATCTTATCCCAGCACTTAAAGTTGAAAAAAATCCACTAAAAAGAATAGTATTTCATGAGATTACAAAGGGTGCTATTTTAAAAGCCTTAGAAAATCCAAGAGAAGTAAATCAACATCTAGTTGATGCACAACAAGCAAGAAGAATCCTTGATAGAGCAGTTGGATATGAGCTTTCTCCACTATTATGGAAAAAAGTAAGATATGGACTTAGTGCTGGAAGAGTTCAAAGTGTTGCTGTTAGAATCATAGTTGATAGAGAAAATGAGATTAGAGCTTTTGTTCCAGAAGAGTTTTGGAAAGTAAAAGCAGACTTTATAAATCCTGAATTAAAAACAGAACTTGCAAAAATCAATGGAAAAGCTAAAAAAATAAAAAATGAGCAAGAAGCAAAAGAGATTGAATCTTCTATAAATCAAGGTGATTTTGAATTATATGATATAGAAGAGAGTGAAAGTAAGAGAAATCCTGCAGCTCCTTTTACAACATCAACACTTCAACAAGAAGCTAGTAGAAAACTTGGATATTCAGTAAAACAAACTATGGTAGTAGCACAGCAATTATATGAAGGAAATATTCAAAATATTCCAAATCATACAGGTGGTTTGATTACATATATGAGAACTGACTCCTTAAATCTTTCAGCTGTTGCAACAAGTGCAGCTAAAGAGGTGATTGAAAAAGAGTATGGAGCTGAATACAGCTTAAAAAGTCCAAGAGTGTACAAATCAAAAGCAAAAGGGGCACAAGAAGCTCACGAAGCTATTAGACCTGTTGATTTAAGTTTGAAACCTAGCATGATAAAAGCTTATGTTGATAATGCACAGTATAGACTTTACAGTCTTATTTGGAAAAGAACACTTGCTACTCAAATGCAAACAGCAAAAATAGCAAACACTACATATAAAATAAGTGCAGGAAAAGATAAAGAGTATGAGTTTCAAGTAAAGGGTCAAAGAATTATTTTCCCTGGTTTTATGAAAGTTTATACAGAAGGTAGTGATAATCCTGAATCTGCACTTGATAGCAGTGAAAAGATACTTCCTACTATAAAAGTTGGTACAAAATTAGATTTAGAAAATCTTGATTTAGAACAAAACTTTACAAAACCACCAGCACGTTATACTGAAGCTTCATTAGTAAAAAAACTAGAGAGTGAAGGTATTGGAAGACCATCTACTTATGCTCCTACAATCTCAACTATTCAAGCAAGGGAATATATAACAAAATCTGAAGATAAAAAGTTAATACCAACTCCAACAGGTGAAATAGTAAACTCGTTTTTAACTGATCATTTCCCTCATATTTTAGACTTAGGATTTACTGCAAAAGTTGAAGAAGAGTTTGATGATATTGCAGATGGAAAAATCGCTTGGCAACAAGTTATGCAAGACTTTTATGGTGATTTCAAAAAAACAATAGATGAAAAAGAAGAGAGTGTAAATAAAGAAGATTATTTACAAATAAGAGAAATAGGAACTGATCCAAAATCTGGAAAACCTGTGAGTGCTAGAGTAGGAAGATTTGGACCTTTTATTCAAATTGGAACAAAAGATGATGAAGAAAAACCTCTTTTTGCAGCTATTCCAGACCATTTGAATATGGATACTATTACTATGGATGAGGCTATGTATTTGTTTACTCTTCCAAGGGTTGTTGGACAAACAGCTGAAGGTGAAGATATAAAAGCAAATATTGGAAGATTTGGTCCATATTTACAAGTAAAAACAAAATATTATTCACTAAAAGAAGATGACCCATATAAAATAGAACTGCCACGTGCTTTAGAGTTAATAAAACATCTTGATGAAGAGAAAGCAAAGGCAACAATTAAGAGCTTTGACAAAGAGAAAATTCTTGTACTTGATGGAAGATATGGTCCTTATATAAAACAAGGTAGAAAAAACTATAAGATACCAAAAGGTAAAGATGCATCGTCTTTAGAGTTAGAAGATTGTTTAAGTATTATAGAAAACGATTCAAAAAATACAAAAAGAGCTCCTGCTAAAAAAGCACCAGCAAAAAAAATAGCAGCTAAAAAAACACCAGCAAAGAAAGCTCCTGCAAAAAAAACCACGACTAAGAAAACGACTGCTAAAAAAGAGAAATAATCTTGAAAATAGCAGTTCTTTCTGATAGTCATAAAAAAGTTGATTTAACAAAAGAGGCTATTGACTTTTTAAAATCAGAGGGTGCACAATATTTGATTCATGCTGGCGATTTGTGTTTGCGTGAGAACTTAGAACTTTTAAAGAGTTCTTCTTTACCTTATGTGTGTGTATATGGAAATAATGATAACTCTTTAGTTCATCTTTCAAATGAATTTAAAATAGAAAATGAGCCATATTATTTTAAAATAGAAGATATAAAGTTTAAACTTATGCATCTTCCTTTTTATATGACTGGCGATAGTGATGTTGTCATTTTTGGACACACCCATGAGTTTGAAAGTGAATATAAAGAGGGAACTTTGTTTTTAAATCCTGGTGAAATATGTGCTAGGGAAAAACCTCTGAGCGAGTGTGTATTGTTGGAAATTAACCCAAATGAGTATATAATTAACTATTACTCAAAAAATATAAATGAAAAAGAATTTTTAAAAAAAGAGATAAAATATGAGCGATAATAAAAAAGATAAAGAAATATTTTTATGTGCCATTTGTAATATTGAAAGTGGCACTTGTAATGAAGATTGTAAATTTTGTACACAAAGTGTAAAATATAAAGCAGATATATTAAGATACAAAAGAAAAGAGATAGAGCAAGTTGTAGAAGAGGCAAAAAGAGCAAAGGCAAATAATGCCAATGGATTTTGTTTAGTAACAGCAGGAAAAGGTTTAGATGACAAAAGATTGAAGTTTGTTGTTGAAGCTGCAAAAGCTGTAAAAAAAGAGAATTTAGGACTTATATTAATTGCCTGTAATGGAACTGCAAGTGTTGAACAACTGCAAATTTTAAAAGAAGCAGGTGTTGATGCTTATAATCATAACTTAGAAACAGCAGAAGATTTTTATCCTGAGATTGTTACAACCCATACTTGGCAAGAGAGATATCAAACTTGTAAAAATGTAAAAGAAGTAGGTTTAAGACTTGTGTGTGGTGGAATCTTTGGTTTGGGTGAAACTCAAGAACAAAGAGTCTCTATGCTTGAATCAATAGCTTCTTTAGAGCCTATGAATGTACCTTTAAACTTTTTTCACCCAAATGAGGCCTTGCCAATAGTAAGTAATAGTGTAACAAGAGAAGAGGCTTTTGAGTTAATTACCTTAGCAAGAAAAATGGTTCCAAATGCTATGAAAATCATGGTTGCTGGTGGAAGAGAACTTATGTTTGGTGAAGAAGAATACAAAATCTTTGAAAAAGGTGCGAATGCCTTTGTTATAGGGGATTATTTAACAACTCCAGGAAAATCCCCAATTGAAGATATGAAAGAGCTGGAAAAACTAGGATTTAAAATTAAAAGAGAAAGAGACTAGCCACAGGCATATACATGACAGAAGAAATACTAATAATAATTTCAATTTCGATAATAATATTTATCTCTCCTTTGGTATCGAAATTTACAAAAATACCAACGGTTCCTGTTGAAATTATATTAGGTGCTATTGCTGTATATTTTTCATTTATTGTAGAGCATACAATTTTAGAGCTTGTTGCAGAGCTTGGATTTTTGTATTTGATGTTTTTAGCAGGTCTTGAAGTTGATTTGAAAAAGATAATTAATTCGGACCCTTTTATTCTTAAAAAATCACTTGTTTATAATGCTGTGTTATTCTCTCTATCCTTTTTAATTGCTTGGTATTTTGACTTAAGTAATATATTTGTAGTAACTCTTCCCTTAATATCAATAGGCATGCTAGCAGCCTTGAAAAAAGAGTATGGTGATGAAGACTGGGTCTCTATGGCAATACTTGTAGGTCTTGTGGGAGAGATTGTTTCTATTATAGTTTTAACAACTGTTTCAGCAGGCTTAGAGCTTGGTTTTGGTTGGGAGTTCAGTAAGACGATGATGCTGTTCTTTGGATTTTTGGTAATTTTATTAGTTGTTTATAAAATCTTTCATAATTTATTATGGTGGTATCCTGAGATAAAAAGATATCTAATGCCAGATGATGATCATCAAGAACAAGATATAAGAGTTTCAATGGCTATTTTCTTTTTATTGATTACTATTATGATTTATTTAAAACTAGAAGTTGCATTTGGAGCATTTATTGCAGGAACTTTCATAAAGACATTTTTTGAGCATAATAAAGCACTTCCAACTAAATTGGAACACTTTGGTTTTGGTTGGCTTGTACCAATATTCTTCATATCTGTAGGTGCTTCTTTTGAGATTGAGGCACTATTTCATGATGGACTTTTTATGAAAGCTCTTACAATAGTAGCAGCAATGATTTTTATTAGATTTGTGGCATCATTTTTGTTTATGAAAGAGTTAAAGGGTGGAAGATTTTTACTAATTGGACTATCTCACTCAATGCCACTTACACTTTTAATTGCAGTTACAACATTGGCATACCATAGTCATAGTATTACTCAGTTTTATTACTATGCATTTATATTAGCTTCTATTTTAGAAGTTCTAATTGTAATGATAGTAATAAAACTTCTTACTTATTTCTTATTTAGAAACAATGTAAACCAAGTCATCGTCAAATGATATATCATAAGTAGAAGGCATATCTTCTACTAAAACAACTACTCTGAAAAATTGTTCTTCTTTATGATTTCCAGCTACAAGTTGCTTGAAGTTTGCAGAGTCTAAATCTATTTTTTTAGTAAAAAATGAAACATTTGCTTTAAAATCAACAATTAGCTTTTTTTCATCTTCTAAATAAAACTTTTTCATAATTTTATATTTTGTATTTAAAGTCATCTTATCATTTGAATACTCAACAGTTAAAAATGGTAAAACTTTTAAACTTTTAACTTCCATTTGCATATCATCTTGCATTTTGGGTTCTTCTTGAACTGTCATATCTTCAGGTCTTGGTTTTACATAAATTACAGGACCTCTCTCTTCAAGTTCTTTGGCTTTTGCCATAGCTTTGGCTTTTTCCATTTTTGCTTTTGCAGCTTCTTTTTTTGCAGCTTCAACTTTTTTTAGTGCCTCTTCAAGCATCTTTTCTTTTTTTATTTGAGCCTCTTTTTCCATCTGCTCTTTTTTCATCTCTTCTTCACTCTTGGCAACAGCAGATGGTAAAGGTTTATTTACATCGCCCTCATGTAAAATAGGAGTCATATCTTCAAGTTCAATGTCTTGGTTTTTTTCCATAAACTCAGCAGGATAATTTTGGTCTATTTCCATAAGTCTTGCAACTTCGTCATCATATGCTTTTGTTGGCATAAACGGATTTTCTCTTGCTTGTAAAGAAGCAACTATAAGTAGTGATGTAACAATTAAAGGTAAAGATTTCATTCTTCTGGCTCCAAATTTTTTAATTCAAAATACTCTTTTTGTAATCTCGCATTACTCTCTTGAAGTCTATTTATTTCACTACTTAAATAAGATTTCTTATCTTTTAGTGATTTATAAACCTCAAAAGAATTTACTCCAAAGAGTAAGTTTGCCACATGATAGCTTAGAAAAAGCGTAATAGCAATAGAAATTATTGCTATTACAGTAAATCGTTTTATCTCTTTATTTACATAACGTTTACTTTTCTTTTGCATATTATAATACTATTTTTTAGAAAAAGGTTGTTTCCCTAAATATTCAGCATAAGCAATTTCAGAACCAATTTCTAATAGTCTATTATATTTAGCGATTCTATCACTTCTAGCTGTACTTCCTGTTTTGATTTGTCCACAGTTTAATGCAACTGCAAAGTCTGCAATAAAGGCATCTTCTGATTCACCTGATCTATGTGACATAACACAATTATAATTATTTCTTTGTGCTAATCTAATTGTTTGCATTGTTTCACTAATTGATCCAATTTGATTTGGTTTGATTAAAATTGAGTTTGCAATTCCTTTTTTAATACCTTCTGCTAGGATATTTGCATTTGTTACAAATAAATCATCACCTACTAACTGTACTTTTGAACCTAACTCTTCAGTTAATATTTTCCAACCATCCCAATCATCTTCACTTAAACCATCTTCAATAGATACAATTGGATATTTTGCACAAAGATCAGCATAATAAGCAACTAACTCTTTTGAAGTTAACTCTCTGTTTTCTGATTTTAGTACATAAAGACCTTTGTCATTAATGATTTCAGATGCGGCAACATCAAGTGCTATTGCAATTTGTTCACCAGCTTTATATCCAGCTTTTTCAATCGCTGTCATAATAACTTGGATTGGTTCTTCATTTGATTTTAAATTTGGAGCAAACCCACCCTCATCACCAACTGCTGTACTTTCACCCATCTCATCAATTACTTTTTTTAAGTTTTGGTAGATTTCAGCTGTTGCTCTTAGTCCTTCGTTGAAGTCTTCAAAACCAATTGGCATAATCATATACTCTTGAAAGTCAACTGAGTTATTCGCGTGCTCTCCACCGTTGATGATATTAAACATAGGTACAGGCATAGTCATTGCATTTGCACCACCAAGATATCTGTATAATGGAATTTGTAAAGATGCAGCTGCAGCTCGGGCTACTGCCATAGAAACCCCAAGTACAGCATTTGCACCTAGATTTGAGTAGTTGGCAGTTCCATCAATATCTTTCATAGTTGCATCAACTTCTGCTTGATTGTAAGGGCTTAAGCCAATTAGCTCATTTGCAATTTCAGTATTTACATTTTCAACTGCTTTTAAAACACCCTTTCCTAAAAACCTGTCATCTCCATCTCTTAATTCTAAAGCTTCTCTTTTACCAGTACTTGCACCACTTGGAACAATTGCACTTTGTTTTGTACCATCACTTAAAATAACTGTTGCTCTAACTGTTGGATTTCCTCTTGAATCTAATACTTCATCAGCATAAATGTTATCAATAAATACCACGTAGGTCTCCTATAAATATTTAAATTTCTTAGATTTTATCTAAAAAATTATTTTAAAGTTCTTTTATGGTTTTAGGTATTTGGGATTATTAAATGTAGTTGTATATTATGAGTTATGTAAGAGTTGAAATTCTAATCTAAGAGAAAGTCTCTTAGATTAATCTTCACCATCTTCTGAGGTTTCATCACCTTCAAATGGTTCAGTATCGTTTACACCCATAGCTTCAAGAATTTTATCTTCAATTTCTTTGGCTATTTCAGGGTTGTCTCTTAAAAATACTTTTGAATTCTCTTTTCCTTGACCAATTTTACTATCATTGTAGCTAAACCATGCGCCTGCTTTATCAACGATATCAAGTTTAACCCCATAATCAACAAGTTCACCCATTTTTGAGATACCCTCTCCAAACATGATGTCAAACTCTGCTTGTTTAAATGGAGGTGCTACTTTATTTTTTACAACTTTTACTTTTACTCTATTTCCTATAGAGTTTTCAGCTTGTTTAAGTGTTGCTATTCTTCTAATATCAAGTCTAACAGAAGAGTAAAATTTAAGTGCATTCCCACCTGTAGTAGTTTCTGGACTTCCATATCCTGTCATACCAATTTTCATTCTGATTTGGTTGATAAAAATTACAGTACAGTTCATCTTGTGTAAAATACCAGTTATTTTTCTTAAAGCTTTACTCATAAGTCTTGCTTGAACACCAACTTGTTGGTCATCCATATCCCCATCAATCTCTACTTTTGGAGTAAGTGCTGCAACTGAATCCACAACAATTAAATCAACAGCTCCACTTCTAATAACAGTTTCAAGTATCTCTAAAGCTTGTTCACCAAAATCTGGTTGAGATACAAGTAAGTTATCTGTATCAACACCTAAATTCTTAGCATAAACTACATCAAGTGCATGCTCTGCATCAATAAATGCACAAACTCCACCTTGTCTTTGAGCTTCAGCTATTGCATGTAAAGTTAGTGTAGTTTTACCTGATGACTCAGGTCCATATATCTCTATTACTCTTCCCTTTGGTAATCCTCCAACACCTAATGCCAAATCAAGTCCTAATGAACCTGTGCTAATAGATTCTACTGGAATAGTCTCTTTATCTCCAAGTCTTACAAGTGAGCCTTTTCCAAAAGCCTTGTCAATTTGTTTTATAGCTAAATCTAGTGATTTCTTTTGATTTTCATCCATATTTTTTTCCTACTGGTTGTTAATTTTGTATAATTTTATCAGAAATAGTTTTAATCGTGAAAAACTATTGCAATTTGTAATAGTTTTTATTCTTGATTTTTTTTATTTAACTCTTCATCAATTTTTTGAACAGTTTCAATTGTTTTAATATGGGAAGTAACTCTCTTTTTCATAGTGAACTTCTTTATGTGTTTAGCAAGTATTTTTGTATATTTTTTATAGTTTCTTGAACCTTTTTCAAAGCTGGCAAGTTTTTTCTGAATTTTTATAATATCTTCTGAAATAAAATTTTCTGACATAAAATACCTAATTTTTAATTTATTAAATTATTACATATTTGCTCTTAAAATAAAAGTTAAATAATATATTAGGTAAAATAAAACAATTATAATAAAGGGCTGTAAATGTTTAATGAGAAAAATATTTTAATTACTGGTGGAACTGGAAGTTTTGGTAAAAAGTTTACTAAGATGATACTTGAAAGGTATAAACCAAATAAAATTATAATATTTTCAAGAGATGAACTCAAGCAGTACGAAATGTCTCAAGACTACAATGATAAGTGCATGAGATACTTTATTGGAGATGTAAGGGATGCCAATAGACTTAAAAAAGCTATGAATGATGTTGATTATGTTATTCATGCAGCAGCCCTTAAACATGTGCCAATAGCTGAATACAATCCAATGGAATGTATAAAGACAAATATTGATGGAGCACAAAATGTAATAGATGCTGCCATTGATAATAGAGTTAAAAAAGTAATAGCTCTCTCAACTGATAAAGCAGCCAATCCCGTTAACCTTTATGGGGCTACAAAATTAGTATCCGATAAACTTTTTGTTGCAGCAAATAATCTTGTAGGTAAAAGAGATATCTCTTTTTCGGTTGTTAGATATGGAAATGTTTTAGGCAGCCGAGGTTCTGTTGTTCCTTATTTTGAAAAATTAATCAAAAGTGGTGCCAAATCTCTGCCAATAACAGATGAAAAAATGACAAGATTTATGATAACCCTTGAACAAGGTGTTGATTTTGTCCTTAAAAACTTTGAGCGTATGAAAGGTGGAGAGATCTTTGTACCAAAAATTCCATCTATGAAAATAGTTGATTTGGCAAAGGCTATGGCTCCTAACTTACCCCTTGATATTGTAGGAATTAGACCTGGTGAAAAACTTCATGAAATAATGTGTCCCTCAGATGACTCACATCTTACAATTGAGTTTGAAGACCACTTTGTAATAGGACCAACTATAAAATTCCATTCTGTGCGAAATTATAATGAAAATAACTTAGGTGAAAAAGGTCTTCAAGTAGAGCAAGGGTTTGAATATAATTCAACTAAAAATGATGAATGGCTAGATGAAAAAGAATTTTTAAATTTAATAAAAAAGATTTAAATTTTATGAATTTTATTCCATATAGTAAACAAAATATTTCTAATGAAGATATAGAAGCAGTAGTTGAAACTTTAAAAAGTGATTATTTAACTACAGGACCAAAAATAAAAGAGTTTGAAGAGGCTCTTTGTGATTATACAAATGCTAAATATTGTATATCTGTATCTAATGGAACTGCAGCTTTACATTTGGCTTCTCTTGTGTTATTAGACAAAGATGATAAAGTTCTTACAACTCCAAACTCCTTTTTAGCAACCTCAAATTCGATTCTTTATGTTAATGCAAAACCAATTTTTGTGGATATTTGTGAAGATGGAAATATAGATTTAGATTTATGTGAAGAAGAACTAAAAAAAGACACCTCAATAAAAGCTATTTATGTGGTACATTTTTCAGGACATAATGTTAATCAAAAAAGATTAAAAGAGTTAAAAGAAAAATATGATATCAAAATATTAGAAGACTGTGCACACTCTATTGGTGCAGTTAATGATAGCGTAAAGGCTGGATCTTGCGTAAATAGTGATATCTCAACTTTCTCTTTTCATCCGGTAAAAGGTTTTACCACAGGTGAGGGTGGAGCTATAACTACAAACTCTAAAGAGATTTATGAAAAACTATTAGTTTTGAGAAATCATGGAATGAAAGCAAACCCTGATATTGCACCTTGGCATTATGATATGGCTGAGTTAGGTTTTAATTATAGACTTACAGATATATCTTGTGCTTTAGGCATCTCTCAATTAAAAAGATTAGATGACTTTTTGGAAAAAAGAAGAACTTTAGCAAAAAGATATTGTGAGATTTTTAAAAAGTATGATTTTATAAAACCAATATATGACTTTACTCATGGGTCTGCTTATCATCTTTTTGTAGTAAATATTGATTTTGATAAGTTTGATACTGATAAGAAAGATTTTGTCCTTAAAATGAGAGAAAAAAACATAGGTTTACAGTTTCATTATATACCAATTAATAAACAACCATATTACCAAAACTTAGGTTATGGAGGAGAAAAAACTTTTATTATGGATAAGTATTATAAAGAGACTATCTCTTTACCTCTTTATGTAAATTTGACAAATGAAGAACAAGATTATGTGATTACTTCAATTCTAGAGGTTTTAGATGTCTAAGTGTGTTTGTATAATACCTGCTCGTGGTGGTAGTAAAAGAATTCCTAAAAAAAATATAAAAGATTTTTTTGGTAAACCTCTTATTTCATATACAATTGAAACTGCTTTAGCGTCAAAGTTATTTGAAAAAGTTATTGTTTCAACAGATGATGAAGAAATAGCAAAAATAGCAAGAGAGTATGGTGCAGAAGCTCCTTTTATAAGACCTCGAGAATTAAGTGATGACTTTACAGGAACAGGAGCTGTTATATCCCATGCTTTGTCTTTTTTAGAAGCTCAAGGTGAAAAGTATGATTTTGTTTGTAGTATTTATGCCACCGCTCCATTACTTCAAGTAAAATATTTAAAAGAAGGTTTTGAAAAACTTCAAAATAGTGATGCTATTAACTCCTTTAGTGCTACTTCTATGCCTTTCCCTATTCAGAGAACTTTTAAAATCAAGAGTGATAGATGTGAGATGTTTTGGCCTGAAAACTTTTCTAAACGAAGTCAAGATTTAGAAGAAGCTTATCAAGATACTGGACAGTTTTATTGGAAAAATCTACATAAAAAGTCAAGTGATGTGATGTTTGGAAAAGATTCCATTCCTATTATTCTTCCTCGGCATTTAGTTCAAGATATTGATACTTTGGAAGATTGGGAGAGGACTGAATATTTGTATCAAGTTTTAAATCAAGATATATATGATAAATGGAATAATTTAAAAAAAAAGCTTCAAAAAAAAGATGAAATAATACATTTCAAAGAAAATGAGATATATTTTATTTCAATAGGCCAAAATATTGGTTTTGAATCTTATGGAAAGGATAGTTTATTTTTAAGACCTGTATTAGTATATAAAAAATTAAGTAAGCAAACATTTATTGGTATTCCTTTGACTTCAAAAGAAAAAGAAGGTTCTTATTATTTTTCATTTAGTTATAAGCAAGGAAAAAAATCTACGGCAATGTTTAATCAAATGAGAATATTTGATATTAAAAGAACAGAGTATTATAGTGGTAAAATAAGTAAAAATACAACAAGAAATTTAAATATAAAGTTACAAGAGTTTATGAAGTTTACCTCTTCGAAAGAAGAGGATCGGCCAACTAGGGCTAAATATAAAAGTATTCTAGCAAAAGATGAGTATAATGTCAAATAAGATAAAAAACATACTTATTCGAGCTGATTCTTCATCTAAAATTGGTATTGGACATATTATGAGGGATTTGGTTTTAGTTAAACAATATTCTAACTCAAATATAACTTTTGCTTGCCAGGAATTAGATGGAAATATAAATAGTAAAGCTATAGAATCAGGTTATAATTTAAAAATATTAAATTCAAATGATGTAGAAGAATTAGATGATTTAATAAAAAGTTTGAATATAGATTTTCTAATCATTGACCATTATGGTATTGATGAAATTTTTGAAAAACAATTAAAGATTCAAAATTTAAAATTAAAAATTTTAAGTTTTGATGATACTTATGAAAAACACTATTGTGATATTTTATTAAATCATAATATTTATGCACAAGAAAAAAAGTATAAGGATTTAGTGCCAGATACTTGTGAGTTAAGATGTGGTGAAAAATATATTTTAATACGAGAAGAGTTTAAATATTATGAGCAGCTAAGAAGAAATAAATCAAAAAATAAGAAAATATTAATAGCTTTTGGTGGAAGTGATTTTGATAATATTTCTTTAAAAGTTTTAAAAAGTTTAAAAAAGAAAAAAGATATAAAAATTTATCTTTTGACAACAAAAGCAAATAAAAATATAAAAAGTCTAAAAAGTTATATAAAAGGTTTTGAAAATATAAAACTGATAATAAATAGTAAAAATGTAGCTAAGCTAATTCATAAAACAGATTTAGCAATAGTAAGTCCTAGTACAATACTACATGAAATAATATATTTAAATAAAGAGTTTATAGTCATACAAACAGCTACAAATCAAAAATTTATGATGAAGTATTTAAGGAACAATAAATATGCTTGTATGAAAAGGTTTTCTAAAAAGAGTTTTTTAGAAAAGTTTGAGGTAAAGATATGAATAAGGTAGTACTAAAAGATTATCTTTTATTATCAAATGAAGAGCATAAAGAACTTTTGAACATAAGAAATAAAGAGTATATAAGAGAAGTCTCTTTAGATACTAATATAATAAAGTTTGTAAATCATATAAGTTTTGTAAAGGGTTTAAAGAATAGTGATAAAAAGTTTTTTGCCATAATATCTGATGATAAAATCATTGGTGGGGTCAATGTCTTTGATATAAATAAAGATATTAAATGGGGAATCTTCTTTTTAGATGAAGCAAATATTATCATCAAATCCATAGTTCCTCTTTACTTTTTAGAGTATATTTTTAAAACTTATAAAAAAGAAGAGATTTTTTTAGATGTTAAAAAAGAGAATATCAATACAATATCTTATGATAAAAACTTGGGCTTTAAAGTTTTCAAAGATGGTGATAAAATAATATCTATGAAGATGAATAACTTAGAGTTTGAAAAAGCAAAAGAAAAACACTTTTTAAAAAGAGTGATGAGACAGTTTAAAAAGTTTGATTTTGAGATGATTTCTTATGGGGGAGTTGAAGTTTGAAAATAGGGAAGTTTGATTTTACTACAAATAAAACATATATAGTAGCAGAACTTAGTGCAAATCATAATGGCTCTTTACAAACTGCCCTTGATACAATAAAAGCTGCAAAAGAAACTGGAGCTGATGCTATTAAAATCCAAACTTATAGAGCTGATACCATAACTTTAGATTGCAAAAAAGATGACTTTATGATAGATGGTGGAACTTTATGGGATGGAAAGAGTCTTTATGAACTTTATGAAGAAGCTTATACTCCTTGGGAGTGGCATGAAGAACTTTTTTCTTATGCAAGAAGTCTTGATATAGATATATTTTCAACTCCTTTTGATAAAAGTTCTGTTGATTTTTTAGAGCAGTTTAATCCAAGTGCTTATAAAATAGCCTCTTTTGAAATCACTGATTATGAACTTGTGGAATATGTAGCTTCTAAAATGAAACCTATAATTATAAGTACAGGAATAGCTACATATGAAGAGATAGAAGATGTGGTAAATATCTGTAAAGGTGTTGGAAATAAAAACATCATACTTTTAAAATGTACAAGTGCATATCCAGCACCAATGGAGTTGGCAAATTTAAAGATGATACCTGACATGGCTGAAACATTTGGAGTGATAAGTGGGTTTTCAGACCATACTATTGGAAGTACTGCTCCTATAGCTGCTGTCACACTAGGAGCAAGAGTTATAGAAAAACATTTTATCTTGGATAAATCTATTGGAGGACCTGATAGTGAGTTTTCAATGGATAAAGTTGAATTCACAAAAATGGTAAAAGATATAAGAGATACAGAAAAGCTTTTAGGAAGAGTTGATTATAGACTTGATGAAAAAAGAGAGTCTCAAAGAAGATTTTGTAGAAGTTTATATGTATGTAAAGATATAAAAAAGGGCGAAACTTTTTCACAAGAGAATATAAAAAGTGTAAGACCAGGGTATGGTAAACATCCTAAATATAAAAAAGATATAATAGGAACAAAGGCAACAAAAGATTATACTTTAGGTGATAGAGTAGAGTAGGAGAGAAGATGGTAGAGAAAATAGAGCAAATAATATGTGAAACACTTGTAGAATTAAATGATGAACTAGAGAATGAAAACTTTGAAAATCCTACAAGTAAAACAAAACTTTATGGAACTAATGGCATGGACTCCCTAGCTTTAGTATCTTTTATTACTGATTTGGAAGAGCGAATTAGTGATGAATTTGATAAAGATATTGTTTTAGCTGATGAAAAAGCAATGAGTGCTAAGACTTCTCCCTTTAGAAGTGTTGAGAGCCTAACAATTTATATTAAATCACTTTTGGAAGAGTAATGAGTCAAATCATAGTTATAACAGGAACATCAAAAGGAATAGGGCAATCTTTAGCAAACTATTATTTAGAAAATGGTGAGATAGTAATAGGTTGCTCAAGAGGTGAGACTTCGATAAAGCATGAAAACTATAGACACTTTTCTTTAGAAGTAAATGATGAAAAAGCAGTTATAAAGATGATTCGAGCTGTAAAAAAAGAGTTTGCTAAAATCGATATCTTATTAAACAATGCTGGAATGGCATCTATGAATCATATTCTTACAACCTCTGTATCAAGTGTAGAAAAGATATTTGCTACAAACTTTTTAGGAACATTTATATTCACAAGACAAGTTGCAAAAGTGATGATGAAACAAAAGTATGGAAGAATAGTAAACTATACAACTGTTGCAAGTGCTCTTAGGCTTGAAGGTGAGGCAATATACGCTGCAAGTAAAGCAGCAATAGAAAACTTTACACAAACCTCTGCAAAAGAGCTATCAGCTTTTAATATAACAGTAAATGCCATAGGACCAACTCCTGTTCAAACAGACCTGATAAAAGCAGTTCCAAAAGAGAAAATAGATGAACTTTTGGCAAAACAAGCTATAAAAAGATTTGGACATTTTGATGATATAAAAAATGTGATTGATTTTTTTATTAGTAAAAAAAGTGACTTTATTACTGGACAGATAATATATCTTGGTGGAGTTTCTAACTGATGAATTATTTATTTGATAAATTCTCTATTTTTAAAGAGTTAGATGCCATTATAATTGAGAATAAAAGCTACTCTTATGAAAATTTGTTAGAAAAGATTTTTGAGTATAAAAAGATATTAGAAGATAAAATAGAAGCTTCAAGTGTAGTTGCTATTTTAGGTGATTATTCCTTTGAAAATATAGCTTTGTTTTTTGCTTTATATGATAATAAAAATATAATAGTGCCCATTACTACAAGTTTAGAAAAACTGCAAAATAAGTATATGGAAGAATCATTTTGTGAATATAGTATAAAAATAGATAGTGAAATAAAAATAGATAAATTAGCTGTAAATAATTCCCACGAGATGATAAAAACTCTAAAGAAAAATAAAAACTCTGGGCTAGTACTTTTTTCAAGTGGAAGTACTGGTAAACCAAAAGCTATGATACACAATCTTGATAATTTAATAGAGACATACAAAGACAAAAGAGCAAAAGCTATGAATATGTTAGTTTTCCTTATGTTTGATCATATAGGTGGCTTAAATACACTTTTTAATGCACTTTCAATGGGTGCTTGTTTAATCATTCCTAAAAATAGAGATGCTAAGACAATTTGTGAGCTTATCCAAGATTATAAAATCATGGTGTTGCCTTCTAGTCCTACATTTTTAAACCTTATTTTAATCTCAGGTGAATACTTAAATTATAACTTACGAACTCTTCGAATGATAACTTATGGAACAGAAGCTATGCCTGAATCTCTTCTGATAAAACTAAAAGAGATATTTCCAAGAGTAAAATTTCTACAAACCTTTGGTACAAGTGAGACAGGAATTAGCACTACAAGTTCCAAGTCATCTGATTCTTTGTATATGAAACTAGAAGATGATAATCAAGAGTATAAAATAGTAGAAAATGAACTTTGGCTTAGAAGTAAAACACAAGTTTTAGGATACTTAAATGCCAACATGGACTCTTTTACAGATGATGGTTGGTTTAAAACTGGCGATTTAGTAGAAGAGTTAGAAGATGGCTATCTAAAAATCATAGGTAGAGGTAAAGAGGTAATCAATGTAGGTGGAGAAAAAGTTCTACCTGCTGAGGTTGAATCAGTTGTTTTATCTATGAATGAAATAGATGATTGTATGGTTTATAGTGAACAAAATGCAATCACAGGACAAACAGTAGTATGTGATGTGGTTTGTTCAAAAGAGCTTGATAAAAAAGAGTTGAAAAAGTTAGTTAGAGCTTTTTGTAAAGGAAAGTTAGATAACTATAAAATACCTACAAAAGTAAATTTAGTAGAGAAAACTAATTTTTCTGATAGATTTAAAAAAATAAGAAGAAAAGAGCCATAATGAAAAAAGAGAAAATAGTATTAACTTACGGGACTTTTGATATGTTTCATGTTGGTCATTTAAGACTTTTAAATAGATTGAAAAACTTGGGAAATAAGTTAATAGTAGCTGTTTCAAGTGATGAATTCAACGAAATAAAAGGTAAAAAGACACTTATACCTTATGATCAAAGAGCTTTAATAGTAGAGCATATAAAATGTGTAGATATGGTGATACCTGAGCACAACTGGGAACAAAAGGTTTCTGATATAGAAAAATATGATGTTGATATTTTTGCTATGGGAAATGACTGGGAAGGTAAATTTGATTTTTTAAAAGAGCATTGTGAAGTTGTATATTTACCAAGAACTGAAAATATTTCAACAACACAATTAAAATTAGAGTTAAATAAATTTTTAGATATTTATGAAAAATAGGAAATTTTTTGAACCTAAATAATAAAAAAGTTTTTATTGCTCCACATACTCCAAGAACAACTATGTTTAAAAGTGAGTTGAAAAATTCATGTAAAGATATTCATATTTTAGGTTTTATTGACAAAATAAAAGAGGATGAGGGAATATATAAACTTAATGATATTGTTTCAAAAGAGTATGATTATATTTTGATTTTGTCTCAAAATCATTTTGACTCTATTTATAAAGATTATAAAAAGCTTTTACCTGCAAAAAAATTAATAAAGGTAGATATCAAAAACAATAAATATCTTTTTTTTAATTATGTAGATATTCTCAAAGAAAATATAAAAAAGATACCAGTAAAAATAAAGTTTTTTATTTTTGAGAAGTTAGTAAAGTACTTTGATAAAAAAGATAGAAAAAAAATAGTCTTTTTAAATAAGTCTTTTATCAGTACTAATAATAAAGCACTTTATGTATATTGTATTGAAAATAAATTAGATGTAATGCTTCTAATCGATAATGAAGAACAATATAAGATATTAAAGAAAAATAATCTTCCAGTAGCGAGATTGAATAGCTTATCATCATTCTTTTATCTAGCAAGTGCAAAGATGGTGATTCAAGACCAAGGTAATTCAAATTATTTATTGCCTTTTTTAAGTGTAAAACAAAAAACCATACAAATATGGCATGGGATACCACTTAAAAGAATGAACTTGCTTGTTGGACATGTTTATGATTATTTTGTAGGGACATCAAAGTATGTTAACGATACTAGTTTGTCTGCTGTAATACAAGCAAAAGAGTATACAGATTATGGTTATCCTAGAAATGATTTGCTTTTAAAAGACCATAGTAAACTTGACTTATTATTTTGTGATGAAGAGTTATATGAGTTATCAGAAAAAGAAAAAACAATTGTATATATGCCTACACACAGAGAATCATCATCTGGAATAGGGCAAAATAAAAATTTAGTTCCAATAGATTTTAAACGACTTAATAAAAAGATGAAAGAGCTTGATACATATTTTATAGTTAAATTTCATCCATTTGTAATGCAATTTTATGAAGATATTAAAAACTCTGATGAATATTCAAATATCAAATTTCATAGTATTCAAGGAGATATTTATCCATTATTAAAATATGCAGATATATTAATCACTGACTACTCCTCTATTTATTTTGACTTTTTACTTCTAGATAAGCCTATTATATTTTTTGATTATGATTATGAAGAATATTCATCAAATATGAATGGATTTGTTTATGATTATGATACTTGTGCTCCTGGTAAAAAAGTTCAAAATGAAGATGGATTATATGAACAGATAGAAGAAGTTTTAAAAGGTAAGGATACCTTTAAAAATGAACGAGAAACTGTATTAGATAAGTTTTTTACATATAAAGATGAGAACTCATCCTCAAGGATAATGAAAAGGTTAAATAATGAATAAAAGATATTATATTGCACCTTCTTCAACTATGTCAAAAGCACTTTATGAATCTCTTAGAAATAAAAATGATGGTGAATTTTTAGGATATATAGATAGTTCAAAAGAAGGTGAAGGGATATACAAAATAGATGATGTATCATCGAAAGATTATGATTACATCTATATAGTTTCTCCTAACCATGGAATAGTAATAGATAAGTATTTATGTAGTAAAGGACTGAAAAGGTCTAAGATAAAACATTTTGAATATAAGAGTGAAGAATTTGAGGAAGTAAGTTATCTCTCTTTATTTATTCATAACAAAAAAAGAAAGTTATCCCTTTATTTACAAAAAAAACTCCATGATTATAAGCATGTATTTGAAAAAAATAATCATATACTTTTATTGGCACCCGAGTTTATAGATATAAATATAAAAGCTCTATATCTTTACATCTCAAATCACACAAATTTTAAAGTAAGTATTGCTACAAGTAATGAAAAGCAATGTAAAGTTTTCCAAAAAAATGGTTTTGATGTTGTGACTTATCCTTCTTTTTCTTTTCTAATAAAAAGTTTATTCTCAAAGTATAAGATTCTAGATCATTCACCTATTCATGATGAAATATTAATTAGCCTAACAAATTCATTTACTGTACAAATCTGGCATGGTATTACCATAAAGAAGCTAGGTCATATGGCAAACTATAAAAAAGTAAAATACGACCTGATGGTTTCAACCTCTGATTTTGTTACAGAGTACTCTTTTTCAAAACTGTTTGATTATAAGAGTATAATTAATTCTGGATATCCAAGAAATGATATATTGGTTAATGGTGTTTTGGATGATAGAGATTTAGTTATGGCACATAAAGGTATATATGAGTTTGTTAAAAGTTGTGATAAAAGAGTTGTAGTCTATATGCCTACTTGGAGACCATACTCTCATATTAAAAATCCAATAGATTTAGATGATTTAAATGATTTTGCTAAAGAAAATGGTTTCATCTTTATAATAAAATCACATCCTTTTACTAGAAATGATAGTTTTTATGACTCGACATTTGATGAAACAAAGTATAAATTTTCAGAAAAATATCAAGAAAATGTTCTATTTTATCCAACAACAGATGATATTTATCCATTATTATCACTGTCAGATCTACTAATAACTGATTATTCTTCAATTTATTTTGATTATTTATTAATAAATAAGCCTATTTTATTTTTTATTTATGATAAGGATATATATTTAGTGGAACATGGTGATTTTATGTTGAGTTTTGAAGAGTATACTCCTGGTGAGAAAGTAGAAAATTATGTACAATTGAAAAATATAATTTTAGAAAGTTTTAGCGATAAAAAATTCAAAAAAAGTAGAGATAATATTAAAAAGATTTTTTTTGATATTCTAGATGGAAATAGCTCAAAATTAATTACTGATTCAATAATCAATAAAAATAATATAAATTAAAAATATAGGTAAAAAATGAGTGCAAAAAAGATTAAATTAACAAATGAAGAACGTGAAAGTATATTATATAGTAAAACTTGTAGAATAGATAATGATTTTTCTAAGCTTTGTTTATTTTCTCATTTTGATGCAGAACATATAATAGATGAATATGTAATTTTTTGTATACAAAAATTATTTGAATTAGAGTTTGATATAGTTTTTGTAACAACTTCTGAAAAAATTGGTTTTGAAGAATTAAGTAAAATTAGTAAATATTTAAAAAAGATAGTTATAAAAAAGAATGTAGGGTATGATTTTATTTCTTGGAAAATAGGTTTAAGTGAAGTTGATTATTATACAAAATATAAAATGATTCTGCATATTAATGATAGTATCTTTTTCCCATTAACTAATCCTTTAGGAATGTTCGAAACGATGAAAAAAAAGAGTGTAGATTTTTGGGGTATATGTGATAGTTTTACTTTTAAACATCACATAGAAAGTTTTTTTTGGGTTTTTAATGAAAAAATAATTAAAAGTGTTTTTTATAATAAATTTTGGAATGAATGTAAAAAAATAGAGAATAAAATTGATCTAATAAAAACATATGAAGTTGAATTTACTTCTCTTGTAAAAAAGAATAACTTTACTATATCTTCATATATATCTATGCAAGAATTACTGGATTATGCAGCTTTAAATTTTAATGAATATGATTATACTGGATTATATCAAAGTACTCCTTTTCATAGTTTTTGGGAAATTATTATTGAACACTTTAAAGCTCCATTTATTAAAAAAAACATACTTTGCTATGGACATAAAGATTATAATATAGGTACCCAGTATTGGGAAGAGTGTATAAATAAATTTACAGATTATAATAAAATTTTAATTAGTAATAATATAGAAAGATTTGTGAAAACTCTAAATGATAATAATAGTATCAATTTTTATAAAAATTTAAATACTTTTTTATATACTACTGAAAGTTTAAAACATAAAAAAAAGTTTATTATTTATGGGTATGGTGTAGTAGGACAGTTTGTTCATTCCGTATTAAAGGAAAATGTTGTTGGAATAATTGATTCAAATTTTAATAAAGTGAATGAATTTCAAAAAAGATATGGATTATCTGTTGATATTGTTCATCCTGATTTAATTGATAATATTGATTTTGATGAAATTATTTTATGTGCATTTGGAAGAGAGAAAGAAATTCAAAAAGAATTAAATAATAAAAAAATTTATGATAGTAGAATTATTAATCCATCTCTTCATATTGAGGGGTCCTCCTTAAAATTTTCTAATAATATTACATCTTTTGCTAGAACATTAAAGTATATTCATTTTCTTAATTTAAAAAAATATGCTAAAATTTCTTTGTATAATTCTTCTTCTATTATTTTAAAATATTGTAATGAATACATGAAACAGAATAATTTAAATCCTGTTGAAAATTATACTGTTACTAAAACCATTAAAAGAAATAGACTTTCTTTTTTTATAGAATCTAAGGCAATGAAGAATAGTACAACTATTCCCTTTTATGTTAATTAAAATTTAATAAATTATAAAATATAGGTATTTCCTTTATTCTTTAATAATATTAAAGATAGCTTTTTAGAGTTAATATCAAGTTGATTCTTTTCTAATAGTTTGTGGAAATGAATATAATTAGTTATAAATTTAATTATATTTTTGTAATTAGAATTTAATACTGTAGTAATTTTACTATCAGGGAGTTTCCTCTGATAATCTGGATATATAGCTTTTGCTATAATTTTAATATCATTTAAATCTTTTTTATTAAAAATATTTTTAAGTGGGACTATATTATCTTTTTGTTCGATTCTTTTTTTGAAGAAGTTTACTACATTAGAATTATCATTTAGTGGAGTGGATATAATTAAATCAAATTTATTATAATCAATATCATTTTTAAGTGTGGAAAAAAGTTGATTTTTGTGTACACTTGTGCCAATATCTTTTTCTCCATATTTTTTATCAACTATTAGAGATATTTTGTCTTTTAGTATAGAGTGAATCACCTTTCCATATATTCCGTAACCATAAAGTAATATTTTAGAGTTCTCTTTTATAAGTATATTTTCTAGTTTTCTTTCTAAAACCTGGTAGATATCATAATCATTAGATAGGTTTCCTAATATTCTTTTGGAATTACTATTATCATACTTTATAATATAGTTTTCGACTCTATTTAAATACTCTTGACTTATAAAATATTTTAAAAACTTAGTCTCTTCTTTGTATTCAGAATGACTTTTTAATAGCATGTTTTTTTTTATAAACGGAGCATTAAATTTGTCTATAATTATATCCCAAGCAAACCAATATGGGTTGTGATTATTTAATTGTTTTATATCATTGTGATTTACTAATGCCCCAACTTTATAATTATGTTTTTGGATTAATTTTGTCAATCCTATTTCATAATTATCTATTATTTGTCGTTTATCTAAGGTAAAATCAATGTCTTCCCAAAATTTTTTGTATAATTTACTATTTATTAACCTTTTATTAAAAAATAAAAAAAAACTTTGTATATGAAAACCTTTTTGTATTGAACTTGTTAGCCCATAAAAATCATACTTTGAGGCATTTTTAAATAATCTACTTGGATTAGAGATAGGAAATATTATGCTATCGTTTACATGTAATATGGTATCATACTTTTTGTAATTATTTACAATATTTAATCCACATTGCCATGCTGCAAAATCATATCCAATATTTTCTTTTATAATTAATATATTAATATATTTTTTAATCTTATTTATTTCAATCATTGACAAAGTATCTGAGGTGGTTATAAAAACTATATCAAAACCAAATTTATTTAGTGATTTTAAATATTCAATAACGTATTCATCTATTCTATTATGTATATCAAAATGTGAAAATAAGGTTAATTTATTAAAACTACTATTTCTAATGTACCGTATTTTTCTTATCTGAAACTTATTCTTTAGTCGATTATTCATAGGATTACTTTTATTTTGATTTGTTTTTAATCTTCTGTTGGATATAAATTATTCACTACATCTTTAGCATTTAAATCCCATTCCATTTTGGAATTAGAAATTTTCTTAATCATTATAGATGAACCTCTCCATCCAGATGACTTCTCCGCATCTGCAAGAATTTCTTCATAACATCTAGGTACAATATATTGAAGTTCACTTAATTCTGTTCCCAAAATTTCGAACCCTGTATGTTCATTAAATATGCCATGCCATGAAGTATCTGAAAATCTGTAAAAGTCCCAGGGAAGATCATGCATACCAATTGTCTGATGAGTACCTATATATGCAACAGCACCTTTTTTCATAATACGATTCATTTCAATAGCCACTTTCCATGGCATTATAAGATGTTCAAAGACAGCAGAAGAAAGTATTATGTCAAAATGTTCAGAAGGTAAAAATTTACTCATTTCATGACAATCACAAACAACATCTACATCTTTATCTTCAATAATATCAAGTATTGTTACATCTTTTTTAAATGTATCTCTGTACCTATTTGCATAGAGTACACCACTTCTTGCTCTCCCTCCTATATCTAACATAGTTTTATAGGAATCATCTTTAAGATATTGTAAAAATAGTTTTGGTAGTTTTAAATTTGTATTTTTTCTACAAGAGATTGATTCATTAATATCTTTTAGTTTTGTTTTATATATATAATCACTAAAAATTAGGTCAATTTCCATATCATCCATATATTTGTCTTGAGAGACTAGTATTTGCAGGGAAAATATAACTTTTGAATGTTCTTTTTGATTTTGAATCACTATAGAATTTATAAATCTTTTATCGGAGGAGGTAATATTTTTTAAAATGCAATTATCAATGAATACTACTCCTTTAATATGTACGGTGGCAAAAAATTTACTACAACTTATAAAAGTTAATTCATTTTGCATTATTTTATTCCCTTTAAAATTAAATAGGTTAGTCTTCTGGATATAAATTATTCACTACATCTTTAGCATTTAAATCCCATTCCATTTTGGAATCAGAAATTTTTTTTATTAAAACTGATGAGCCTCTAAAGCCAGCAGATTTTTCAAAATTAGCAAGCTTATCTTCATAGCAAAAAGGTACAATATATTGAAGTTCACTTAATTCTGTTCCTAAAATTTCGAACCCTGTATGTTCATTAAATATGCCATGCCATGAAGTATCTGAAAATCTGTAAAAGTCCCACGGAAGATCATGCATGCCAATTGTTTGATGAGTTCCAATATATGCAACAGCACCTTTTTTCATAACACGATTCATTTCAATAGCTACTTTCCATGGCATTATAAGATGTTCGAAAACAGCAGAAGAAAGTATTATGTCAAAATATTCAGAAGGTAAATACTTACTCATTTCATGACAATCACAAACAATATTAACATCTTTATCTTCAACAATATCAAGTATTGTTACATCTTTTTTAAATGTATCTCTGTATTTATTTGCATATAGTACACCACTTCTTGCTCTCCCCCCTATATCTAACATAGTTTTATATGAATCATCTTGAAGATATTCTAGCCATTGTTTTGGTAGTTTCAACTTATTCTTTAATTTTGATGCAATTGAAAGATTTATGTCGCCTAGTTTTACTTTATGACTACAGTCTGTAAATATAAATGTTAGTTCTAGGTTATCATTAAAATTATTTTCAGATAAAAATATTTGTAATGAAAAAATATTTTTTGAATTTATTATTTTATTTTGAAGGACAGTAGAGTTTATAAATCTTTTATCTGTAGAAGTTACATTAATTAAAGTAGAAGCCTCACTATATATTACTCCTTCAATATGAACTGTCGCAAAAAACTTAGTACATGTATTAAAAATAACTTTAGATATCATATTATATTTTCCTATGTTTTATATTAGTATACTCTTTTAATGCTATTTCCCAATGAGGCATTTTATAGTATTTATTAATTTTTGAATTACACAAAACACTATATTTTGGTCTTAATGCTTTTGTTTTGTATTCTTCATAAGTTGTTTTACTTATTGGGTAATTAATCTCTGTTAATTCAAATATTTTTGCAGTAAATTCATACCAACTACAGTTGCCTGTATTACAACAATGAAATATACCAAAGTCTTGTATCTCATTTTTTATAAAGTAGTGTATTGCTTTTGCAATATCCAATGTATGTGTAGGTGACATATATTGATTTGATATGATACTTAATGGTACATCTTTTTTAGCTAAATTAATCATTGTTTCTACAAAGTTTCCACCTTTTCCTGAGGCACCACTTTCACCGAATAAAGAAGAGACTCTAAAAATAAAAAATTTCTTAGTATAATTCTGAATAGCTATTTCTCCAGAATATTTTGATAATCCGTATATGTTTAAAGGATTAGGAGTATCTTCCTCTTTATAAGGTTCATTTGCCATTCCATCAAATACATAATCTGTAGATATGTGAAATAATGTTATATCATTTTCATTAGAATATTTTGCTAGTTGATAGACAAAACTAGAATTTACTTTAAAGGATTTGTCTGGGAAATCTTCACATTCATCAGTTTTATGATAAGAAGTAGTATTTACTATATAGTCAATATTTGAATATTTGTTTAATTTTGATATTTCATCTTGTGCAATATCAAAATTCTTTCTAGTTAAACAAATAAGCTCAATATCCTCTTTAAATACTTTTTTTATATCACTACCTAGTTGTCCATTTGCACCTAATAATAAAACTTTTTTCATTATATATCCAATATTCCACCATACATTTCAGCATTTTTAATTATTTTATGCCATTTGATAAGGTCATTATACCAGTCAATAGTTATAGTATCTGTATTTTTTTCTAAAGTACCATCTTCTAATCTATCAATTATATCTTTTGCACCCATACTTGCATTCCATTTAGGTTCCCATCCTAAAATCGTTTTGATTTTTGTAAAATCTACACTATAGCTTCTATAGTCTATATCTCCATACCATTCAATTTTAATCTCTTCATTAAGTTTTTCTGATACTGCACGAGCTACTTCTTCACCTAATTCACCGAGTTGATAATTATTTGTAAAGCCACCTACATTAAACAACTCACCATTTATTTTAACTGTTTCAATTTCTAGTAATAAGCACATTACATCAGTTGTATCTTGAACATGAACCATTGGTCTATATTGTTTTCCATCTCTCATAAGTGGAAGCTTTTTATTTCTCCAAGCTCCATAGGTCATACCATTAATAGCTAAATCAAATCTCATTCTTGGACTATATCCAAATACCGTAGATTGTCTCATGATAGTAACACAAAAATTTTTATCTGCCAGAGGTAATACCCCTTTCTCTGCTCTTTCATTTGCTATTGCATAAACTGTTAAAGGGTTTGTTTTTGCAGTTTCATCTACTTTAGTATCTTGAAAACCATATATACTACAACTTGATGGTAAAATATATCTTTTTACTCCCATCTTTTTTGCAATGGTTGCTGTTCTTACTCTACTTATATGATTTATTTGATATGTTGCTTCTTCAAATAGTTCTCCACTTGGGTCATTTGAAATTGCAACTAAATCTATTACAAAATCAACATTAGCAAAGATTTCTTCATTTATTCTTCGACTATCTTCCTTTATATAAACTAAGTTTGGATTTTCATCTAATTTTTCTAATCCAAAAAAGTATCTATCAACAGCTTTTACCTTATAACCTTTTGATAGTAGTTTAGGGACTAATGTTGTTCCTATGTATCCACCTGCCCCTGTAACTAAAACAGTTTTTTTCATGAATTTACTCCATATTCAAAGTTATTATCAGAATCTTTTAATAAAATTGCATTAGTATCTTTTTCTGAAAGTATTGGATTTGACCAATTCCAATTTATATTTAGTTCTGGGTCATCCCATTTAATACATCTATCATGTTCTGGGGAGTAAAATTCATCTACTTTATATAACAAATGTACATTAGGAACTAAAGTTAATACACCATGAGCAAAGCCTTTTGGTACAATAATTTGACGATTATTATCTGCACTTAGTATTGCTGATATATGTTGTCCGTAAGTTGGACTATTTTTTCTTATGTCAACAACTACATCAAGTATGGCACCCGTTATTGCTCTAACAATTTTAGTCTGTGCTTTTGGTGAAGTTTGAAAGTGTAATCCTCTTAATGTTCCTGCTTCAACACTCAAAGAGTGATTGTCCTGTATAAGTTCATAGTTAATTCCTAAATTTTCAAAAGTTCGTTTAGAATAACTTTCTTGAAAAAAGCCTCTTTCATCTCCAAACCTTTTAGGCTCTAAAATAATTACACCTTCTAGATTAGTTTTTATTATTTTCATTTCTTTCCTTAATTATATAAATTATTTTATCCAATTTCTACCTTCATTTGCTCTTTTAATTAAATATTGTCCATATTGATTTTTGATTAATGGTTCAGCAAGTTTTAGAAGTTGTTCTTTATTAATATATCCCATTTCGTATGCAATTTCTTCTATACAAGCAACTTTTAGGCTCTGTCTATTTTCTATGGTTTGAATAAACATGCTTGCTTCAAGTAATGATTCATGGGTTCCTGTATCAAGCCATGCATATCCTCTTCCTAGTAATTCTACTTTTAATTGATTCTTTTTCATATATTCTTCATTAACATCTGTGATTTCAAGTTCTCCGCGTTCAGATGGCTTAATGTTTTTTGCTATTTCAATAATTGAATTTGGATAAAAATATAAGCCTACTACTGCATAGTTAGACTTGGGTTTTTCAGGTTTTTCTTCTATTGAAATTGCATTATTATTTTTATCAAATTCTACTACACCATATCTTTTGGGATCTTTTACATAATATCCAAATATAGTTGCTTTATTTTCATTTGTAACATTTTTAACACTTTGCGTTAAAAGCTCTGTAAGTCCATGTCCATAGAATATATTATCCCCTAAGATTAAGCAGACATCATCCTTAGCAATAAATTTTTCACCTAATATAAATGCCTGAGCTAGTCCATCTGGATTAGGTTGAATTTTATAAAAAATTTTTATACCTAGATTACTCCCATCTCCTAATAATTCTTCAAATCTAGGAAGATCTTGAGGGGTAGATATAATTAGTATTTCTTTTATACCAGATAGCATAAGTACCGAAAGAGGATAATAAATCATTGGCTTATCATAAATTGGAGTAAGTTGTTTACTAATACTCTTTGTAATTGGATAAAGTCTTGTTCCACTTCCTCCAGCTAAAATTATGCCTTTCATTATTTTCCTTTTTATATAATATCTTTGTATTTAACTATATATCCAATATTTGAATATGTATTTAATTGTTCTGTAATTTCATTAAAATATTCACTTGTTATAATAACCAGATATTTTTGTTTAGAATCAGCAAGATTAAATATTTGATTTGATGAGAATATTTTATACTCATTAAAATATTCTCCATGTTTTTTAACATCATTGTCACAGATAAAATCAGGATTAAGTCCCAAGTCAATGAACTTTTGCCATCTTTTTTTTAGGCCGCTTGATGCTCCAAAAAAGACTATTTTAAAATTCCCTGTATTTTTTAATAGTAAGAGAAGGTCATTGCAAACTACTTTTTGGTTGAAATGCTCTTTCTTGATTATTTCAATAGATTTTCTTAATGCTTCTTTCCCAATATTTACATATCTTATTTTAGCATTTATAGTAAAATCCTTTACACTCTGTATGGTAAAGTTATTTAAGCTAATTTCAGGAGAAACACTTTCAAAGTAAAATTTGTTTCCAATAGTTCTTGATGCATTAGATTTGATATATGGTCTTAAATTTATTATTGAATGATTTTTATCTGAAAGAAACAACTCTTCTATTTCTATAAGACAACTATTATCAAGAAGATATAGTCTAAAAGTCTGAAAATCTATATTTGCAGTATAAATGTTAAATATAAAACTTTGGGAAGCAAAAGTATTCAGTATATGTTTTTTTATTAATTGATTGTTTAATAGTAGTTTTATATAACTAGTAGAATTAAGAGTGTCTAAAGAATGAACAGGTTTTTTTAAGACACTCTTTATTAAATATTTTTGTTCAGGTCCATTTACATACATACAAAAATTTTCTTCCATTTGTTGATAAGTAGGATTGTTAAGATCAATATCAAAGTATTCACTCAAGTCAATATTATGAGAATTGTTAAAATGACTTAAAGCTCTCCATATGATGTAATTTTTAGGTATATTTATATGAAATATCCATTCATAGTCAATAATTGTAAATTGATTATCTTCATAAAAAATATTGCTAAATATTAAATCTATATTTGCAGGATTTAAAATTTCAACTGCCTCTTTCTTTTCATAGGTTCCAAAAATATTTTTAAAGTTTTCACATGGGTTGAACTTAATTTTTTCAGAGGTAGACATGTTGTTAATCAATTCTAAATAAGATTCTAAATAGTATTTTAATTTAACTAAGTTATTTTTTTCAATACACTCTAAAATTAAATTTTCAAATGAACTTCCTTTTGCCATATCAAAAATTAATCCGGAGGAAGTTTTTTTTGGTTTGACTAAGTTTACGTTATATTTAGATGATAATAATTCATAATTATCATACATATTATCGAGATGAGAGGGGATGTCAGGTATGTTTATTAGCTCTTTTATAACAAACCTTTCGCCTTTCTTATTTTGAATGATTTTAGTCATAGTTTGAAACTTAGCTAATCTTTCTTTTGAATATTTTACAAAGATTGTTTTCATAAAGTTACCTCAATTAAAAAAGAATTAGCAAAAAATGGAAATTGTTTATTTTTAATAATATTTTTATATGCTTTTTTTTCATCAAATAAAACATGGCGTTCTTGATCAAAGTTTGGGCTATATGTATCAAAAAAGTCTTCTAATGTTGGTAGATAATCATCACTATAAATTACTTTTGGTACTTTATAATCTGGCATTGGATAATAAAAATTAGTATTTGTAAATCCTATTTCTTTAAGAAGTTGAGATATTTCTTCTTTCCCAAACGTTTGTATTTCTTTTGAGTTTGGATAGTCATCTATACTATCAAAAATAATACTAGTATGATCTTCTGGTGCGCCAGCCCAATACTTTAGTCCAAATTTATTTTCAATTGCTATAAGTATTTTACCATTTGGGTTAAGATAGCTTTTTATGTTTTCTAAAAAAGTTTTAAAAGGGGAACTCCCCTCTGTAAATTTTCCGGCATATTCTAAAACACCTATAAGTGTAATATAATCAAACTTTTCTTCAAAAGATATGTCATTTAAATTACCTGCAATTATTTCAAGATTTTTATAATTGTTATGTCTATTATAAATTATTTCTGCCCGTCTTTTTGAAAGTTCTACAACCTTTACTTTACTTAATTTCTTTGCAAACATACCACTAAAAGCTCCACAACCACCTCCAATCTCTAGTAAAGAACTCTCTTGATTAAAATCATACCAACTTAATAAATTTTCTCTCATAGGTGTTAAATGGTAGAATAAAGCCCAATTATCAGTTCCATCTATAATATCTGCAAATGTATTGTTTCGTTTTACAATTTCTAGGATGTCGTTTTCTATATCACCGTCCGAATATAGGTCTGAGCCTTTATAGTATTCTAAATTTAATTTTGTCAAATAATTCTCTTTTTCTTTTTTTGTAGTTATAAATGATAGCAAATTATCTCTTAATACATTACCTCCTTGTATCCCATAGTTTAAAAACTTATTTTTAACTTTTTGTACTTCTTTACTAAGCCACCATTCTTGGATACTATTTTCATTATTATTTACAAAATCTGCAGCTATTATTGGATCTGTGTATACTATTCCTACTGAAATCATTTCTTTAAATAGGTCATTTACACATTCATCTAAATAACAGTTTTCATGTAAAAATATTATTGTAGGAATATTATGTAGGAATGATTGAATATAAGCAGAACCAATGTAATCTAGTATTACAAGTTTAGAGTCAAGCATCGCTTCTAAACCATTCTTTTTGTGATTATCAATTTCTAGATTATTTAAATATTGTTTAAGAAAATACTTGGGATTTGATACAAGCCACTTTTTAGTAAGGAAAATAGGAGCTGTTCTATAAGTAATATTTTTAATTAGATTACTAGAGAGGTGATCAAAAAATCTTTTTTGAAAAGTAAAATAATATTTTGAGTCTTCTCCTGTACAAAAGTTTATACTATTAAAGTTTGTCTTTTTTGCATATGCTGGAGCAGTCATATAAAGTATTTTTTTTAGATTTGAATGGATATAATTAAGTTTAATATTTGACCTATCGTATCCTTCATGCATAATACCTGTCGATATTAAATTATTATTTTTATTGTATTTTTCTTCATACCATCCTTGTGTTAGATATAGATCTACAATGTTAATAAAACTATTAACAGAATTATTTAAAAATATATGTTGTAATCCATTATGTTCATTACAAAGTAATTTTACACCTTTTTCTCTTAAGCATGCGATAAATATAGATAATTGGTGCTGACTTATCCATTGTTCTGAAACTATATATTTTAAGTTTTTTAACATTTTAATATGACTAGTATAATAATTATTTATATTTTTAAAACTTTCAAGAAATACTGTGGGGCAAAGAGTTTCTAATGTTTTCCAAAAAAATAAATCAAATTTATCAAAACAATCTATTTTTGAACTTAGAAAAAGACGATTCTTCTTATCTAATTTAATGATATTTTCATAAAAATGGCTTGTGAATTCTTGATGAAATACTTTGTTATTAGTTATATTCATTAATTGTTTCAAACTATTTTTATCAGATGCAACACCAAAAATTAATATTTCTACCTTTTCTAGTATTTTATTCTGTAAAAACATACTTTCACTGTAATTCTTAAATTTTGATCTTGATATCTTGTATTCATTTTCAAATTCAACTATAGATTGTGTTTTATTATGAAATAATTCATAATATACATGAAATAGTTGCTCTTGTGCAAATTCAGAATTTGAAAGATAATCTCTCAAGTCTTCTAAATCAAAAGGTGTATAAAAATTATCTTTTGACAAAAGAGTTATTGATTGGTTATTAATATCAAAACGAGATTCTACTTGAGAGAAAAATTCATAAACTAATGTAATATATCTTTTTAATCCAATATAAAAAAATTGAGACCAATATTTATCTGAATAATTTTTTTCATGAATAGTATTTAATCTTTGTGAAATAATCTTTGTATATTGTTCTGTTTTTTTATTGATGTATGATTCACTTTTAATCCAATCTTTTTTTGTTTTTCTGAGAATAGGGTTTAATTTAATATTGAAATTAGGATTATTAATTTTAATGTAATTATCTAGTGCGATATGATTTTTATTATCTTCTAAAAATAAGGATGACGCTACAAATTTATAGGGCAATTCTTCTTGAAGTTTCATAAAAAGTCCTTGAATTTTTTTGATGTTAAATCATATTGTTCTTTTTTCCCTATATCTACCCAGTAACTATCCATGATAAAAGTCTTTGTTGATTTATTATCTTTTTTTAGAAGTTCAAAAACTTCGGGTAAATCAAAAAAAACATTTTTTGGTATATATTTTAAAATAATAGGATCAAAAATGTATATACCCGTATTTATAAAAAATGAATAAATTGGCTTTTCTTTCATCTCTATAATATTTTGTTCTTCATCCATTGAAACATTTCCATAGGGTAATTGATAGGTTTCTTTTTTTACACACATAGTTGCATTTGCTTTTGAATATAAATGTTCATTTAGCATCTCATTAAAATCAAGGGATGTGATTACATCCCCATTTGTTACAAAAAATGGTTCATTAATATCTAAATCTATTAAGCTCAATGCTCCACCTGTACCTAATCTTTTTTTTTCTTCAAGATATTTTACTTCAATTCCAAATTCATTACCATCTTTAAAATAATTTTTAATTATTTCTGATTTATAATTTACACTAATAATAAATTTTGTAAACCCATAACTGGTAAACATTTCTATTATATGTTGTAATATTGGTTTATTCCCTATTTTTAACATTGGCTTTGGGATATTTTTTGTGAGTTCTCCTAGTCTTGTTCCTAATCCACCTGCCATTATGACTATCCAATTGTTTTTTAAGTTAAATTCTATTTCATCTAATGTAAAAATTTTAATAAATTTATTGTCATTGTCAACTAGAGGTATATGCCTTCTTCGAATCTTTTTTAAATAGTTAATAATTTGATTTTTAGATGAATTTATATGAAGTTTATATGGATTTTTGTTAATTATATATTTTAGATCTAATTTTTCATTTAGAATAGCTTTTCTAATATCTCCATCAGTAATTAAACCAGTAAGTTCATTACTTAGATTTACAACTGGTAATATGCCATTGCCATTTTCATCAAGCAACTTAATTGCTTCATTTATTTTAGTGTTATTGGAGAAAATTAATTTTTTATTCATACGTACCCTTCATTAAAAATTCTGCAAACTTAAAATCTATTTCTTCATCAATATCTATTGATCTTTCTCTTGGCATTATGTAGGCATAAGAATTTTCATTGTAATAAGTTTTATGTTTAATTAAATCATATTTAAAAATAAATATTGCACCATTTGGATAATAACTTTTTTTTATCTCTTGACGATTTAATATACTATCATCAAAAATATTAGTAAACTTTTTCTCTTTAGTTATGTATTTATGCCATACAATTGGATGATGTTCTTCTGTATAACTTATAACACTATCCGCATGCTTTTTTTTAAATAGTTCAATTGCATTATCTATATCTTCGGTTGTTCTTAATGGCGAAGTTGGTTGTAATATAATAATATTATTTATTGTATGATTAAAATCAGAATTTAATTTTTCTATAGTATAAATATAGGTATCGACTGCTTTTGCTTCATCAGATGCTAAGTATTCAGGACGTAAGAAATAACTTTTTGCACCTAGTCTTAGCGCAATTTCTTCTATTTCTCTACAATCTGTTGAAATAATTACCTCAGAAATATATTTTGATTTTAATGCTGCCTCAATTGTATATGCAATCATAGGCTTCCCTAATAATTCTTTTATATTTTTTTTTATTAAACCTTTTGACCCACATCTTGCAGGAATTAAAGCAATCATTTTAATCAAAATCCTCTTTTTTAAGAATATGTTCACTAGCTAAATTTTTTCGTAGCTTTTTGCCAATTATATATTGAGCCTCATTTGGTATAAAACCTGTCCCTGGACGTTTAAATACTAAATCTTCTTCTGTAATGATATGCCCTTTTTGTAAATTATTTTTTAATATGATACTTCTTCTAAATTTTTTCTTTTTTTCTTCTTCATCTTCTGAAATAATTCTTTTGAAGCTACCTAAAGATTCAGATATATTTTTAGATTCTTTAACAATTATTTCCATTTCTGTAGGATCAGCTGATATTTCATGATCCCAACCTGGTAAGTTTTTATCAATAGTAAAATGTTTTTCTATAATACAAGCACCTAAAGCTATGGAAGCTAAAGGAATTGAAAACCCTATAGAATGATCTGAAAAACCCACTGGATATGTAAATGTATTTTGTAACATCAAAATATTATTTAAATTAATTTGTTCATTTAACGGTGGATAAATTGATATACAATGGAGTAAAATTATTTTAAAATTATTTTCTTTTTCTATAGTATTTATTGCATTTTCAATTTCTCCTAATGAGGCCATCCCTGTTGAAAGTACAATAGGTTTATTAAACTTTGCTATGTATTTTAGAAGAGGAATATTATTTATATCCATAGATGCAATTTTATAAAAAGGAACATTTAAATCATTTAATAAATCAACTTCTTCATTACTAAATGGGGTGGAATTAAAATCAATCCCTTTTTTTATACAATAGTCTCTTAATTCATAATGTTGATCCTTTCTTAAATAATATTTTTCTACCATTTCTCGTAAAGAACCAAAGTGTTTTTTTTTGGAGTCCGCGTATGTAGTATTAGCTTTATATTCTGGTTCACTTATTAGGCTATTTGTGTCCCATGACTGAAACTTAACACAATCGCAGCCACATTTTATAGCTTCGTCAATCATTGCCTTAGCAAGTTCTATGTCACCATTGTGATTAGAACCTATTTCTGCAATAATATAAGGTTTACAGTAATTATAAATTTCTTTATTATCTGTTAATTGTATTTTCATTTTAACTTATTACCTTTTAAATTAATTCCCACCAAAGAGGGTTTATTATTTTATTTTGTTTGATTTTTTGGATATCTGTTAGGTTTTTTAACCTATCTAATTCTTCTTTTAGTATACTATCATCAAAAATCTTTAATAAATATTCATAATGGATTATTTTAACTTCAATACCTTTTTTTAAATCATTAATACTTAATTCTTTTAAGCCAATTAAATTGTTATCGTATTGTCTATAATAAGTTGTTGTATCATTAGTAAATATTGTTTTTGCACCATTTATTATTAGCAGAGAGAATATATACCAATCTACTGCAATTATTTTTTTTGGAATAAAAATTTTATCTACACCTTTTAGTGAAATTGCAGTGTTAGATAAACCAAAAATATTCTTGGTTTTAATAAAATCATAATTTATAGTAGATTGATTTAAAAGCCTATTTGAAATATAGTTTTCTTCATAAATACCATGGAAATTGAATAAGCTTAAATCATTTATTACAATATCATTATTTCCTAATAAATTTATTGATACTTCAACTCTATTATTATGGAATAAATCATCAATATCTCCAAATATTATGATGTCATACTGCTTTTTTATACAATAGTTTATTCCATATTCGCGATTTTTTGAAATACAATTTGTATATTTTAATTCAATGATAGATAACTTTGAATAGGATTGTTTGATTTTTTCAAAATTTTTATAATTGTCATTTACCACAATAATATCAAAATTTTTATAAGTTTGTTTTTGTAATGAATCAAAAAAATCTTCTATATATGAAATATCAGTTGGAAAAATTGTTGTTAAAAAAGCAACTTTTTTCATTTTAGTATACTACCAGCTTTAATAAATCCTGTTAGACTTATATATTCTTTAGTAGTTGTATTACTTCCAACAAAAGTATTTGCTTGTACATTTACTCCTCCATTTATAATACTTCCAGTTGATATATGACAATTGTCTTCAATAATTACATCGTGTTCAATTAGAGCTTTAGTATTGATTATACAATTTTTCCCAATTTTTACATTTGCATTGATTAAAGCATGGTGTAAAACTACAGAACCCTCTTCAATGAGTGAATGTGCAGAGATATAGGATAAAGGAGAAATTATTACAGGTAAGTTGAAGCCTATATTCTTTAATTTATTAAATAGATCAATTCGTATTTTATTAGATTTTATATGACCAATTGTTATTACTGCATTTTTGCATTTTTTTAAAATATTTTTTAATTCGTCATCACAAGCAATTATATTATAATTTAATACTTTTTTACCATAATTTTCTTTTTTATCAATTATTCCAAGTATTTCATACTTATTTTCCAGTTCAATTACGTCTATTACACTACGGCAATGTCCTCCTCCTCCAATAAGAACTATCTTTTCTTTTGTCATATTCTTACACTGCTTGGAATATTTACAACTCTTTCTTCTAAATATTTGGTATTTATTAGATCATCTTTTTGACAGTCTTTAAACATTTCAAGGTCACTCATAATTCTCCAAATTGGTCTGGTCATCACTCCATTTTTATTTGTAAATTCTAAGAATTGTTTTTTTTGTTTTTGATCACTTAATAAAATGGCATTTAGCCAATAATTTGATTTTGATTTTTTTGGTTCTCTTACAAAAGTTATATTTTTATCCGAAAAAAATTTTTTATAAATGTTTGCTAATTTTCTTTTAGATTTTAAAAATTTGTCTAAGTTTTCCATTTGTGCTACTAGCAATGCAGCATTAATATTAGGCATTCTATAATTATAGCCTATATCATCATGTATATATTCATATTTATGGGATTTTTTAGCTGTTGTTGTAATATGTTTTGCTTTTCTTGCTAGTTCTTCATCATTTGTAACTATTATTCCACCACCTCCAGAAGTGATTATTTTATTTCCATTAAATGAAAATACTCCAAATTTTCCAAAAGTTCCAGTATGCTTTTGTTTATAAATAGAACCTAAACTTTCCGCACTATCTTCAACTAAATTAATATGCCACTTAGTACATATTTTTTTTATGTCATCAATTTTACATGGATGACCAAATGTATGCATTGGAACACACGCTTTTATAGTTTTTTTTGTTACTTTATTTATACAGTTATTATTTATTACTTCACAGTTTCTTTCTAAGAACTTTTTTAAAGATTTTGGACTCATACCCATTGTTTCTAAGTCGACATCAATAAATATAGGTTTTGCGCCACAATAAGTTATTGCATTACAAGTTGCTATAAAAGTAAGAGCTTGGGTTATGACTTCTGTATTTCTTTCTACTCCTGCTAAGTGTAATGAAATATGTAAAGCAGCAGTACCATTAACTGTTGCTATTGCATAAGTACTTCCCACTTTTTTTGCAAATTCAGATTCAAGGATATCCACATATTTACCTACTGTTGAGACAAAAGTTGAATCAATACATTCATTTAAGTATTTTTTTTCATTTCCAATAAAAATTGGTTCATGAAGAGGTAAAAAACTTTTGTTATTAAAAGTTTGTTTTATAAAGTTAATTATATTTTGCATTTTGATAACTTAGATGTTTTTGTATTTTGAATCATCTGGATTATTTATAAAACCTTCGTTTACTACCTGAATAATTTGTTTAATACCATCAGGCACTGTTTTAGTGATTTTAAAATTTAGTTCTTTTCTTATTTTTTCAAATGAAACTCTATAATCTCTTGGATCTTCATCCTTTTTTATATATTTTATTTTTGCTTTGGGTAGTTGTTTTTTGATTTCATTAACAATCATCTGTTTTTGATAGTTTTCGTTTGTATCTCCTACATTAAATACATTGAATGAAACTTTTTTATCATCTGCCTCAATAACCGTAATCACTGCTCTTGATAAATCAACAACATGACAATAAGGTCTCCAAAACTGCTCACCAAATATAACAAGTTCTTTTCCCATCGCTAAATCTTTTGTAAATTCATTTACTGTTAAATCAAATCTAATTCTTGAAGATAACCCATATACTGTTGCGAATCTAAGACATGTGGGTTTAGCAATATTAGTTTTGTCCTGAGATAATAAGTATTTTTCAAATTTTACTTTTGTTTCTGCATATAATGAAACTGGAACTAATTCTGACTTTTCATCAACAAATGCATTCTCATCTTTCATTTTTCCATAGTTACTACAAGTTGAAGCAAATATAAATTTTGTAATTCCCATTTTATTAGCTACCTCATAGGTTAGTTTTGCTCCATTTAAATTTATGTCTTTAGTTAGCTCAGGATTTATAGCACAAGCAGGATCTCCTACTATAGATGCTAAATGCACAACATAATCTATATTCTGCATAGATTTAGTTAAATCTTGTTTATTTCTAATATCACCTTTTACAAATTCAAAATGGTTATTATTTAGCAGCTCTATGATTGATTCACCACCAAAAGAAAGATTATCTAATACTCTTACAAAATAATCTTTTTCTAATAGTAACTTAACTAATACACTGCCTATATATCCTGCTCCACCTGTTATTAATACTCTTTTCATTTATTCTTCTTTAGGTTTTGATTATTTTGTATATTCTATCTAATTAAATTTGATAATTTACTTATTAAATCTAAAACAAAAATAAGAGTTATTTTAGTTTTAAAGATTCAAAATATAATACAGATGTAAGAACATATAGATTATAATCCTAGTAATTTGAATAGTAGGGTTTACATAATATGGAATTTATTTTTAATAATGATAATATAATTCATTCTAGAAATAGTGATGATGGTATGATTATTTCAAACATAAGAATTAAAAAACATTTTAAGTTGAACTATACTACTTTTTATATGCTTAATAAATTTTTGGATGATACTTTAACAGAAGATGAAGAACTTAATGATAAAAACTGGATTTTAGAAGAAAAATCTATAACAAGTCAATTTTTTTCATTGATGGCTGATCCCTCATGTATTAATGACAATGAAATTATGAATTTTAATGAAAAAAACTCTTCAATATATGCGATAGAAAAAAAGCTGGAAACTCCTCTTTTACATAAAGGAATGGATACAGTAATAAAAGTTTTAATTGATATGAAGATTTTAATTAAGAACAAAAAAAATTATAAAAATTTTTTTAAAGTCAAAGAAAATTTATTTGATATGAATCATATTGGTAATTTTCATCAACAAATTGGATATGATTTAATGGTTAAATACAAGGTCTCTCCTGATAAATATTGGCCATCCCAAAAATTTAGAAATAATAATATACTTGAGAATATGTACAAATATGTTCAACTTAATTTTTTTAATAAATATTTTGATGGACTTGATATAAAAGATAAAAAAATTTTAGATATAGGATGTGGAACAGGTTATTATTCAAGAATTTTACTTTCTAAAGGTGCTTCTGTTGTGGGAATTGACCCTAATCAAAAATATATTGATGTAGCTATTGATGATTGTAAGAAATTTGGGAATAAATCAAGATTTATTCATGGAAAGATAGAAGAAGGTATTTTAGATAAAGAATATATAGATAGTTTTGATTATATAATAATAAGTGATATGTTACTTTTTTATTTTGTATCTCCTGATCCTAAAACTACTTCAAATCCAGAAAGTTTTTTAAGTATGGTACGGAATTACTTGAAAGATAAAGGTAAACTCTACATAACTGAGCCTCATGGAGTATTTTGGCTTATGCCATGGTTAGGTGATTGCACATTACCTTACACTGTAGTATCAGAGTATTCAAATAAAGTTCAGAAGGTTACTCCTACTTTAGAAGAAGTTGCCCACGCATTTAAAAAATCTGGTTATCATATAAAAGATATCTATGAACCAAAACCAGCAGAAGAATGTAAAAACGACTATTCTGAAAGAGCGTATTATTTTGCTACAGAATTTCCTCTTTGGTGGGTTTTTATTTTAGGAAAAGAAATTGAATAATGAAGTTATAGATTTTATAAAAAATAATGAGATCTCTACATCAGAAGTCAGTGATGCATTGGGCAAAATTGGTGGAGTTTCGGGGGTAGTTCCTTTAAATTTAGGTCATCATGTAGTAGGAGAGATATTTTATACTTGTGGATATGCAGATTCTAATTGGATGATACATAATGATATTATTAATACTCCAGAAAATAGCATAGTATTTATAGAAAATATAGATAATACAGACAAAGCATTGATAGGAGAAATTGTTACGCGGTTTATTTTTGAAAAGAAAAAAGCTAAAGCAATAGTAACAACTGGTAAGATAAGGGACTCTTTAGAATTAAGAAAGTTAAAAATTCCTATTTGGCATATTGGAACAAATCCAATTGGATGTTTTAATAGTAAACCAGTTTTTACTGATGATTTAGAAGATTTAGCTCTAGATCAAAAAAATAACTTGAATAAAGCAATACTAGTTTGCGATGATGATGGCGTTGTAATAATAAATAAAGAACAAATTAATAATTCTTTAATTGAAAAGTTAAAAAAATTGAAAGAACAAGAAATAAAATGGAAAGAGTGTGTATTTGAAAAAGGTTGGGACACTTTCGAAACAATTTGTATGAAAAGGTATTTATAGTGGAAGAAATCATTTTAAAAAATATTGATTTACTTATTAAAAAATATTTTTCTATATCCAAAAATGATAAAGTTTTAATTTTATTTGATAAAACAAAATATGAATTGGCTCTTATTTTTAGATTTGCAATTATACAAACTAATGATAACGTTATTATCTCAGAAATAGATTCAGGTAGTGTTCATGGAGAAACAAAGATTTCTAATGCAGCTTATAGCATGATGTTAGACTCAGATATTATAATCTCATTAGTTCAATATTCTATTGCACATACCAAAGAAAGATATAACATTACAAAACTTGGGAAAAGATTTGTAAGTATGCCTGATTATTCAATTAATTTATTAGCCAGAGATTGTTTTGATTTAGATTTTAATAAAATAGTAAAAAAACAAAATAAACTAGCTTCAATATTACAAAATTCTAACAGTGTGAAAATAAAGACAAAAATGGGAACAGATATTACTTTTGATATATCAAATAGAGTATCTAATAATTGTCCAGGCTTTATTAATAAATCCTTCTTATTAGCCTCTCCACCTGATTTTGAAGTTAATATTGCTATTAAAGAAGATGACACTAATGGTATTTTGGTTGTTGATGGGAGTATACCTTATAATGGGTTTGGTGTATTAAGTAAGCCTATTAAACTTGAAATAAGGAATGGAAGAGTAATTAAATGTAATGATAAAAAGCTTATGGAATTATTTAATAAATATGGAGAAAAAGCTAAAATTCCAGCAGAATTGGGATTCGGATTTAATTATAAAGCTAAATTGTCAGGATTTATGTTAGAGGATGAGGGGTGCTATAACACTTTCCATATTGGGTTTGGTTCAAATTCAACTATTGGTGGTGAAAATATTATTAAATTTCACCTTGATACCATTGTTTTAAATCCTAGTGTAGAAATTAGTGGCAAACTTATTATTAATGAGGGTAAGCATGTATATTAAAAATAATTTAACAAAAGAATTAAGAGATAAGTTTATTACTTACTCGAATAATATTTTTGTTATAGATAGTATAAATGATCAAAAATATACTTATAGTGAATTTAATATTTTGGTACTAAAAATGTGTTCATTTTTGGAAGATATTGAAAACTTCAATGGTAAAAAGGTATGTGTTATTACAGATAATGATTTTGATACTATTGTTTTGTATTTTGCTTTAATGTATGTAGGTGCAACAGCTGTCCCTGTAAATCATAAGTCTGAAATAAAAGCATTAGAGTATTTTAAAAATACTTTAGGTATAAGATATTACTTTAGTAAAACTTCAATATCAAATATTCAAACTATAGACTATTCTTATAACAAATTTTCTACTTATACAATCATGAAGAAAGAACCGTTTTATGATTTAGGGATAAATGATATTTCTATAATTATGCACTCTTCTGGAACAACAGGAAAGCCAAAAGGCATAATGCAAAGAATATCTAATTTGTATAACAATGCCTTAGAATTTTCTGAGATGGTAGGGATTGATCAAAGTAATAGGTTTTTAAATTATTTAAGCCTTACTTATTTTGGGGGCTATTACAATTTAATGTTTTTACCTTTTGTGAATGGTGCCTCATTTGTACTATCAAAACAATTTAATATTTCAATGGTTACTAATTTATCAAAAACAATAGATAAGTATGAAGTTAATACATTATGGCTTGTCCCTTCAATTATGTCAATAATGAATCGTTTTGATAAAAGTAGTAAAGAGACACTAGATATTTATAGAAAAAAGATAAAGTTATCATTAGTGGGTACAGCTCCATTATCTTTTAAATTAAAAAAAGAATTTAAAGAGAAATATAATTTAGTACCTTTACAAAACTATGGTTTATCCGAAACATTTTTTATTTCATCTCAAACAAAAGAAACTATAGATTTAGAAAATACCGTTGGGAAAATATTAAAAAGTGTAGAAGTTAGTTTTGATGAAGATAATGAAATAATTGTTAAAACTCCTTATTTAATGAATGGATATATAGTTGAAGATATTGAGTCTAAAAATATTATCAAAAATAATACTTTTAAAACGGGAGATATAGGGTATATAGAAAATAATATGTTATATTTAACAGATAGAAAGAAAGATATTATAATTAGAGGTGGAGAAAATATTTCTCCAAAGGAAATAGAAGATGTTATATTAAATTGTGAAGGTGTTAAAGAAGTAGCTGTTATTGGGTTAGAACATGAACTTTTTGGAGAAGACATTCTTGCTTTTATTGTAACAGAAACTATTGAAGATATTAAGGCAAAGGTTAAAAGCTTCTGTTCAAAAAATCTGGGTACTAAAAAAATTCCATCTCATGTGCTTATGATAAAAGAACTACCTAAAAATAATAGTGGAAAAATAGATAAAAATAAATTAAAAACTCTTTGTAAAGAATTAATTTGATTTTCGGATTATCTCATATTGTTTATGCTTGTGATCATTTAAATTATAAGGTAATTAATGAGTTGCTTATTTCAAATGGTTATTATATATCTTTTAAAGAAAAGAAAATAGTTAATAAAGATGTTTATGAATTTGTAAGTGATAAGAATAATATTATATCTGACATGATCTTTTATAAGAAGGGCAAAAACCCAAGTATAGAAGTTGTATTATATAAAACTGTATTAAAAGAAAAAGCTACTTTTAAGTTAAGTTTTAATGGAGAAGAATTAAAAATTAAATCATTTTATAATAATATTAATAGTGTTAAGAGTTTTTATCAAAATTTAACTTTTGATATGAGTTTTTTTTTAGATAATACTACAATAAAAATAAATTCAATTGCACCAACAATGAAAATGGATATAAATTATGAAAAGTCAAATCTAGAAATGAAAGGTATTGGTTATTTAGATAATTTAGGAGTTAACTGTATAAGTCTTCTTGTCTCTACAATAGAAGACAAATACAAGATATTGAAAGAATTAGAAGAAGTTAAATTAACTATATTGTTTAAAAAGAAGATAAATAATAAAATATTAAAAGTCTTTTTTTGTAAAAATACATTAAACAATGAAATAATAGAATTTGTTGAATATGAAAGGAAATAAATAGTATGGATAAAATAAAAGACTTTATATTATTATGGGTATCTAATAAAAGTGGAATTGAAATAAAATTGGTTAAAGAAAATATAAATATTTTTGAAGAAGGATACGTAGATTCATTGGGGGCCTTTGAGTTAATAAGTGAATTGGAAAATAAATTTCTTATATCTTTTTCTGAAAATGATTTTCAAGATAGAAGACTGGTCTTTGCGAGTGTAAATAGTTTATCAGAAGTTGTTAAAGATAAAGTTGATGCATTATAATAAGAGAGATGTTAAAGCTGCTTTAATTGAACTAGGTTTAAGAGAAGGGGATATTGTTTTTTCTCATGCAAACCTTTCTTTTTTTGGTATTCCCTACGGTGGGATGACGGAAGATAATGTTTTTTCTATTTTTTACGATTCCTTATTTGAAATAATTGGTGATACGGGAACATGGATTGTTCCTACCTTTACATATTCATTTAGAAGTAATGGATATGGTGAAGTGTTTGATTATAAAAACACTCCTTCAAAAATGGGGCTATTAGCGGAAAAAATAAGAGGGTTAGATACTTCTGTCAGAACCCTAGATCCTTTGTTTAGTGTTTCAATTTGTGGAAATGTAAATAATATATTGAAGAATAATATTATATCTTCTGATTGTTTTGGTAAAGGGAGTATTTTTGATTTAATGTACAAGAAAAATATAAAATTTGTAAACTTTAACATGGATACTGCAACAACTTATATACATTATGTAGAAAGAGAATTAGAAGTTGATTATAGAAAGAATATTCTTTTTTATGGAAAAACAATTTTAGATAATAAAATAATAGATCATAGTGTTTTTTATTACTGTAGAAATTTAGAATCAAATATTCAAGCTGAATTTTCAAAGTTTGATAAGTTAGCAATGGATAGAAATATTGGGAGAAAAGTAAAGTTAGGAAGAGGCAGTATTTCTTTGATTACTGCAAAACAAACTTATTCTTTAATTGAAGAAGTATTACCTGAATGGAAAGACTTTTTAATAAAAAGGGTTTAAATTGAAGTTAAAAGAAATGTCTGATAATTTATATCAATTTGTAGAAGACTTATTCCCTTTAAATAGAAGTTTAACAGGAAATGGAGTTAGACAGACCTTAAATTATATAAAAGATATAATTCCAGAATTAAATATATATGAAATTCCGACTGGTACTAAATGCTTTGATTGGACGATCCCAAGAGAGTGGAATTGTAATGATGCTTATATTATAACTCCAGAAGGAGAAAAAATTTGTGAATTTAAAAAAAATAACCTTCATTTAGTTGGGTATTCAATTCCTTTAAATAAAGAGATGCCTTTTAATGAATTAAAAAAACATTTATATTTTTTAGAAAAGCAACCAGACTCTATTCCTTACATAACTTCTTATTATAAAGAAAATTGGGGATTTTGTATTTCTTATAACCAATATAAGAAATTAAAAGATGGTATTTATAAAGTAAAAATTGATACTACTCTAGAAAATGGTTATTTAACTTATGGAGAGGTTATTTTAAAAGGAGAAGAAGAAAAAGAAATATTTTTGTCTACATATATTTGTCATCCATCTATGGCAAATAATGAATTATCAGGGCCAGCAATAACATCATATCTTGCAAAGTTTATTTCAGAACTTAAAGTAAGACGATACACATATCGAATAATATTTATTCCTGAAACAATAGGTTCTATAATGTATTTAAGTAAAAATCATGATGTTATGAAAAGAAATGTTATTTCAGGATTTCAGATTACTTGTGTTGGAGATAATAATTCTTTTAGCTATCTTCCTTCTAGACAGGGTAATTCACTTGCTGATAAGGTAGCTTTACATATTTTAGAAAACTATTGTTTAAATTTTAAAAAGTATACTTATTTGGATAGAGGTAGTGATGAAAGGCAATATTGTTTTCCTGGGATCGATTTACCAGTGTGTTCAGTAATGAGAACTAAATATAGAGAATATGATGAATATCATACTTCTTTAGATAATTTAGAGTATATTTCTCCTCAAGGATTATTTGGTGCATATAAAACTTATATAAATATTATAGAAGCATTAGAATGTAATTATATATATATGGCTAATATTTTATGTGAACCTCAGTTAAATAAGATAGATGGTTTATATTCGGACTTATACACTAAAAATAATTATCCTAATATAGGAAATATATTAAATTTTATAACTTATTGCGATGGGAAAAATGATTTAATTGATATTTCTAATATTATAAACTTAAAATATAAAGATATAAATAATTTTATTGGTTTGCTAATTCAGAATAATATTATTAGAAAAATTTAGAAATAAATAAATAGTTATTATGGTACAATCTAAACCTTAAATAATAAGTATTTTTATAAGTTCTTTTTAATTATAGAATATTTTATTATTAGAACTAGAATGAATTTTATAAAATGGAGTTATTAATATGAATAAAAGTGAAGTATTGAATAGTCTAGAATTAACAAGAAATACAAAAGAACAATTTAATTATTATGAAAGTTTAAGTGACTTTATTCATGAGAGTGAAAACTCATTAATGGATATGTTAAATATATTCCCTATTTTTGCAACTAGACAGTCAATAACAAGTTTTTTAGAAAAGTATGAATTATACAAATTGATTCTAGATATTCCTGGTAGTATTTTAGAGTGTGGCGTTGCTGGAGGTAGAGGGATAATGTCTTTTTATCACTTTAGTTCAATTTTTGAGCCTTACCACTATACAAGAAAAGTAATTGGTTTTGATACATTTGAAGGTTTTCCAAGTATTGATATGAAAGACAAAACTAGTAATGCAGATCATATGAAAGTTGGAGGGTTAAAATTTGAGAGTTACGATTTATTAAATAGGTCATTTGAAGTTCATGATAAAAATAGAGTTTTGGGTCATATCCCAAAAGGAGAGCTAGTAAAAGGTGATATTTCACAGACTTTACCTAAATATTTAGAAGAAAATCCACATTTAGTTGTTTCATTATTATATATGGATTTAGATTTATATACTCCTACAAAAGATACATTAGAATTATTAATTGAAAGAATTCCTAAAGGAGGAGTAATAGTTTTTGATGAGCTTAATCATAGTGATTATCCAGGAGAAACAATTGCTTTAATGGAAACATTAAAACTATCTAACTTAAGATTAAAAAGGTTGAATTTTTCATCAATGGCATCCTATGCAGTAATTGGAGATTAGAATATGAAGGCATATAATGAAAAAGGTTTTATTAAATATAATAAATTATTTTCAAATAATGAGATTGAAGTATTAATTGATTTAGTTAATGATTCAATTATTAATGTTGCTAATAATTTTTTAGAGCCTATAAAAAAAGAAGAATTTGATTGTATCCCTAATGAAAGGATACCTCATGAGGGAATGATATTTTTATTTAACATTGATCCAGAGTTATCTACAAAAGCCATTAACCAATTAAATAGTAGTTATTATTTATATTCTTTTATGACAAATAATAAAATTGTAGATAGATATAAAGAATTAACTTCTTGCCCAGATGACAAAAGTATTGCTACAAATGCATTTTTCGTAAGAGTTGATTTACCAAGTAAATATAAAAAAGAAGATCTTAAATTTTCTTTACCCTGGCATCAAGAGAGTGGATATTATCATAAAAATATATCAAAAAGTAAATCGGTTGTTGTATGGGTTCCTTTATTTGATGTTTCAAAAGAGAGTGGAGCACTAGAAGTGATTCCATGTTCTCACAGCAATGGATATGTTATTCATGATGAATATTATATTAATCCTGAAGAAAAAACAAAGTTTAGAGTTTCTATACCTGAAAATGTGATTTCAAGATATGATCAAAATAACAATGTATTTACTGAAGCAATCCAAGGTGATGTGTATATTATGAATTTTAACTTAATGCACAGATCTGGATTAAATGTTAGTAATAATGTTCGATATACTTTTTTAGCTAGATACTCTAACAAAAAAGATGTTGATTATAGTTTCTAAGGATAAATACGTATAAAGATATCTTTATTGTAATTTAAAAAATGAAAATATAAGTAAAAAGGAATAAGTTGGATTTATTTGGCTATGAAACGGATAAGAAATTTGATTATGAGAATGGATATTATTTAACAAGTGATATTGATAGAATTGGAAAGATGATTTCACATTATACCTTATATAATATGATTAAAGATTTACCTGGTGATGTGATAGAAACAGGAGTTTTTAAAGGGAATTCTTTTATTAGGTGGTTAACTTTTAGAAATTTACTTGAAAATGAGGATTCTAGAAGTGTAATTGGTTTTGATACCTTTGAATCTTTTCCTAATACAGATTATGAAAATGACAAAGAGTATAGAGAGAGGTTTATAAATAATGCAGGAAATAAATCAATTTCCACTACAGAACTAGAAAAAGTTTTAAATTACAAAAAACTTAGAAATTTTGAATTGATAAAGGGTGATATTTTAGAAACACTACCTACTTATTTTGAAAAAAATCCTCATTTAAAAGTTTCTTTACTTCATATTGATACTGATATATATGAACCTGCGATTGTTGCATTAAGTGAAATTTGGGATAGAATAGTAAAGGGTGGTATTGTTATTTTTGATGATTATGGTACTTTCCCAGGTGAAACAAAAGCAGTAGATGATTTCTTTAGAGATAAAAATGTAGAAATTAAAAAACTAACATTTTCCCAAAAGATACCTGTTTATATTAAAAAAAATAGTTTTTAGTATGTGATGAACTAATAAATAAAAACTATTTATTAGTTAACTCCCTTAACAATAAATTATTTTTAAATAAATATTCTTTTAGATTTGGTTCTTCAAGAATGTACCCTATAGTTGAATAATATGTAAAGTCATACGCATTTAATTTGGTAATGTCGCAATTGGAAATATTCATTTTATTTAATATGCCAATAATTGTTAACTTAAGTATATTATTATTTGATTTGATTATATCCTTATGCGTGTAGCCAAATTTTTCATAATTATTTAAAATATAATGTTCACCATTGTCATATTGATTTATATCTATGTATTTTTTATTTTTATCATATACTGTTGTAAATATATTTTCACAATTATAAGTGATCTTTGAGAAAATTTCTCCTTGAACTGGATAGGTTTTATGATTAGAAATAAAAATTTCCGTTTCTTTTATTATATCATCAATTGAAGATACTTTAATCACTTGAACCTTAGTAGAAATAGAATCTATATTTGGTCTAACAGAGCTAAAGTATAGTCCTTTAAAAGTAACACTTGGATATTTTACAATTAAATCATCAAGGTATTGTATAAATTCAATATCATTTAAGTTGTCTTCACAAAGTAAAAAACTAATTGTATTCTGTGAATATCTTTTTTTGTAATCCTCTGATAAAGGTTTATATAAACTTTTATTAAACTTGAGTTCACTGTAGTTTTCTATTATGCATTCAAGATAATTTGTACTTATATCATTTATATGATATTCTTCACTTAAAATTATTGGATAAGCATTAATAGTAGAATTTATCATTGTAAATATTTTACTAAGTAAAAAACTCTGATTTTTAATTGAGGCTTGTGTCCAAACTTCAATGTTATCTACAATGTCATAAATATTTTTAGGAATAATAAATTTAAATCTATTTATAACCATTCCAAAGATATTTATAAACTCTTTTACAGTTTCGTCATCAAAATAAAAAACTGAAAATTTAACATTAGGAAATTTATTACAAATTTCTACTATTTTATTTACAAACTCTTGTTGTAGATTTTCTTTAATTGCAAAAAAACCTACATGTTCTTTTAGATACTTTTCATTTAACAAATCTTTATCAATGTTAAATTTTAAACTGTTTGCAAATTCAAAGTATTTTGTGTTTGGTAAGATAAAATCATCTTTAATCTTTTTTGCTAAGTCAAATTTGTCAGTAAGTATTTTTTCTTCACTCTCTTCTTTATTATTCAATGCAGATTCATATTCTATTTGTGTAAACATTGAAGAGTAAATATTTTCATAATTATTTAAAATTATATCATCTATCTTTTTTATGTTTATAGTATTGTCATATGTTTCAAGCCACAGTTCTACACTTTTAGTTATGTCATCAATATTGTGTGGAATTAATAATTCAACTCTACTTAACTCTTGTTTAAATACAAATTGTGCTTGAGTTTTTTGGAAATCAAAAAAGTAAAAAAGCTTTAATTGTACATCAGGAAATCTTTTTAGTATTTCTTTTACATAATTTATAAAATCTTTATTTGAAAGGTTATCTTCAATAGCAAAAAAGCCAATAGAATTTGGTTCAAATTCATATTGGTATCCTCTTTTTGAAGTTTCTACCAACTCTTTAAAAAATGGTTCTGAATAGATACTCTTTTTTATTGAATACTCTTTTAAATATTTATTTAATTTTTTTAATGTAAGACTATTATCATCACTTGAGTACGAGATTGAAATTACATATGTATCAACTATTTTATTTAGTTGTGTTAGTAAATTTTTATTTATTTCATAGATATATTTTTTCTTATCATTATTTGTTGCCAAATCAAAAAGATAGAAAATGTGGTGGAGATTATGTGATGAATAGTTGATTAGAATAGATTGTAAGTCTTCACAGTGACTTTTTTCAAATAAAATATTTTGAATAAGATTGATTAATTGACCTTTGTACTCTTCAAAATCTTTATATTTTTTAATTTTTTGGAACTGCTCTATGTTTTTCTTTATTTTTTTTACACCACTTAATTTTAAATTTAATTTTTCTAAATCTTTTTTATTGTAACCAGCTTCACTTATATCAGTAAAACTATTAAATAGTTTGTTTCTTACTATCTTTTTATCTTCTTCTTCAAAGTTTGAAAAATTTATGTCTTCTATTTTTAAAGGTGTTGTACCACTCAAGTATGCACCGTTTGATAAGTTATAAACATTTTGATTAACTTCTTTAAACATCTCTGTAAATTGAGTAAATGTGTCAATACTTGTTTTAAATACCGGTACTGATTTTACTTCAGGTAGAAAGTTACCTTTTACTATAATTGTATTTTTTCTAAATGAGTAGTTTTTATCATCAGAGTCTTCTAACTCTTTTAATTTATTAAATGCTCCAGAACCCGAATGCCCTTCTATATGTGTATCCCCAGACTCAACATCCATTGCAAAGTCAAGACCTAATAAATAAATCTCTTTTCCTCTAAACAATAAAAGTAATGCATAGGTAAGCTCTCCAATACTTGGACTTGTCAAAGTTCCAAAGTTCTCTTTTAGCTCAAACATTGCTTGAAAAATAAAAATGTTCTCTTTTGGAAAAGAGTTCATTAGTTTTGCATTTACGTGTGATGCAAAAATAAATATTGTATCTTTGAAATAGTTTATATCTTTTAGTTTATCTAGAGTATTTAAAACTTGTATATCTTGTTCGTCATATTGAGTTATGATATCAGGTTTTATGTCATTTCTTTCTAAAATTGGCATAGTTGCATAAATAGCGACTATTGTAAAATAGTTTTGGTTTTTCTTTACAAATTCAATATTATTTTGTAATGATGGACCAGCAGAAAGATAAAGAATAGGCTTCTCAAATGGCTTTATGTTTTGTTTAGTTTTTATATTTAATAATCTATAGTTTTGATTAATATATGAGTTTGTTCTACTAATACTTAAAAAAGTTCTATCATAAGAGTACAATAAATGCGCTTGTGAGACCAAAAAGTTTTGGATAGTTTTCATATAAATATCTGAACCAGAAGATAAGTTTACAAATTTTAAATAATGATTAAAAATAAATAGTTCACCATAAAAAGCTTCAAAGGTTTTTTTAAACTCAAACTCATTTTGTGCAATTGAGAAAAATAGTATTGTCTGTTTAGCCAACTCTGCATAATCAGTTACAAATAAAGATAATCTGAAAAATTCTAAATTTGGTTCAACTATTAAATAAACTTTTGAATTTAACTTTTGATGTATTAGTGGAATATGAATTCCAAGTAAAACTCCAAAAATAATAAATTTATGAATTTCATTTAGATTTTGAGGATTTGGTAAATTTTTATCCACAAAATTAATAACAGGGGCATTCCCTATTGTATGCGGTGCTAAAATATCTTGTTCAAGTGCTGTTTTTGCTACAGTATCATTATATTTAAATTCATAATATGCTTTAAAACTATTTATAGTAGCATCATAACTTATATCATCAGCTATTTTTTTAGATACTTCATTTGAATTTTGTGTGTATAAAAATTGTTTTGTATTTGGATTTACGATATCAAAGTGTGTATTTAAGTATTGAAGTTCAAACTGAGGTGTTATTTGTCCCAAATCAATAGCTGCAGCATAAAGTTCTAGGTTTTTATATATATCAGGATGATTTTGTTTAAAGTATTCTAGATTTTTTTCGTAAGTTTGTAGCGCTTTTTGTTGAACTTGATCTAATGACATTTGATACCTTGGATAAATCCCTTTACAAAGTAAATAGAAATTTTATTTTGGTATTTATTTTACCATGTTTGCACTAAAGATAGCTGAATTTGTAACCAATAGTTAACAATTATTCTTCATTTTTTTATACCAGTCATACATAATTTTAATTCCAATTTCTAATTCAGTTTTATATTTCCACCCAAGTGATTGAAGTTTTGAAGAATCTGTCAATTTAATCATTGTTCCATCTGGTTTACTAGTGTTAAAAACTAAGTTACCCTTAAACTCAATGATACTTTGTATAAGCTCTGCAAGTTCCTTAATAGATATATCTACGCCTGTACCAATATTTATATGAGTATTTTTTATTTCTTTGTTCTTTAAAGAATAGGTATCTTTGAAGTCTCTATTCTCTAATAAAAAGACACAAGCATCAGCCATATCTTCTGAATAAAGAAATTCTCTTCGTGGTTTTCCTGAACCCCAAATCTCAACTTGGGTTTCAGTTACTCCAAATTTGCTTAGATAAGTCTTTGCTTCTTCTATAGTATTTACATGTAAGTCTTTAATTACTTCATCATATTTTTTTTCATTTAAAAGTCTTGCTAAATGAATTTTTCTAATAAGTGCAGGTAAGACATGTGAAGTTTCAAGGTCGAAGTTATCATTTGGTCCATACAGGTTTGTTGGCATTACAGATATAAAGTTTGTGCCATATTGTATATTATAACTTTCACACATCTTAATACCTGCTATTTTTGCAATGGCATAAGGTTCATTTGTATATTCTAAGGGAGATGTTAATAAACTATCTTCACTCATTGGTTGAGGAGCATTCTTTGGATAAATACATGTACTTCCTAGAAAAAGAAGTTTTTTTACTTTATGAAGATAACTTTGATGAATTACATTATTCTGAATTTGTAAATTTTCATAAATAAAATCTGCACGATAGGTATTATTTGCAATTATTCCACCAACTTTTGCTGCAGCTAGTATTACATATTCTGGTTTTTCTTCTTTAAAAAACTTTTCTACAACACTTTGATTTAGTAAATCTAATTCTTTATGTGTTTTACATACTAAGTTTGTATATCCTTTTGAAACTAGATTTTTTACTATTGCAGAACCTACAAGTCCTCTATGCCCAGCTATATATATTTTACTATTCTTTTTCATCTTACTCAAAGTAACTCATAGTTTTGTATCCACCATCTTTAAGGTAAACATCTTTTGTCATTAGTTTTAAATCTGATTTCATCATATCATTAACTAAATCTTGTAGTTTATACTCTCTATTCCAGCCAAGTTTTGTTTCTGCTTTTGTAGGATCTCCTAAAAGTAAATCAACTTCAGTTGGTCTAAAGTATCTTGGATCAACTGAAACTACTTCTTTTCCTATTTCTATTTTATAATCTGGATTTGAACAAGATACAACATAAGCTTTTTCTTCTACACCTTCTCCTTTAAACTCTAAAGTAATACCTGCATATTCAAATGCCATTCTCACAAAGTCTCTTACTGTAGTAGTTTGACCTGTTGCTATTACCCAATCTTCTGGCTCATCAGCTTGCAAAATCATCCACATCATTTTCACATAATCTTTTGCATGACCCCAATCTCTTTTTGCATCAAGATTACCTAAGTAAAGTTTATCTTGAAGTCCTAAAGCTATTTTAGATGCTGCTCTTGTAATTTTTCTAGTTACAAATGTTTCACCTCGCACTGGGCTTTCATGATTAAATAGTATTCCATTACAAGCAAACATATCGTAAGCTTCTCTATAATTTACTGTTATCCAATAAGCATACATTTTTGCTACTGCATATGGGCTTCTTGGATAAAAAGGTGTTGTTTCACTTTGAGGTGTTTCTTGTACTTTTCCATAAAGTTCACTTGTTGAGGCTTGATAAATTTTTGTTTTATTTGTAAGTCCTAATAATTTTACAGCTTCAAGAATTCTAAGAGTTCCTGTTCCATCTGCATTTGCTACATACTCTGGTGTTTCAAATGAGACTGCAACATGTGACATTGCCGCTAAATTATAGATTTCATCTGGTTGTACTTCTTGAATGATACGTGTAAGATTCATAGAGTCTGTCATATCACCAAAGTGTAAAATTAAATTTCTATTTTCAACATGTGGGTCTTCATAAAGGTGATCTATTCTATCTGTATTAAACAAAGATGTCCTTCTTTTAATACCATGTACTACATAACCTTTTTTTAGTAAAAATTCTGCAAGGTAACTTCCATCTTGTCCTGTTATTCCTGTTATTAGTGCTACTTTATTCTTTGTCATCTTTTTCCTAAATCATATTATTTATTATTTTATCTAATTTCTTTTAAAATCATCATCAATTCTAACTATATCATCTTCACCTGTATATTCACCTACCTGAGCTTCGATGATAATCAGTGGTAATTTACCTTGGTTTTCAAGTCTATGTACTTGCCCAGCTTTTATGTATGTTGATTCATTTGGATTTAATGTAAACGTTTTATCTTCTATTGTAACTGTGGCACATCCTGATACTACTATCCAGTGTTCATTTCTATGAAAGTGTTTTTGTAAAGATAATCTACTACCTGATTTAACCTCTATTTTTTTTATTTTATAGCCGGGGCTATCTTCTAAAATAGTATATGTACCCCAAGGTCTATGCCCAGTTAAATGTATATTATGTAGTTGAGTAGTTTTTTTAAGTTCAGATACGACTTGTTTTACTTTTTGAGAAGAGCCTTTTTTAGATATTAAAAGTGCATCACCTGTATCTACTATAATACAATTGTCTATATCAACTGTCGCTATTTTTCTATCATTACCATAGATTAGATTATTCTTAGAATCTATTGAAATATGATTATCATTTATTGTATTATTATTTTCATCTTTTGGAAGTTCATCATAAAGAGAATCAAAGCTTCCCACATCACTCCAAGAAATATCTGAGGGAATTACTTTTACAAGATCACTTTTTTCCATAACTGCATAATCTATTGAGTCTTCTTTGATATTTAACATATCATCATGTTTTATTCTAATTAATGAATTTTCATTAGAAGCATTATTAAATGCTATTAAAGAATCATTATAAATTTCAGGAGAATGAATTTTTAATTCATCAAGAAAAACTCCTGCTTTAAAACAAAACATTCCAGAATTCCAATAATAGTTACCTTCTTCAAAATATTTACTTGCAGTTTTAAAATCAGGCTTTTCATGGAATGCTTTTACATTAAAGCTATTTATTGATTCTATATATCCATATCCTGTTTCTGCAAATGTGGGAGTAATACCAAAGGTTACTAATTTATTGTCATAGGCAAACTCTTTTGCTTGATTTATTACTTTTTTATATTCTATTTCATTTTTTATTAGATGATCGGAAGGTGTTACTAAAACTATTTCATCTTTTTCTAAAGCCATGCATGCTAAGGCAATAGCTGGAGCGGTATTTCTTCCTATTGGTTCTAAAAGATATTTATTATTTACTTTTAAATTCGCTGAATCAAAAGATACTTTTGTATCTTTTTTTATTATCTCCTCTAATTGATCTAATGCTAAAAAATATTGTTCTGAGTTTGAAACTATAAATTGATTTTTGCATAATTCTGAATTTCGTTCTACTGTAAGCTGGAAAAGAGACTTATTATTAAAAAGTTTTACAAACTGTTTGGGCATTAGTGTTCTACTAATTGGCCATAGCCTTGTTCCACTTCCTCCGCACAATATTATATTTGTCATTAGCTTACTTCCTATTTTTATGTTGTTAGATATTTTAACCTATATATGTTTGATGTTTTCTGACAATATATTATAATTTTGGAAAAGAGTTTTTTGTAATTTAAAAGAGATAAAAAAAGTAGTACCCAAAAGGATACTACTTTTAAAAGAGTTAAGATTAAATACTATTGTAATAATCTTAATACATTTTTAAGGAAACGTATATCGTAGCAGTAAAACTGCTACTTTAACGACTATTTACTATTGTAAAAGTCTCAATACATTTTGTTGGATAGAGTTAGCTTGACTCATAGCATACGATCCAGCTTGAGAGATAATATTTTGTTTGTTGAAGTTTGAAGACTCTTCAGCATAATCAACATCTCTAATAATAGACTCGGCAGCTTTTACATTTGTCTCTTGAGTCATTAAGTTTCTAACCCCAGATTCAATTTGATTTTGAGTTGAACCTAAGTCTGCTCTGTATGTATTAAGCTGAGAAATTGCAGCATCAACAACACCTTGGAATTTGTCGGCTTGTTCACGTGTCAATTGGTTTGCAGCTAAAGATTTTAATCCAGAAAGCGTTGCTCCCCCTGTAATTGAACCACCACTTGCAGCTGTAGTAACAGTAATTTCTTGGCCATTTGAACTATTTAAGTTAGTAATATTTAAATTCTGTGCATTTCCACTAATTGTTAAACTTCCAGATGAAGAAGTTTGTGTAACTTGCATAGAACCAATACTAAATGTACTCAATAATGCTGGGCTTGCTCCACTTGTTGTAGTTGATGAGTTATTAACTGTATCAATTGTATTTCCACCAAGATTAATTGTAGTACCAGATGTTACTGTAAATGTAACTTCACCAGCAATACCATTAATTGAACTTGCTTGAACTTTTGTAATTGAACCACCAGAAGATATTGAGAATGTACCAATAAAGTTACCATTGATATCATTTACTTCTACAGACGTTCCACCAGAAGCCGCAGCTAGTTTTTCTAAAACTAATTGTGTAACAGAATCTGTATTACTAATAGTTCCTGCACCACCTGCAATTGTAATAGCACCTGAAATTCCAGATAAGTTAACATCAAGTGAAGTACCTGAAGAGAAACCATCAATAGTAATATCGTTTGTACCATCACCAGTTACAACCATAGATGTACCTTGTGAAATAATATTATTTCTAGTACTTGAACCAGAAGTTTGATCTATTGTTTCACTTCCTCCACCAAGACCTAATGAGTTTGATTGAATAGAAGCTGATTCAATAATATCATCTTTATTTCCACCAATTTGGAATGATAATTGATCAGAACCTTTAGTTTCGTCATATCCACCTTGTAATAAAGTTGTACCATTATAGTTAGTTTGTTGAGCGATATTATCTAATTGTTCAAGTAATTTATTGATATCTTTTCTAATTGCTTCTCTACCTGCATCAGAAGTAGTATCAGTATTTGCTTGAATTAATTTAGCTTTAACAACATCAAGAATATTTGATTGTTCTGACATTGATTTATCAGCAATTTGGATTAAAGAAACAGCAGAGTTACCATTATCTATACCTTGACCAATAGAACTAGCTTGTGTTCTAAGTTTATCAGCAATTGCTAAACCAGATGCATCATCAGATGCTTTGTTAATTTTTAACCCAGTAGAAAGTTTTTCTAATGAACTTGCAATGTTATTTTGTGTGTTTGTTGCTGCTTCTCTTGCATTTAATGAAGCAACGTTAGTATTAATTCTCATAATAAATCCTTTTTAATTATGACACATTGTGATAAATCACGACGGAAACATTCTCAGGTTAGTGAGCATAGAGTAAAACTCTTTGGAATCAATTAATCCCTACTTTGTAAATATAATTATTACATACCAATTCTTAAAACTAGTTTAAAAATATATAAGACAATAAAAAAAGAGAGCTTTTAAACTCTCTTTTGAATCTTTATATAAATTTAGTTCCTATTAAAGCAGTCTAAGAACCTTTTCGAGGAAATGTATATCGTAGCAGCTAAACTGCTACTTTAACGACTATTTACTATTGTAAAAGTCTCAATACGTTTTGTTGAACAGAATTAGCCTGTGTCATTGCGTATGAACCAGCTTGTGAAATGATATTATTTTTATTGAAGTTTGCAGATTCTTCAGCATAGTCAACATCTCTAATAACAGATTCTGCAGCTCGTACATTAGTCTCTTGGGTCATTAAGTTTCTTACTGCTGACTCAATTTGATTTTGAGTAGAACCTAAGTCAGATCTATAAATATTCATTTGACTCAGTGCTGCATCTACAATACCTTGATACTTATCTGCTTGCATCTTTGTTAATTGTCCTGTTTCTAAAGCTTTTAATCCAGATAGTGTTCCTCCACCATAGATTGTACCTGTTGCTCCATCACCATTTATTCCTGTAGTTATTTTAAGCTCTTCTCCAACTGCACTATTGTTATTTTCAATCATTAAGTTTTGTGCGGTTGCTCCAAAGGTAATACTTCCTGATGCAGAACTTTGCTCGATAGTCATTGCTCCCACGCTATAAGTATCAATAGTACTATTGATTGCTAATGAGTTTATTGAGTTACCACCTAAGTCTATTACTGCTCCTGTTGCAATTGAAAATGAAGGATCAGCTTGAATTCCATTTACAATTGCTCCTGGATTAATTGTAATTGCTGATGCAATACCTGCTGCTCCGCCAGAAGTACTTATTGAAAAGTCACCTAAAACATTATTATTGATATCACTAACTTTAACAGTTGCTGTTAATGTACCAGATGCTGCAGTAAATGCCTGCGCTTGCGCAACTGTTAAATTACTTGTTGTACCATTTAATGTTGCTGTGAAACTTATATTTCCACCTGATACAGCTGTTGCAGTATCGATGTTTCCTAGTGTTTCTAAAATAAGTTGAGTATTTGCATCTGCATTACTAATTGTTCCTGCTGAGCCATTAAATGTAAGTTCACCTGTAATTCCAGAAACATTTGCATTTATTGCTGTACCTGTAGCATATCCATCAAGAGTTACTGCATTTGTTCCATCTGCACTAAATATAGTTGATAAACCTTGAGAGATTATATTATTTCTATTACTTGAGCCAGAAACTTGATCTATAGCTTCTGTTCCACCACCAAGTCCTACACTATTAGATTGGATATATGAACTTTGCATAATATCATCTTTATTTCCACCAATTTGAAAACTTAGTTCTCTAGAACTTTGCATACTGTCATAACTATCTTGTAATAAAGTAATACCGTTATAGCTTGTTTGTTGTGCGATATTATCTAACTGCTCCAATAGTTTTACTATATCTTTTCTAATAGCTTCTCTACCATCATCAGAAGTAGTATCAGTATTAGCTTGAATAAGTTTAGCTTTAACAATATCAAGTATGTTTGATTGTTCAGCCATTGATTTATCTGCAATTTGTATTAGTGCAACTGCAGAGTTACCATTGTCAATACCTTGACCAATAGAAGTAGCTTGAGTTCTAAGTTTATCAGCAATTGCTAACCCAGATGCATCGTCACTAGCTTTATTTACTTTCAATCCAGTAGAAAGTTTTTCTAGTGAACTAGCAATCTTACTATTAGTTTTTGTTGCTGCTTCTTGTGCATTTAGCGAAGCTATGTTTGTGTTTATTTTCATTTTTCCAACCTTGTAACAGCTTATATGCTAAATTCTAACAAGATTTTTTAAGAATTACTCCTGTTTCAACATGCTTAGAATAGGAAAATTGGTCAAATAAAGCTAAATTTAAGATTTGGTGCGTTTTAGTTAATTCTTTTAAATCTCTGTGCAATGTCTCAGGATTACAGGAAATATATATGATTTGTTCAAAATTTTTAGCTAGTTCTGTAGTAGTTTCGTCAAGTCCTGACCTTGGAGGGTCAACAAATATAGTTGAAAAGTTATAATCTTTTAGATTAACATCTTTAAGTCTTCTAAATTCCCTAACACCATTTAAGGCTTCAACAAACTCTTCTGAACTCATTCTTATAAACGTAATGTTGTTAGTATTATTAAGCTCACAGTTTTTAAGTGCAGAATTAATTGAAGTTTTTGAAATCTCTGTTGCTAATACTTTATTAAATTTAGTTGATAAAGCAATGGTAAAGTTTCCTCCCCCACAATATAGCTCACACAAATCGTCTTTTGTCTCTATATTATTTAAAACCCACTCAATCATCTTAATATTTACTTTTGTATTTGGTTGAGTAAAACCTCCTTCTTTGTAATGAAACTTGAAATTATCATTATTGATTTTTAGTTCTTCTTTTATATATTCTTCATCTAAAACAATTTTTTGCTTACGACTTCTTCCTATTATTCTTATATTTAGCTCTTCTTGTATCTGTTTAGCTTTTATTTCCCATTCACTATCTAGCTTTTTATGATAAATTAAAGTTACTAACATGTCATTAGTAGTAGAGCCTAAAAACTCTACAGAATATATCTTATAATGTAGTGTTTCATCTTTTGAAATCTTTTCTAAAAGTTTTGGCATTAGATTACTTATTTGTTTTGAAACTATTGAGCAGTTATCAACTTCTACAATATCTTTATCAAAACTAGTCATCCCATAGGAAAGTGTTGGATTATCTTCGTCATCATAATTTTTCCAAAATCTAAATTCAGCTCTATTTCTAAAATGTGCCTCTTCGCTTTTGATTATCTCAAATTCCATTGATGTAATATCAGAGAATCTCTCTTTTTCTCTATTTATTTTATAGTTTAATTGCCCTTCATAATCGAAATCATACAAAGTACAACTACCGCATTTTCCAAAATAATCACAAGTCATCAAAATCCCTTAAAATCTTTATTATAATATTAATATTTTATGATAAAATCCATTTAATACTTATAAAATCAAAAAGAATAATATGAAAACAAATTGGCAAGAACAACTAAAAGAGCTTTTAAATTGTGATATAAAATCCTTGTACCCTTTAGCTAGAAGTATGAAAAGAGAGCTACACTTTTATGTAGGACCTACAAATTCAGGTAAAACTTACCGTGCAATGCAAGAGCTTAAAAAAGCAGATTGTGGTTTGTATTTAGCACCTTTAAGACTATTGGCACTAGAAGGTTATGAAGACTTAACAAAAGAAAAAATACCCGCTTCACTAATCACAGGGGAAGAACAAAATCTAAATGAAGATGCAGCGCATGTTTGTTCAACCATTGAGATGATTGATTTTAATATGGATGTTGATGTTGCAGTTATTGATGAAGTTCAAATGTTAGATGATGATGACAGAGGTTGGGCTTGGGTAAATGCAATTATTGGCTGTCCTGCAAAAAAGATAATTATGACAGGAAGTGTAAATGCCCTTGATGCCATTAAAAAATTAGCAGCATATTTAGAAGAAGATTTAATAATAGAAAAATTCAAAAGAAAAAATGAATTACAACTTTTAGATAAACATATAGCTTTAGGAGACTTAGAGAGTGGAACAGCCTTGATTGCTTTTTCAAGAAGTGATGTTTTAAAGTTTAAGCAAAAACTTCAAAAGAAACATAAGGTATCAGTTATTTATGGAAATCTCTCACCAGAAGTAAGACGTGATGAAGCAAGAAGGTTTAGAGAAAAAGAGACGGATATCCTAATAGCTACAGATGCGATTGCTATGGGATTAAACCTTCCTATTAAAACGATTCTTTTTACAACGCATATAAAGTTTGATGGAGTATCAAGACGTGGAATTAGTGTTAATGAGATAGTTCAAATAGCAGGAAGAGCAGGGCGATATGGTCATCATGAAAAAGGTTTTATTGGAGCTACTACTAAAGATAGTTTAAAATATATTAAAGAAGAGTATTCCCAACCTATAAAAACTATAAAACCTCCCTTTAGAGTAAAAATCAATAATGAACAACTCTCTAATTTAGCAATGCATTTAAAAACAACATCTTTAACAAAAGTATTAAAGTTCTTCTCTACTAATATGGAATTTCAGGGACCTTTTGTTGCTGCAAATATAGGTTCGATGATTAGTGCATCTACAATAGTTGATCAAAAATTTAATTTAAAGCTGGAAGATAAATATATGCTTTCTCAAGCACCAATTTCTATAAAATCAAAAATTATTTTGCAAGCTTATGATATTTATATATCAGCTGTATTGAAAAACAAAGTTATAAGATATAGACCATCAATAACTCTGCCTAAAGTAGCTAAAACACAAAAAGATTTACTACTAGTAGAAGATGAGATAAAAAAGATCTCTTTGTATTTATGGTTATCTTATAAACTTCCAGAACAGTTTCCAGATACTATAAAAGCAACTATTGCTAGAACTTCTTTTAATCAATTTATTGAAAACTCATTAAAAAAAGATATAAAATTAGAACAAGAGTCAAGTAGAAGAAAATTTCCACCAAAAGATACACGGGAGTTTAGAAGACGGAGAAGATTTTAATTTTCTTTAGATATAATCAGGCATTATTAAAAGTATTAGAGGGAAGTATTGATGTTTAATCTATTTAAATCGGATGATAGTACAACTTTACAAAAAGAGTTGATGAAAGACTATGTAAACGAAGATAAAATACAAAAACTTATTGATAGTGGATTAGATATTAATGAAACTGATGAAAAAGGTAAAACGATTCTCTTTGAACTTGTTCATAAAAGACGAATAGAGGGTGTTAAAATTTTACTTAAAAATGGTGCAAATATAGACCATGAAGATAAGCTAGGTAAAACCCCACTTTCTATTGCTGCTTCAAGTGCAGATGGTATGATGATAAGATTTTTGCTTGAAAAAAAAGCCTCACTAAATTATGTAAACTCCTCAGGACGAACACTTATACAAGATATAGCTTTAGAAGGAAACTTAAAAGTTTTTCAACTTTTACTTGCCCAAGGAGCTGAATTAAATTTTAAAGATAGCTATGGAAGAACAGTCCTTTTTGATGCAGTTGAAGGTGGAAACATCAGAATTGTAAAAGAGGTATTAAATAACATAGATGATGTAAATATTGCTGACAATGAAGGTGAAACTGTTTTATTTAGTGCAGCATTAAAAGATGATCAAATGATTATGAAGTATTTTGTTGAGTATGGACTAGATATAAACCACTTAGATAATAAGAAAAGAAATGTTCTATTTAAAGTTATACTAAAAGGAGCTACTCACCTTGACACTGTAGATGCTTTATTACAAAGAGATATTAATGTAAACCAAAAAGATATAGAAAATAAAACAGTTTTAGATGAGATAATAAAGATATTTAATATTTTGCGTGAAAATAACTTAGATAAATATCGACAGACAGATTACAGATATGTAAAAAAAGAAAATAACTACCAAAAACTATTAACAATACTAATAGAAAATGGCTTAGATATTGACAGAAAAGATGAACATGGCAAAAGCATTCTTTTTTATGCCATTGATAATAAAGATTTTGAGGCAATAGAGTTTTTATTAAGTGCTGGGGCAGATATAAATGCTCAAGATAAAGATGGAAAAACTGTTCTTTTTCAAGAGTGTTTAAAGGGGTATCAAAATTATGAAATGCTTGATTACCTTTTTGAAAAAGGCATAGATATTGACCATAAAGATTTTGATGAAAAGACTGTTATTGATGATTTAGCTGAAATGATATTGATTCAAGATAATGGTAAAAGAGCAAGTTCAAGAAGGTTTTTAGATATTGTTGAAAATGGAGAATATTTTAAACTTTTAAAAAGGTTGATTATTAAAAGACCTAAACTAAATCAATCAAGAAGTGATGGTAAAACCATAATTTTTGATACCATACATTACAATAATATAGAACTTACAAAAGTTTTTTTAAATAATGGTGCTGATATAAATAAGATTGACAATGATGGAAATACTCCACTATCTTGCATGATAGATGAGGGCTTAAAGGCAAAAACAAAAAAAGAGAGACAAGAGTTCTTAGAAAGAGTTGTTTTTATGCTTAAATTCAGAGTTGATGTAAATATAACTGATAAAGATGGAAGAACGATTTTTCATAAAGCTGTTATAGCAGATGATTATGAACTTGTAGAAAAACTTTTATCTAAAAAAACAGATTTAAATATTAAAGATAAACAAGGAAGAACTGTTTTACATCATACACAGTGGAAAGGTAACTTTAAAATTGCAAGACTCCTAATCTCTGCTGGTGCAGACATTAATGAGCCTGATTATGCAGGATTTACGATTTTAAATTATGCTGCAATCTTGGGGCATGCAAAACTTGTTATGGTACTTATAGCTTCTGGGGTACTTATGTATAATAGGGCTAGAAAAAGCAAAGCAGTGGCAGCTTTCTTTAAAGAAAAAGAGGGCAATTTAACAAAACTGGTTGAAAATAACATAACAGATGAAAAAATGAAAAATGCACTTCAACAAGTTGCTGATAACTTGCGAAAAGAAGTAGCGGAAGCGTTAAAATAAGGGTAAAAATGTTTAATAAATCTATTATTATTCTAGCAGCAGGGGCTGGTACTAGAATGAAATCACAGACACCAAAGGTATTACACAAAATTTCTGGTAAGCCTATGTTGTATTATTCAATTAAAGAGGCTTTAGAATTAAGTGATGATATTACTGTTGTTTTATATCATAAAGCAGATTTAGTAAAACAAACTATGCAAGAGTATTTTGAAGATAGAGTTAATTTTGTAATACAAGACCATGTAAATTTCCCAGGAACTGGTGGTGCTGTCATGGGTATAAAACCAAAGTATGATAAAACATTAGTTTTAAATGCGGATATGCCACTAATCCAAGCAAGTGAACTTAAAAAGTTTGATATTGATGCAACTATTGTTATGTCTGTACTTGAATTAAAAAATGCAGATGGTTATGGAAGAGTAGTTATAAAAGATGGTGATGTTAAAAAAATAGTTGAGCAAAAAGATGCAAGAGAAGATGAGTTAAAAATCACAAGTGCAAATGCAGGTATTTATCAGTTTTGTACAGAGTTTTTACTAAACTCATTACCACTTTTATCAAATGATAATGCTCAAGAAGAGTACTATATTACAGACTTAATTGAAATAGCTATAAATAATCAAAAAACCTTAAAACCTTTAGTTGTAAATGAAGAAAACTTCAAAGGAGTTAACTCTAAATATGAACTAGCTTGTGCTGAGGTAATTCATCAAAATAGAATAAAAGAGGCTTTCATGAAAGCTGGAGTTATCATGAGATTACCTGAGACTATTTATATAGAAGCTGATGTTGAAATATTTGGTGAAAGTATTATTGAAAATGGAGTTACTATTTTAGGAAAAAGTAAAATAGAAAATTCCCACATAAAAACAAATACAGTAATAGAAGATGCAGTACTAATAAATAGTGATGCAGGACCAATGGCAAGAATAAGACCGGGATCTGTTATAAAAGATACTCATATAGGAAATTTTGTAGAGACTAAAAAAGCAATCTTAACAGGTGTAAAAGCAGGACATTTATCTTATCTTGGAGATTGTGAGATTGAAGAGGGTACAAATATTGGTTGTGGAACAATTACTTGTAATTATGATGGTATTAAAAAATATCAAACAAAAATAGGCAAAAATGTATTTATAGGAAGTGATACTCAACTTGTAGCTCCTGTAATAATTGAAGATGATGTTTTAATAGGAGCTGGAAGTACAGTTACTAAAAATATAAAAAAAGGTGATTTGGTCTTAACAAGAGCAGCCACAAAAGTTATAAAAGGATATTTTTATAAATTCTTTGGGAAAAAAGATGCTTAAAGATAAAAATATTTTAGTAGGAGTTACAGGCTCAATTGCTATATATAAAACCTTAGAACTTATAAGATTATATATAAAAGCTAGGGCAAATGTAAAAGTTATTATGAGCTCTTCTGCTAAGAAATTTATCACACCTTTGACTTTTGAAACTATCTCTCAATCGCAAGTTTTAGATGATACAAATGAGTCTTGGGATAAAGACTCAAACTATAATCACATAGCAATTGGAAAGTGGGCTGACCTTTTTGTTTTAGCACCTGCTAGTGCAAATACTATTAATAAGCTAAGTCATGGAATTGCAGATAATATTTTAACTCAAACTGCACTTGCATACCCTAGGGTAAAACTTCTATGTCCTGCTGCAAATACAAATATGATACAAAATCCAATTACAAAAGCAAGTATGAAGATGCTAAAACTTTGTAATTATAAAATCATAGAGTCTGTATCAAAAGAACTTGCTTGTAGAGATATAGGAAATGGAGCTTTAAGTGAAGTTGATGACATCTATTATGCTACTTTAAAAGAGTTATTAAAAGATAAGTACTGGGAAAATAGAAAAGTCGTACTTAGTGGTGGGGGAAGTGTAGAAAGAATAGATGATGTTAGATATATCTCAAACTTTTCTTCAGGGAAAATGGCTTCATCATTAGCTTTAGCTCTTTATTTAAAAGGTGCAGATGTTTGTTTGATAAGCTCTAGAGGACATGAAAACTTACCAAAAGAGATACATATAATAGACGTAAAAAGCTCTAAAGATATGTTTGAATATCTACAAGAGTCAATCAATATTGCTAAAAAGGGAATAGTTAGTTCAACTACTTTGATGGATGATTCAAACCCAACTTTGATACAAAAAAAACCCTATCTTTTTATGGTTGCTGCTGTTAGTGATTATGTACCAGCCTATCCACAAGAGGGTAAACTAAAAAAAGCTACGATTGGAAAAAAATGGAGTTTAGAGTTAAAACAAAATGTTGATATCTTATCAAGCTTAGATAGACGTGATATTTACACTATTGGCTTTAAAGCAGAGATGGATAAAAAACTTGCATATGAAAATGCAAAAAATATGAGAAGTGAAAAAAACATTGATGGTGTTTGTCTAAATATAATTGATGAGAATAACTCTTTTGGTTCTAGTTCAAATAAGATTGATTTGATAACAAATGATAAAACAATAAGTTTTGAGGGGGATAAATTAGATGTCTCTTTAAATCTTTTAAATACTTTATCTTTGGAGTTTTATGAATAATATGCCAGAACATGTTGCTATTATCATGGATGGTAATGGTAGATGGGCAAAAGAGCAGGGATTAAATAGAACTGCTGGTCATGAAGAGGGGGCTAAAACTGTAAGAGAGATTACAACCCATGCAAATAATTTGGGAATCAAATATTTGACTCTTTATGCATTTTCTACAGAAAACTGGTCACGTCCAAAACTTGAAGTAGAATTCTTGATGAAATTATTGGAAAGATATTTAAAAAATGAGCTATCAATATATTTAGAAAATAGTGTGAAGTTTAAAGCAATAGGGGATTTGTCAAAGTTTTCAAAATCTTTACAAAAAGTTATAAATGATACCCAAGAAAAAACAAAAAATGGACAAGGTCTCACTCAAGTATTAGCTTTAAATTATGGTTCAAGAGATGAAATAACAAGGGCAGTAAAAAAGCTAGTTGATAAAAAACTTGAAGTTAATCAAGATAATATTGAATCTTGTTTGGATACAGCAGGTATATCAGATGTGGATATGCTTATACGAACAAGTGGAGAGATAAGACTCTCAAACTATCTTTTATGGCAATGTGCATATGCTGAGATGTTTTTTACAAAGACTTATTGGCCTGAATTTTCTAAAAATGAATTTGATGATTTATTGAGTGACTATACAAATAGAGAGAGAAGATTTGGAGCTGTATAGTATTTTTGTATTTATTTTTGGTGCAATTATTGGCTCATTTTTAAATGTAGTTATTTATAGAGTACCAAAGGGGGAATCAATTGTTGCTCCTAGAAGTCATTGTACTAATTGCCAAAAAACAATAATTTGGTATCACAATATCCCTATTATCTCATATATTCTTCTTGGTGGGAAATGTAAATATTGTAATGAAAAATATTCTATAAACTATTTCTTTGTAGAAGTGTTATCTGCACTTATTGCATTATCTTTATTTTTTAAAATAGGCTTTTCTTTAGAATATTTCTTGATTTTAGCTCTATTTTACACTTTACTTGTATTGTCTTTTATTGATTTAAAATATAAAGCAGTTCCTGATTGGATTTTATTACTTGTACTTATTTTTGGTTTTTCTTATATTTATAATGATTTTTTAGATTCTATAAAATATGGTTTTATTTTTGCAGGAGCTTTTGTAATACTTGATTTTATTATTACTTTTTATATTCAAAATATAAAATCAAAGATATTAAAAGATGAGACTCTAAAAACTCAAAAAGCACTAGGTGAGGGCGATTTGCCAGTTATTGCAGCTATTGGAGCAGTTTTAGGATTAAGTTCTGGACTAATTGCTATATTTTTAGCAGCACTTTTTGCTATAATTCCATCACTATATAACAATATCAAAAACAATGAGAAACAAACAGCTTTTATACCTTATTTATCTTTAGGTTTTTTCATTGAGTATATATTTCAAATTTCAAAGGTTATTTTGTGAAGCTAAAACAGTATTTACTATCTCAATTTTCTCATACATTTTTTCCTATTTTTTTAGTACTTTATTTTATTACATCAATTATATTTTTAGTAAGAATTGCTTCTATGACATCAGTGATTACAATTGATTTATTTGAATTAATTACCTTATATGTATATAATCTTCCAAGTATTATATTTTATACTATGCCTATTTCTTTTTTTGTTTCCTTAGTAATTACCTTATCAAAGTTGTCTAGTGAGTATGAATTGATAGTAATAACTTCCTTTGGCTTAAACCCAACAAATATTTTAAAGATATTTTTACCAATTACTTTTATAATGTCTCTTTCTCTTTTGATTATCTCTATTGGATTGATTCCAAAGACAAAATATCTTGCACAGGAGATGATTAATCAAAAAACAAAAGAGGCTAATTTTAATATTAAAGCATCTGAATTTGGACAGAAGTTTGGTGATTGGCTGATATATATTAGTAAAAAAGATGATAAGTTGTATGAAGAAGTAAAACTGTTTAAGACACAAAAAAAAGAGATAGACCAATTTATAATTGCACAAAATGCAAGATTAAATAATGACTCTGGAAATTTAAGTTTTGTTTTAAAAGATGGTAAAACGTTCTTTTTTGAAAAAGATAAAATAAATCAAATTGACTATAAAGTAATGCATATAAATGATACTTTAAGTGATTCTTCTATTACTCCTTTTACAGATGCTTTTGATTATTGGAATATAAGAAGTCATAGTAAAAGTGATATCGCAAAACTTTCCTTTTATGTCTTAACTTCTATTTTTCCTTTTATCTCTATTTATTTAGTAGTTGCATTTGGATATTTTAATCCAAGGTATGAGAAGAATAGGTCAGTTGCCTATGCAATTATTAGTGTTGTTGGCTTTTACTTAATTTCTGATCCATTAACAAAAGCAATAGGTTTTGCTTCAATTCTTGTAGTTGCAGTTTTTTGGACAATCTTGTCGTACTATATATATAAGTCAAATGTTCAAAAAGTATATTAATGAATGTAAAAATCACCATCTCTTATGATGGCTTTTCCTATCAAGGTTCTCAAAGACAACCCAATAAAAAAAGTGTAGAAAACAAACTAATAGAAGTTTTCACTCTTTTAAATATAGAACCCAAAATAACTTTAAGTGGAAGAACAGATAAACAAGTTCATGCTACAGGACAAGTTTTTAATATCAATATACCTCTTTTCTGGTCAGATTCAGAAAAACTAAAAAAAGTTTTAAATCATAAGTTACCAACTTCTATACGAGTAAAAAACATCAAGAAAGTAAGTGATGAGTTTCACTCAAGGTTTCATGCAAAAAAAAGAGTTTATAGATATGTAATAAGTACAAAAGAGATAACACCATTTTTAGCAAACTATGTTACCTTTGTAAAAAGTATAAATGAAGAGAAAATTAAAGAAGCAATATCCTTATTTAAAGGAATACATGATTTTGAGTATTTTCATAAGCTTGGTAGCGATAAAGAGAATCTTATTAGAGAAATTTATGATGCTAGGTTTTATAAATATAAAGACTTTTATATTTTTAAGTTTGAGGCAAATTCATATTTAAGATCGCAAATTAGGCTTATGGTAGGTTTTTTACTTAAAATTTCTGATGATAAATTATCAAAAGATGATTTAAAAAAACAACTTGAAAAGAAGAAAATAACAAATAAAATACCAGCTCCAGCCAATGGATTATATTTAGCAAAAGTTAAATATTTTTTTAATAAATATTAAATAATTCTATGTAGTTTTTATGTTTAATAAATAAAAGTAAAAAAATGCTATAATAATAAATTATAAGAATTAAATATAGGAGCTCTAATATGAGTACATATACAACTAGAGTCTTACTAGTAGAAGACGAAGAAGTTGCTAGAAAAACACTATCTTTTTATTTAAATACAATTTTTGATGAAGTGGTTGTAGCAAGTGATGGACAAGAAGGAATTGACTTTTACAAAGAAAGTTATAATGATAATAGATGTTTTGATTTAGTTTTAACAGATATTAAGATGCCAAACAAAGATGGTATTGAAATGATTGATGAAATTTTGGAATTGGTTCCAGAACAAAAGTTTATTATAGTTTCTGCACATAAAAATGAAGAAGATTTATTAAAACTTATTAACTTAAAAGTTTTAGGATACTTTGTAAAACCATTAAATGTTGACAATATGATGGATATGCTTCAAAAAGCAAACGAAGAGTTACTAAGTGCAAAAAAAGATAGTACAGAAGATGATTCGCCTCTAGCACTAAATAATACATATACATATAATAGAAGCAGAAGTCTGTTATATAAAGATGGTCTAAGTGTAAAACTATCTAAAAAAGAGTCTCAGATTTTAGAAGTCTTAATTAAAAACTTGGGAGAAGTTGTTTCTGTTGAGAAATTTAAAGAAGATGTTTGGGGAGACTTATCAACAAATGATTCTGCCTTTAGAACGGTAATGAAAAGATTAAAAGATAAAATCATTGATGATGATTTTATCATCTCTCAAAAAGGTTATGGATATATTATAGAATTACCTTATATGTAATCTATATTTATAAAACTTTTAAAAAGGTGAGAATATTTTCTCACCTTTTTTTATTTATACTAAAATCGGATAAAATTGAAAACAAAAGAACTCTCAATAATCATATACAATATTGTAGTTATATTATCTGTAATGTACGCAACCCAACCACTTCAACCACTCCTTGCAAAAGAGTTTGATGTATCCATAGTAAAATCCTCACAATTTACAGCCGTGATTATGTTATTTTTAGCAATTGCACCTATTATCTATGGATATATTTTAGAGCGGGTAAATGCAAAAAGCGTCCTTCTTGTAGCTTCTGTTATTTTAGCTATAACAAATACTTGCTTAGCTTTTTCAAGCTCATATGAGATGTTTTTAACAATAAGAACAATAGAAGCTATGGTAATTCCAGCAATATTAACATCATCCATGAGCATTTTGGCAAATATTGATAAAGTAAATGTAAAACTAAATATGTCTATTTATGTGGCATCTACAGTATTTGGTGGATTGGTTGGAAGAGTATTTTCTGGGTATATTGCTTCAACTTTTGGTTGGCAGATGGTTTTTTTATCTTTATCTTTTGCTTCTATTATAGGGCTGTTTTTAATTACAAGATTAAGATTTGATGCTCAAGCACACTTAACAAAAGCAACAATAAAAGATATCACATATATATTAAAAGACAAAAGATTTACAGTTATATACTTATTGATGTTTTCTATATTTTTTGTTTTTGTTGGAGTGCTAAATATCTTACCCTTTAGATTAATAGAGTTAGACCCAAGTACAAGTGAAAGTCAAATAGGACTATTGTATTTAGGATATGGGGTTGGTATTGTTGTATCTTTATATATTCATAGAATAATAAACTTCTTTAATAAAGAGATGAGAGCAATTTTATTTGGTATTGCAATTTTTTTAATCTCAACAACACTATATATAATAGAAAATCCTCTTATTATATTTTTAAATGTATTTCTTTTTTGTCTAGGGATGTTTATAGTTCATACTGTTAGTACTAGAATTGCAAATTCACTAAAAGAATCACAAAAATCTTTAACGTCTGGTATGTATCTAACATTTTATTACATAGGTGGAACAGTTGGCTCAATAATTCCTCCAATGTTCTATCAACTATACGGCTGGGATAAAACTATATATCTATGTATGCTTTTACTTTTTATAATTTTTATTTTTGTATATTTAAACAGAAAAATATTTAAGGCGTATAATTGATACTAGGAAAATGTCCCTATTGTAAAGATGGACAAATAGAGGTAAGAAAAAAAGAGGTAAATGGCAAAAAAGTAGAGCTCTATGCTTGCTCCAACGCCAAATGGTACAGCGAAGATGGAGAACTCTTTGAACTTACCCCTGATGCAACTTGTGATTTTAAGATTTGGCAAAATTCTTTGCGAAAGTATGGGAAGTATTTGAAACAAAGAGAAGTGAGAGCTTTATTAAGTGGAGAAGATGTTGTTGTTACTTTTCATTCGAAAAAGTATAAAGAGAAGGTTACTTATCAGAAGTATATTAGTTTGAATCAGGAATACGGGGTTAGTGTTATTTGGGATATTGATGTGCCTGAAGAAATAGATTAAATCTTTTTTAATGCTAAGATGGCATTTGTTTTAATTTCATCATATATCAAATTTATTTTATCATATTCATTTAAATAAACACTCTCATCATTTCTTGATTCTTTCTTTGATGTTATAAAATCAATAATTTTATCTTTTGATTCCATATCTTTAATGCTTTTAGTGATAGATACAATTTCTGATAAACTAAGTACATTATTTTCTAATATGGAATAAAAATCAAATAAATCTCTTGCTTTATCTCTTTGTAGCAAAGCAACAATTTTTAATTTTGCTATTGATTTTAAATCTAAAATCTTAAGAGTAGAGTTTTCATAGTTTGTATATGTTAAATTATTTAATATATCTTTTTGGATTGGACGATTAGCATAAAAAAATTCTATTTTAACTCCATCAAGTATAAATTTTAAAATATATTCATTTGGAAATAATCCTGCGAGTCTTAGTGCTGTTGTATTTTCATCTTCAATCTTTTTAGCTCCTAAAAAGTTCATTGTTGATACGACTTTTTTATAATTCAATATTTTTGAGCTTACTATATCTATGTCTTCTGAAACTCGATGATTGAGATAGTATGAGAGTGCTGTTCCTCCTATGAAATAAAGTTCATCTTGAAATATACTAGAGTCTTTGATTTTATCCAATACTTTTATTACGTTAAAAGTCATTTATCATTCCTAAAAGCTGTTTAAAAGTAGGGTTATCATTATATTTACCACTTAAAGGTATATCCATCCCGCTAGTTGAAATATATCCTTTTGCATACATTTTTTTGTACTTATCATTTAAAACTGTTCTAACTATATTTTTGCCAAACTGATTACATAATTCTTTTATGTCATTTATATTTATAGTTGATAAATAGTTTGAGATTATTGCATATACTTTTTGTTGACTTTTCTCTTTAGTTTGCCAAAACATATTTTGTGAATATTGTGATGGTTCAAACTCTATAATATCATCTATATCAACTACATTGATTTTATCTTTTGCATCTTGATATTCTATACTTTGAAGAAGAGTATATAGTCTACTTCTTCCATATTTCCAATCTCTAAGAGTTCGTTCTGGTATATCAAGTAATTTGCTCATTTGTTGTTGTGTCATAGTTATCTCAAATTTATTTTTTATTATTATAGGCGAATATCGCCTATTTGTCAATATTTGTATTTTGATATAAATTAATTGGTGAAACTTTTAAATTATATTCTTGTAACATACTTATAAATATTTTATTTAAAGAGTTATTATGGAATTGGTTTATTTGTGGGTTGAGGGTTATAAGAATATACAAAAGCAGGAGTTTAATTTTTCTCCTAGGTTTAATTGTAAATTCGATGAGGATACAGAAAAATTGATTGTTGATGAAAAAAAAGATTATATGAACATCTTTCCAGCAAATATAAATGTTACTGCTATTGTAGGTGAAAATGGAAGTGGAAAGAGTAGTATATTAAAGCTTTTAGCAGAAATTTTTCGTATAGAATATAATAAAAATAGGAATTTAATTGTAGATGATGAGCATCATTTGAATTTTTTTTTAGCTTTTAAAATAAAAAATAAAATTTATGAAGTTAAATCTATTAATGGTATAGATGATAATTCATTTAAAAGTGGCAAAAAAATTGAAAATATTTTAGATTACTATAATTATTTTAATGATGAGTCAAATATAGAAAATCAAATATTATTAGATAATTTTTCCATTGCTAAAATGATAGTGCATAGTCATTACGAAAATCAAGAGTTTAAATTGTCCTCTTTTATGTATATGCCAACTACATTAATAATAAAAGTATGTGATTTTAATAAAAAATTTGAAGAATTAATTTCAAATAATAAATTATATCCTATGAGTAATAATGAATCTGATTCAACTTATCTAAAGAATATGAGTAATGAAATAATTAAGCAATGTGAATATTTCGATTCACTCAATGATAAATATCATCAGTTTCTAATAATAAAATTATTAGAAAAAATAGAATCAAGAATTGATTACCCTTTATCAAAAGAAGATATTGTTAAAAAATTAAATGATAAGAATCTTATTATAGAAGAAGCTTTTAATAAATATTTTGATTTTTCTGGGAATTCTTTCGGTGAAAAAAAAGAGAATATTAATAAATTGAAAAAGAAAGAGAAAAAAATATATCTCGATAAATATAGAAATTTCTTTGAATTTGATTTTAGTGATAATAAAAAAAGAAAATATAGTGATTTAAGTCATGGGGAAAAAATGCTTTTTGGTCATTTGCTTAATATATACTATAATTCAAAAATATCAAAAAATGATAATCTACTTTTTTTATTTGATGAACCTGAAATATCTTTACATCCAAACTGGCAAAAGAACTATATTAAAGAATTAGATTCTTTACTAAAAAGAATAGGTAAGGAGTATCATTTTATTTTATCTAGTCATTCTCCATTTATCCTTTCAGATTTATCAAAAGAAAATGTAATATTTTTAGAAAAAGATAGAAAAACTGGAGAATGTATTAATGCTACAAATAAAGTTGACATAAATCCTTTCGGAGCAAATATTCATACTTTACTCTCTCATGGGTTTTTTATGAAAGATGGGCTTATGGGTGAGTTTGCGAAAGATAAAATTAATGATGTAATAAAAATACTAAATTCAAAACGAAAAGTATCTAAAAAGAATCAAAAATATTACAAACATTTAATATCTATAATTGGTGAACCATTTTTAAAAGAGAAACTTTCAAAAATGTATGATGAAAAATTTAAAATATCAAAAGAAGAAAGAATCAAACAACTCAAAAAAGAATTAGCAGAGTTAGAGAAATGATTAAATTAAATTTTAATTCTAGATTATTGGAAGAACATTTTAAGATACTTGGAAAAGAATTAACTAATTTGATTCTCAAATTAAATGCTGATAAAAAGATTACAAAAAAAAAAAAAAAGTGATGGGACTTTTGAAAACTATACTTTTTTAGTCTTAACTCCTACATTAATTACGTTAATAAATAGTCTAAATTTAACAATGTTATTAAAATCTAAATTTCTTAAAGAGATAACCGATGAATTTGAAAATTATCCAAAGAATTCAGATGAATATAAATTATTGTTTTATATTTTTGTTGAACATGGTTATATGAAGTATTTTACAAATGGTAAAAATTTTGCTAATTACTCTGCTTATACATTTGTAGAAAATTTAAATATTAAAACTTGTCCCTATTGTAATAGAAATTATATATTTGTTGTAAAAAAAGGAAAATTGAGACCTGAAATTGACCATTTTCATCCTAAAACTGTTTATCCATATCTTGCAATTAATTATTTTAATTTAATACCATCTTGTCAAACTTGTAATAAAACAAAAAGTGATAAGCTTAATATAGATTGGATTAATCCTTATGATGTAAATAAAATTGATTATAAACTAACATATAAACCAAAGAGTATAAACTTTACAGAAGTAGAAAGTTTAAAATATGATTTTGATAGTTTTGATATAGATTTTATATCTATAAATGAAAATATAAAAACATTTAAATTAAAGGAACTGTATAAACAGCATAAAGATATAGTTTTAGAATTATTGATTAAAAAAGCATATTATCCTAAAAGTTATATAGAAGAATTAAAAGCTTTTGGGTTTAGTGAAGATGAGGTTTATAGGTATTTACTTGGTAATTATAAAAAAGAGGAAGATTTACATAAACGTCCACTTTCTAAACTTATAAAAGATATTAGTGAAGAATTGGATTTAATATAGTTTTTTCATAAACACCTAAAGGTTTTTGCTTTCTCTTACTTTGTGTGGACAAAGTAAGCAAAACCACCAACAGAGTTTCAAAGCCCTTTGGGTTCCCTCTCTTATTATTTTTATCTTTTCTTCTTGTCAAAACTCGTTTATTAAAACTTGCATTTAGCAACTTTTAAACACTCAAACAGTTGCCAATCTTGTTTAGAAAAGAGAAAAATAAACGTTCGGCTTTTGCAAATGTTGGAATTAAAGGTGGGATAAGGACATTTGCATTTTTGATTAGTCTAGTCTTTTATTTTTTCTTGTGTTACTTTACAAATGATAGTTTGAACTTTCTTTCTTCCCAGACTTTGATGAAGCTGGAAGATAGATGTTTATTTTCGGTAACGCCCGAAACTGTCTGAGCGTTAAGAAGAGTGCTAAATGCACTCTTTAGCGAGTTTTGCAGGGCAGGAAATAAATATATAACTGTAGGGGAGCTTTGCCTTCATCAACTCGTCTGGTTGCTTTTTGTCTTACTTTTTACAACTAAAAAGTGAGAAAGCGGAAAGCTTTGCTTTTCAAGAGAGAGAATATTTATTCAAAAATGTTACAAAAATAAACTCAAACAAAGCCCACAAAATCAACCCTAAACAACAAATTGGCACTTTTGTTAATGAATTGCCAAAAAGTACTTGACAAATAAACACTCAATTGAGTATAATTATTTAGCAGTTTAAGATTATGAGTGCTAAATAAACAAAATTGGTTGAAAATGATTGACAAAAAAGAGTTTTTACTACAATCTATTATCAAAGCATATATTGAGCATTTAGAACCTATTGGTTCTTCACAGCTTAAAAGTATGTATGATATCACATATTCACCAGCGACTATTAGAGGATACTTTAAAAAGTTAGGTGATGAGGGCTATTTGGCTCAAGAACATGTGAGTTCAGGTAGAACTCCTACAACTGAAGCATTGAGACAATATTGGAGTTCAAAGTTAAACTTTAAACTTAATTTTGTGGATGAAAAGGCAGTTGATTATTATTCTTCTCAAGTTGGATTGACAGCATTTGTATTAGAACAAACTAGCGATGTTTTAAAAAATATACTTAACGTAGAAAATCGATATATGATTTTAGAGTTTTCAACTTTTACAGTAACTGTAAAGTTTTCAGATGCTCTTTATAGATTTTTAAGTGATATGATAGGTTTAGAGCTGGTACATATTGTAAATATTTCTAAGCAAGTTGGTGCTTTAGAAGTATATGAATCAGTAAATCAATTTTTGAAAAATAGAGATTTGAGAATTTACAATACTAAAGAGTTTTTTTCATTGGTGTTGAGATTTAATTATGATGAAGAGACCATTGAAAAGTTTTTAAAAGGAACTATTTTTGACAACATCGAAAATAGTATATATTTTGACACCATTGTTCCAGAAGGATACATTGGCATTTGTCATGATTGTGTAATAAATAGCAAAGAGTCTAAGCTTTTGGTAGTTGGAGAACTGTCAAAGGATTATGAATTCTTTTATAATAAAATAAGTATGAATTAGGAGAGTTATTTTGAGTAAAGATACAGAAAATACAAATAATGAAGAAGTAGAACAAGAAGTTGAGACTAATGAAGAGTGTTGTAAAGATGAGTCTTCATGTTGTAATGAAGAAGAAACTGCACCTGAAGAAGTAAAAGAGTTGAGTGCAGAAGATAAAGTTGTTGAATTAGAAGCTAAATTAAAAGAGGCAGAAGAGAAATACTTAAGAGTTCATGCTGATTTTGAAAATATCAAAAAAAGACTTGAAAAAGAAAAATACAATGCAATAGATTATGCAAGTGAAAAATTTGCAAAAGATTTATTATCTCCAATTGATACATTAGAGATGGCACTAGCAGCAGAAGAAGCAGCTTCAAATCTTAGCACTGAAGAGTTACTTGCAAAACTAAAAGAGGGTGTAGAACTTACAATCAAGAACTTCTATACAGCTTTTGAAAAACATAATATTACTGTTGTAGAAACTGATGGTGAGTTTGACCCTAACTTTCACAATGCAATTATGAAAATAGATAGTGAAGAAAAAGATAGTGGTGAAATAGTGCAAGTTATGCAAAAAGGGTATATGTTAAAAGAGAGACTTTTAAGACCAGCAATGGTTAGCATCGCAAACTAAAGTTTTGACCGCAATGTCAAAAAACTATTGATAAAGTTAAATGATTGAATTGGGAATCAACACATGCAACAGCATGTGCTTTAGGATTGGCTCTTAGCTTGAATTTATTTCAAGCGCTAAAGAACATAAAAAGTGATAGGTTCCCTTCATTTTATAAAATAAAATTAAGGACAAAAAATGAGTAAAGTAATTGGAATAGATTTAGGAACAACAAACTCTTGTATGGCAGTTTACGAAAATGGTGAAGCGAAAATTATCTCTAATAAAGAAGGTAAAAATACAACTCCATCAATCGTAGCTTTTACAGACAAAGGTGAAGTTTTAGTTGGTGATTCAGCTAAAAGACAAGCGATTACAAATCCAGAGAAAACTATATATTCTATTAAAAGAATTATGGGTCTTATGATGGATGAAGAAAATGCTAAAGAAGCACAAGAAAAAGTTGGATATAAAATCGTAGATAGAAGTGGAGCAGCAGCTGTTGAAATTGCTGGAAAAGTTTATACACCTCAAGAAATCTCAGCTAAAATTCTTGGTAAATTAAAAACTGATGCAGAAGAGTATCTTGGAACTGCTGTAACTGATGCAGTTATTACAGTACCTGCATACTTTAATGATGCACAAAGAAAAGCAACTCAAGAAGCTGGAACAATCGCAGGACTTAATGTACTTAGAATTATTAATGAGCCAACAGCAGCATCTTTAGCTTATGGTTTAGATAAAAAAGGTGAAGAAAAAGTTCTTGTATATGATTTAGGTGGTGGTACATTTGATGTTACTGTTTTAGAGATTGGTGATGGAACATTTGAAGTACTTTCAACTGATGGTAATGCATTCTTAGGTGGAGATGACTTTGATAACAGAATTATTGATTGGTTAGCAAAAGAGTTTAAAGATGAAAATGGTTTTGACATCAAAACTGATAAAATGGCATTACAAAGATTAAAAGATGCAGCTGAAAATGCTAAAAAAGAGTTATCATCTGCTGAATCAACAGAGATTAACTTACCATTTATCTCTATGGGAAATGCAGGACCAGTTCACTTAGTAAAATCACTTACAAGAGCAAAATTTGAGTCTATGACTGAAGATTTAATCACTGAAACATTAGACCATATTAAAACAGCACTTAAAGATGCAGGTTTAGATAAAGGTGAAATTCAAGAAATTATCATGGTTGGTGGATCTACTAGATTACCAAAAGCAAACTCTGTTGTTAAAGAGTTCTTTGGAAAAGATTTAAATAAAGGTGTTAACCCTGATGAAGTAGTTGCTGCTGGTGCTGCTGTTCAAGCTGGTGTATTAAAAGGGGATGTTAAAGATGTATTATTACTAGATGTTACTCCTTTATCACTTGGTATTGAAACTTTAGGTGGAGTTATGACTAAACTTATTGAAAAAGGTACAACAATTCCTGTTAAAAAATCTCAAGTATTCTCAACAGCTGATGATAATCAACCTGCTGTTTCTATTCATGTAGGACAAGGTGAGAGAGAATTTGCAAGAGATAACAAATCTTTAGGTATGTTTGAATTATCAGATATCCCAGCAGCTCCAAGAGGTGTACCACAAATCGAAGTAACATTTGACATTGATGCAAATGGTGTTTTAAATGTAAGTGCTAAAGATAAAGGAACTGGTAAAGAAAATAAAATTACTATTTCTGGTTCATCTGGATTATCTGATGAAGAAATCGAAAAAATGGTACAAGAAGCAGAAGCAAATAAAGAGACTGATGCTAAGAAAAAAGAAGTAATTGAAATCAGAAATCAAGCTGATGGACTTTTACACTCTACTAAAAAAACTTTAGAAGAAAATGCAGATGCAGTTTCAGAAGAAGAAAGCAAAGCAATCGTTGATGCTGCTGCTGAGTTAGAAGAGTTATTAAAAGATGAAAATGCTACAAAAGAGCAAATTGAAGAAAAAGTAAAAGCTTTAACTGAAGTTTCTCATAAATTAGCAGAAGCTATGTATAAAAAAGAGGGTGACCAAGCAGGTGCTGGAGCAAAACCAGATGCAAAAGCTAAAAAAGATGACGATGACGTTATTGACGCTGAAGTAGAGTAAATCTCTACTTCATGCAAACAATTATTTTCTTACTACTACTCTTTTTAGGTGTAGTATTTTCAATTCTACTTTATATAAACAACAAAAGTTCCAGATTAAAAAAACTAAATAGTGGACAATGTCCCTCTTGCCACGAAAAAGCAAAAGAGTTTTTTGACACAAATACAAATACTAAATTCAAACACGAAATTATAAGTGCAAGATTATTAAAAGACCATGGCTGTTCAGGATTAAAAGAGATTGAATATACTTGCAAATCTTGTGGTCTAAAAGAGGTTCATTCTTCTAATTAGATTTTATAATTAAATTGCTGTTAACTAAAAAGTGTTAGAATCTCATCAAAGGAATTAATACTATGAAATTTTTTATTTTTACTACAATAATAATCGCAATATTTACTGGATGTTCACCAAAGTTTGAAAAGATTGATAATTCAAAAGCAAACCTACTAAAGGTGAGTTTCAATGAGATAAAAGAGTTTGAAAAAGATGATTTAGCTTTTGCTTTAGATGTTTTTAAAAAAGCTTGTACAAAAAGTTCAAGACGAGAGACTTTTGAAGAGGTTTGTTTAAAAGCAAAATCTGCCACAAATCCAAAAGCATTTTTTGAAAATAACTTTACACCATATAAGTTATATAACAAAGATGGAAGTGATAAGGGAACTATTACAGGTTATTATGAACCTTTGTTATATGGAAGTTTGACAAAAACAAAAAGATTTAAATATCCAGTTTATAAAGTTCCAAATGATTTGATTACTATTGATTTAAGAAGTATTTATCCTACCTTAAGAAAGTATACTCTAAGAGGAAAACTTGAAGGCAATAGAGTTGTACCTTATGAGTCAAGAAAAACAATTGATAAAAAACAAAAAGATGATATTTTATTGTATGTTGATAATAAAATAGACCTATATTTTTTGCATATTCAAGGTTCAGGGAAAGTCCAATTATCAAATGGTGATATTGTAAATGTTGGATATGCTAATCAAAATGGACAAAGATACAACTCTGTTGGAAAATATATGATAAATAAAGGTTATATTGGTAGTAAAACTAGCTATAGTGCTTCTATGCAAGGTATGAAAAAGTGGTTTGAAGACCATCCCAAAAAAGTAGATGAAGTATTAAACATAAACCCTAGTTATATTTTCTTTGAGAAAAGATCTCAAGGGGCAACTGGAAGTTTAGGAGTTGAGCTAATCCCTGAGAGAAACTTGGCTGTAGATACCAGATATATTCAACTTGGAATGCCAGTATTTATAAATACAAAAAATCCAGTAACAAATGAAGAGATAAATCAATTAATGGTTGCAGCTGATACAGGTGGAGCTATTAAAGGAGAAATTAGAGCTGATTTTTTCTGGGGATTTGCAAAAGAAGCTGCACATTATGCAGGAAGAATGAAGGAAGCGGGGGAACTATATATTTTAGTTCCCAACTAAAGTTTAAACTTTAGTGTGTTCCGCATCCGCCACCACAGCATCCGCTTGTAGTGTTTGTTGGGGCTTCTTGTTTAAATGAGATTACAAAGTTATTGTTATCTTCAACAAGTTGAAAATCATGTTTACCACAGAAATCTTCATTCATAGTTGTTGCCATTGACATTGCTTTTGCTAAAGCGTCATCTTTATTTGCCATTTGTACGTTATTTTCTAAATCACTTCTTTTAAAACAACCGCAAACGTGTTCTACTTTAATTGTATGCATTTTATTATTATCCTTTTATTTATTAATAATGGAAGATTAGCAAATTAATATTTTTTTATTCTTAGGAACTTAAGTTAAATAGTAAGTTTAAAAATCAAGTGATAATTAGATAGAATACATTTTTTATAAGGATTAAAATGCATATTACAAATTTGATTTCACAATATTTTGGAAAGTTTGCAAAAAAAGAGTTTCCCTCTTTTATTCAATCAGCTATAAATAATACTTACGTAAAAAGCTTAGGCTTAGATATGAGTGAGTTTAGAAATCCAAAATACTACAAATCTCTAAATGACCTTTTCACAAGAGAACTTGCGATTCAAAGGCAGATTGATACAAATAATGATTCTATAATTTCACCTACTGATTCTTTAATTACAGAATGTGGGAATCTAAGTAAAGATAGATTATTACAAATAAAAGGTATGGAATATAGCGTAGAAGAGTTATTGACATATCATATTAGTAAAGAAAATCTTTCTAAAGTTATTGATGGTAGTTTTATGAACTTTTATTTATCACCAAAAGATTATCATAGATATCATGCACCTTGTGATTTTAAGGTAACAAAACTTATCCATGTACCAGGAAAACTTTATCCAGTAAATTTAAAATATCTAAATAAAGAATTAGACCTATTTTGTCAAAACGAAAGAGTTATTTTAGAGTGTTTTGATAAAGATTCAAATCTATTTTATATGGTATTTGTGGGTGCTTTAAATGTGGGGCAAATGGTATTTGAGTTTGAAAGTGCAGTTGAAACAAATATTGATGCAAAAGAGATAAAAGTTTATGAGTATGATAATTTAAATATTAAAAAAGCTGAATGTTTAGGTTATTTTAAAATGGGTTCAACAATTGCTATGATTTGGGAAAAAGATAGTATCAAACTAAAAAAACTTACAAATAAAAAAGTTTTATTTGGTACAGTTATTAATGAAAAGTAAAAAAGTAAGTTTAACATTATAAAAGTTTATTTATGTAAAATGTTATAAATCAACAAAAGGATAAGATATGTCAACAACTACACAATTAGCAGAAATCTCTTTATCGGGGACAAAAAAAGGTAAAATTTTTATTTCTAATATCACAGAACCTTATGGTGCAGGAACTGATGACGTTGTTAGTATTGGTATTTCATTAAATGGAGAAACGGTTGAGTGGAAATCTCACATTCCTTATGCAAATTTAGATGAAGTAATAGAAGTATTACAAAAAGCAAAAAAATAGTAAAAAAAGGCCAAAGAAATTTGGTCTTTTTTTAGTAAACAACCTCTTTGTTTTGCTCTAGCCACAAAGCCATTCCACCTTCTAAGTGATAGGTGTTTGTATACTCTAATTTATTTGCTAAATAATCTCCTACTGTTTTTGTTCTATTTGCATGGGCACAAACTAAAATAAACTTATCTTCTTTATTTTTTACAATTTTTTTAAAATCATTTAACCATTTTTCTAAGTTATGCCGTCCATATTCATCAAAGAAGGTTAATTTATATGCTCCTTTTATTATGCCAGTTGTTAAAAACTCATCATCTCTTCTAATATCAATAAGTGGTACATTTTCATCTATGAATGGCTGTATGTCTTGGGGAAGTACATTCTTTAAAGTTCTATTCACGATAAATCCTAATAATTTTTAAAAATCTTACATAAATAATTCTTATACTAAAGTATATAAAAAAAGTTAATCAGACTAAACAATATTTACACACTTTTTTACTATACTTATATAAAGGAATTATTTATGAAAAAGTTTTTAATTATATTTTGTCTGTTTGCTTCAAGCTTGTTTGCTTTTGAACATTTGACAGTTGATAATATTGATGAGAAAATCAAAGGTAAAAAAGTCATTATTGATTTTTATGCCACATGGTGTCCTCCTTGTAAAGTGATCGCAAAAAATTTAACGTCATATGACTCAACAAAACCAGAAGAGATAACAATATATAAAGTTGATATTGATGACCAAAGAGAATTAGTAAGTAAATTTGGAGTGGTTAGTATCCCAACATTGGCATATATAAATGATGGAAAAGTAGTAAAGTTAACAGTTGGTGTTCAATCTTTGGACCAAATAAATGACAATGTAAATTCATATTTATTAAAATAATAGGGAATTAAATGAAAAAACTTGTATTTTTACTTCTTACTTTTGTTTTTGCCTTTGGGATAGAGAGAAGTTTTTTACCGCCTAATGAAGCATTTAAAGAGAGTTTTGAAACTAATAACAATAGCTTAATAATAAATCTAGAGTTAGGTAAAGATATTTATTTATATGCGGACAAAGTAAGCGTAAAAATAAAAAAGCCAGAACAATTTGATTTGACAAAAGAGTTGAATATAAAAGAACCTGTACCCTATGAAGAGTTTATCGTACATTTTTATAATTTAGAAATTGAAGTTCCATTTTCTTTGTTAAAATCAAAAGTTGATGCAAAAGAGTATGAAATAGAGTTTAACTTCCAAGGTTGTTCAAAAGCAGGGCTTTGTTATGCTCCAATGACTAAAACAACTGTGGTTAAAATACCTGAAAATGTAGTAGCTAAAACAACTGTAAGTAGTGTAGATAATATAGATAGTACAGATTTAAATGAGACCGATACAATTGCTAGTAGTTTAAAAGATGGAAACTTTTTTATTGTATTAATTACATTTTTTGGATTTGGACTTTTATTATCATTAACACCTTGTGTTTTTCCAATGATTCCGATTTTATCTTCAATTATTGTAAAAGCTGGACAAAATGAAAAGTTAACTGCAAAAAAAGGCTTCTTTTTATCTTTGGTATATGTATTAGCAATGTCCTTGGCATATACAATAGCTGGGGTAATAGCAGGAATCTTTGGTGCGAACTTACAAGTGGCACTTCAAAATCCTTATGTATTAACTGTCTTTGCAGCTATATTTGTAGCCTTAGCTTTTTCAATGTTTGGATATTTTAAATTAGAACTACCTCAAAGTTTACAAAATAAAATAAATAAAACAACAGAAGGAAGAGAAAAACAAGGTGTTTTTGGGATTGCCGTTATGGGATTCCTTTCTGCACTTATAGTTGGTCCTTGTGTAGCTCCTCCATTAGCTGGTGCTTTAGTTTATATAGGACAAACAGGTGATGCCATCTTAGGTGGGGCTGCTTTATTTGTGATGAGTTTAGGTATGGGATTGCCACTACTATTAATCGGTCTTGGTGCAGGAAAATTTATGCCAAAACCTGGTGGTTGGATGGAAACTATTACAAAAATATTTGGAATAGTGATGTTAGCAATTGCTATTTGGATGTTAGATAGAGTTCTTGAAGCAACTATTGTCATGTATTTATGGGCATTATTACTTTTAGGAAGTGCAATATATTTAAAAGTATATGAACATATTTTAATAAAACTTATTACTTTAGTGATTTTGATATATGGTGTTATAGTTTTTGTGGGTGCAGTAAGTGGTGCAACAAATGTCTTAAATCCTTTAGAAAAATTTACTTCGGGTAAAACTATTGCAATGCAACAAAACGAATTAGTATTTAAAAGCGTTAAGAATATAACCCAGCTAGAAGAGGCAATAAAAAGTTCTAATAAACCAGTTATGTTAGATTTTTATGCTGATTGGTGTGTCTCATGTAAAGAGCTTGAAGAGATAACATTTAAAGATGAGCAAGTTATTCAAAAGCTAAAAGGGTTTACTTTACTTCGAGCTGATGTAACAGCAAATAATCAAGATGATAAAGATTTACAAAAAAGATTTAATATAGTTGGACCTCCAGGATTGATTTTTTGGGATAAAAACAAAAAAGAGATAAACGCAGCAAAAATAGTTGGATATAAAAACCCAAAAGAGTTTTTAGAAATAGTTAATAAACATTTTTAGTAGTAGCATTATTCGCCACTACTAATTATATCTATAATTTTATCTGTATTTATACAAAAGTTTCCATTCTTTTCAATCAAGAATAAATCTCTAACTTTTCTTTTAGTTGAGGATAGTTTTGCACTCTCTATTTCCACATTAAAATCATCAAAGATTTTAGTAATGTATGCCAACAAACCTTTTTGGTTGGTGGAGTTAATCTTCATACTTGCTAAATAAGATGTGTGATTACAATCTATATATATTTCATTTTTTAGAATATTTGGTTTTTTGATATTTAGTTTTTTACTCATATCAAAAGAGGATTTTATAATATCTTCAATATGTAAAATATCACCCTCTGTAACTTTTTCAGTAAATGTAATTTCAAAGCATTTTTTATCATCAAATAGTTTAAAAATATTCATAGTTGAGATATCTAAAAACTCTAGTCTTCCAAGTAAATAACCTAAGTTTAGAGGAATCTTTCTAATAATTCTTATTGTTAAACGAGAATCATTTAATATCTTATAAGTATAGGTCTCTACATCTTTTGCTTTTAGTACCAAGTCTAAAATATCTGCAGCTTTAAGTTGTAAGAATATTTGATTTGAAGAGATGTATGATATTTTTTTCTTAATTAATGAAGGAAGTTCAACATACTGTTTTAGCTTTTTAATACTATTGATTTTTCTAACCCTTCTTGTACTTTCTGTTAAAAGTGTCACATCTTCAAAGGCATACATAGTTTGATTATATAACTCTTTTAAGAGTGCTGAAGTTGAACTTTTATAAACATTTTTACCTACAGCTGATATATCTGCATATGTTAAAACAAATAGCATATCAAGGAATTTTTTATTTAAAACCAATCCTGCAAAATTTCTAATAATCTTTTCTGAGTAGATATCTTCACTAGTTGCTACTTTACTCATCATATTGTGATATCTTATAAGTTTAGCAATAGTTTGAACATGGTCAGGTTTAAAATCAAGACCATTTGCCATATTTCTAAATAGTTTTTCCCCTGATACATGGTGATCTGTATATCTTCCTTTTCCTACATCATGGAAAAAAGTTGCTATTTTTACTATAGATTGTTCTGTTTTGTCAAATTGGTCATACAACTCTTTTACAAACTCATCTTTTATATCAGTTAAGTGTTTAAGTGTTTTTATTGAGTGAACATCAACTGGAAGTTCATGATATCCATCAAATTGTGGTTGATTTATCATTTTTTTAGTAATAGGAAATATTGTTTGAAATATTCTTGCATTATAGAGTAACTTCATGATTGCATATAAAGACTCTTTGTAAAGCAATCTTCTTAATAGTTGTTTATGCTCTTTTGTTTGCTTATGTGGTAAGATAGTTCTACTTGCATAATAAACATAAGACTGGTCATATCTTTCAACTTCTATTGGCAAAGATATAAGTTCTTTTAAAAATGCTGTTAATGTTTTGGGTTTATTAAAATATGAGGTAAAAAGTTTTCCTTCATAGATGAAAAGATTTTTTTTAAATCTGTGTTTTCTAACTAAATCATAATTTTGATTTTTAAATTCGATTGCTCTTGTAAATTTTTTAGTTAAAATATTTGTAAAAAAGTGAATATTATGTAAAGACTCAAATATTTTATTCATTGCTTGAGTCTCTTTTGTTTTTCTTGGAGTATGTTTAAATCCAAGTTTGCTACTTAACTCTGGCAATATATCAAAGTTTACAGTATCAAGTTTTTTCTTTGCAATATTGTGTAAGTGATTTCTTACTTGAAAAATATATTCTAAAGAAGTTCTGTATTTTTTGTACTCTTCTTCTGTAAACTCTTTATCCATAAGATATTTTAATTTTGATACACCAAAGACAATATTAGCAATCCAAAAGACCATATTAGCCTCTCTCATCCCACCATAACCATCTTTTATGTTTGGTTCCATTTTTAATGGATATTTTAATAGTCTATCTTTATGTTCTTGTTTTTTTTCTAGTATAAATTGTAGTTGGTCTGTTTTCCTAATTCTGGTTAAGACATTTTCAAAGCCAAACCATAAATATTTTGAACCATAAATTAATCTTGATTCAATAAGAGCCGTTTTTATTGTAACATCTTCTTTTACCGAATCTGCTACATCATTTAGCTCATGTACTCTAGACCCTAACTTTAGTCCACAGTCCCATGCTAAAGTAATAAACTCTTGTATCATATCTTTTGTGTTGTAGCCTTTGATATCTTCATAAAGTATCATTAAATCAATATCTGAGTAAATACACAACTGCTCCCTTCCATAAGAGCCTAAAGCAATCAAAGAAATAGGAATAGCTGTACTCATTGGTTGATAAGAGCCAAAGTTTTTTCGCAATATATATTTATAAAGAGATATTAAAAACATATCTGTATTTTTTGTATGTTTTACAAAAAAGTCTTTTCCTCCATTTGTATCAATACTTGTATCAATTGAGTCAACATACTCTTTTATATATCTTTTAAATACTTTTGCTATTTGAAAATCATTTGCATTTTTTTCAATAAGTTCTTCAACTTCAATATTCATCTCAGTTATCATATTAACTCTTTATGTAACTCTAACTTTTTTCTTAATGTTATTCTGTTTAGACCTAAGTTTTTAGCCATTTGAACTTGTGATTTAAACTTTTTTTGTGAAGCTCTAAGAAGTGGTGCTTCAAATAGATATACAAAGTCTCTATAAGTGTTTTCACCTTCCATATTATCAAGTATATAATTTTCTAAAAGCATCATTATCTCATTTTCACCAATTGATTCAAAAAGGTATGAAAAGAATATAGACTTTCTCAAACTATAGGCATTTTGACTTGTATTTACAATAAGTTTAGAAGGTTTTTCTACTATTCCCAAAATATCACTTGCTTCTTTTGCAAACTTGTTTGCTAAGGGTTTTATATCTTCTTTTCTTGTATCTAGCGCTGGGATATCTATTGTGATTGAAAACAGATCTGATAGTTTTTCATTTAAATCATCTTTTTTTGATGTTGCTATAACTTTTATAGCATTATTTTCAACCCAATTTATAAACAGATCAATATTCGTTATTTCATCAATATTCTCTATAATAACCGTACAATTAGAAATTGAAATCACATTATCTGTTATATCATCTTGTAGTGATTTTGCATTATAAATATTTGAATCTTGTGTAATATATTTTGCTAAACTTTTCTTTCCTACACCTCTTTGACCTGTTATTAATGCATTAATATCTAAAGATTTAAGAAGTTCTGCTGAGTTTTTTATTTCTTTTGATATTTCTGAAACAGCTATAAATTCTTGCATGTTTTTCCTCTCTATTTAGTATATATAGTATACAATTATTTATATTTTTTTGAAGTTAAATAAATAAAAATAGACAGGGCAATGATGATAAAAGATATACCTGTTATAAGATAAAGTGCATTTAACATTTCAGTATAATTTTCTATTGCTATTTTAAATACAACCATTAAGCCTTCAATTGACAAGGCTATAATAATAGTAATCAAGAATTTTATGACCATTCTAGTATCTACTTTAGAGTTTCTAGAGTAGGATTTAAAAAAGACCTCTTGTTCCAAAATTGTTTTTGCTAAATCAAATATGGCAATACCTAGCGTTAAAGCAATTATAGGCTTAAATATAGCATCAAGGGTAAAATCATAATGTATAATCAAACTTGTAAAAAAGTCTCCAAGTGAATAAAGTATAATAAATAAAGCTAATAAAACCATAGAAAAACCAGCTATTGCATAGAATATTTTTGTCAATGTATGGAAAGGTTTATTTAATTCGATTAATTCTAACCTTTCTAATAGGGTCTCTATTTTAAAATCTAAAAAGATTATCTCATCACCCTCTTTTATTGTAAGAGTAATGCAGTTACTTCTTGTGGCACTACTTATATATGGAGATGAAAATGCCGTAGATTTATCTTTAAAATGAAGTTTATCTATTATATAAGATCGACTTTGATTGTTGGCACGTGCATCAAGTTTATTTCTGTAGTAGTTAGGTGAGTTTTGTATTTTTGTGTTTTTGTTGACTGTATAAACTAACTCTAAAGAGGGAAATACTGAGAAAATGTTAGAAAAATTCTTTTCTTGCTTATCTTTTAAGTTCCCTAAATTGTGAATACTATTAATTATAAAATCTTCAATTTTTTCTTTATTAACCTCATATATGGTTAAAAACTCTTCCATGTTTATTCCTTTTGTTTAACTAGATACATTATAACATTTTAATGAAAAGTAAAAAAAATAATAATTGTATATTATTTATACAGAGTATCTCTAGCAGAAGTTTATTTTTTATTTTATAATTTCTCATATCAATTTTGAAAAGGAAAAAAATGGAAAATTTTGCTGATGTAAAATATGTTCTTGATGGGTTCTTGTTTATCATGATGGGAATCTTAGTTATGTGGATGGCAGCCGGTTTTGCTATGTTAGAATCTGGTTTAACAAGAAGTAAGAATAATGCTACTGTATTAACAAAAAATATTGCTTTATTTGCAATATCTTGTATTATGTATTACTTTGTAGGGTATAACTTAATGTATGGTGATGGCGGAGCTATCATGGGAAGTTTCTCAACAATTAGTATGGAAACTGCTGCTGATGCTGCATATCCTGCTGCTGCTGATTTCTTCTTCCAAGTTGTATTTGTTGCAACTGCTGCTTCTGTAATCTCAGGATCAATTGCTGAAAGAATGAAATTATGGCCATTTTTAATATTTGTTGTTGTTTTAAGTGGTGTTATTTATCCATTACAAGGTCACTGGACATGGGGTGGAAGTGAATTAGGTGGTATTATCGCTGGATTCTCTGATTTCGCTGGTTCAACTATTGTTCACTCTGTTGGTGGATGGGCTGCTTTAGCTGGTGTTCTTATCTTAGGAGCTAGAAAAGGTAAATATGGTAAAGATGGTGGAGTTAGACCAATCCCTGGTTCAAACTTAACACTAGCAACACTTGGTACATTCATTTTATGGATGGGATGGTTTGGATTTAATGGTGGTTCTCAATTAGCACTAGGTTCAAAAGGTGATATTGATGGTATTGCAATGGTTATTGCTGATACAAATATGGCTGCAGCAGCTGGTGCTATTATGGCTGCAATTTTAACTCAACTTATTTACAAAAAAGTTGATTTAACTATGGTTTTAAATGGTGCTTTAGCAGGACTTGTATCTTGTACAGCAGGACCAGATTTAGGAATGATGGTTGCATTTATTGAAGGTATTGTTGGTGGTGCTTTAGTAGTATTTGCTGTACCTATGTTTGATAAAATGAAAATTGATGATCCAGTTGGTGCATTATCAGTTCACTTAGTTGCAGGTATCTGGGGAACATTAGCTGTAGGTATCTTCAATCCAGATGTTACAATTATGGCACAAGTTAAAGGTATCGTTGTTATTGGTGCATTTGTATTCATATCTTCATTCATTGTATGGAAAATCTTAGACTTAGTTGTTGGATTAAGAGTAAGCGAAGAAGTTGAAGTACAAGGTTTAGATATCCATGAAACTGGACTTGAAGCTTATCCTGAGTTTAAAAGAGCGTAAATGGTGATAAAAGGTAAGGAGACTTACCTTTTAAAAAGATATATTTTTTTGAAATATTACTAAAAGGAATAAAGAATGAAAAAAATTGAAGCAATCATCAAGCCTTTTAAACTTGAAGATGTTAAAGAGGCTTTAGTTGAAACAGGTGTTACAGGTATGACTGTAACTGATGTAAAAGGTTATGGAAGACAACAAGGTCACTCTGAGTTATATAGAGGGGCAGAGTATATTGTTGATTTCTTAGCTAAGATAAAAATAGAGCTAATCGTAAATGATGAAGATGTTGATAAAACAATCGCAACAATTACAGAATCAGCAAAAACAGGAAAAATTGGTGACGGTAAAATTTTCGTTACACCTATTGATAATGTAGTTAGAATCAGAACTAGTGAAACTGGAAGCGAAGCAGTTTAGTTCTTATTTGCCATAAAAAAGACATCATCTAGCTTGTCTTTTTTTATTAAAACAAAGAGTGCACCTTTTAAGCACTCTTTTGTTTTTGTATATTAATTATACAAGATATCCTTTTCGTCTAAAAAACACCCAAAAATTATGTATAAAAAACAACCACCAAAACAAATCAAAAATTATAGAGATAATATATAATAATTAAAATTTAATAATTAAGGATAAATATGGATGCAAACATCTCTTATGTAATTGATACATTCTTTGCAATTTTTGCAATGACTTTAATCATTTTTATGGTTCCCGGTTTTGCTATGTTAGAAGCAGGACTTGTACGTACTAAAAATGTAAGTGCAGTTTTAATGGTTAATACTATGATTTATGCAGTTGCCTCTTTGGCATTTTTGTTAGTTGGATACTCTGTGGCTTTTGGTGATTTTGGAAGTGATAGTATGAGTAAATGGGCAGCATTTTTATTTCAAATGGCATTTGTTGGTAAAGTTATTAATATAATGTCAGGGGGAGTTAGTGAAAGAGCAAAAGTATTACCTCTAGGACTATTTACTATAATAATGGGTGCATTAATTTATCCTATAATTGTTAATTGGTCTTGGGGAAGTGATATGTTAGAAGGAACTGCTTTAGATTTAACTATGTACGATTTAGCAGGTTCAACTGTTATTCACAGTACTGGTGGTTGGGCACTACTTGCAGCTATTATTATAATAGGAGCACGTCGAGGAAGATATCCAAAAGAGGGTGGAGTTCGTGTTATTCCAGCTTCAAATATTCCCCTTGTAACTTTAGGTGCTTTTCTTCTTTGGATTGGTTGGTTTGGATTTAACGGTGGTAGTGTAGGTTCAATTGCATCAAAAGAGAGTGCAGATGCAGTAGCTTTAACTATCATGAATACAAACACAGCAGGTCTAGCAGGGGCTATTTTAGTTGGTTTATATATGCATTTTAGATATAACAGACTTGATATAACTATGGTATTAAATGGTGCCTTAGGTGGATTGGTTGCAATTACAGCAGGTCCAGACCTATACAATATTTATACTCCAATCTTAATAGGTGCAATTGGTGGTGTTTTAGTTATATTTGGAGTAAGTTTCTTTGATAAATTAAAACTTGACGATCCTGTAGGGGCACTTTCTGTGCATCTGTTAAATGGTATTTGGGGAACAATTGCTGTTGGTATTTTTGCATCTAATGGAGATGATATTACTTTACTTGGACAATTAAAAGGTGTAGTTGTTGTTGGAACTTTTGCTTTTGTTACATCATTTGTAGTATTATTTATAATAAATAAAATAGTACCGCTAAGAGCAGAAAAAGACGAAGAGATGCAAGGGCTAGATGTAGAAGAGTGTGGACTTGAAGCATATCCAGAATTTAAGCGAGCATTTTAATCTAATTATTAGTTATAGAATGATTAGATTTATTTAAATTTATTTTGTTAGAATATAAGAATCAAAAAAAGGATTAAAATTGAAAAAGATTGAAGCAATAATTAAACCATTTAAATTAGAAGATGTAAAAGAGGCATTAACAGAGGCTGGAATAACTGGTATGACAGTATCTGATGTAAAAGGTTATGGAAGACAGCAAGGTCACTCTGAGCTTTATAGAGGCGCTGAATATGTAGTTGATTTTTTACCAAAAATTAAAATTGAACTTATTGTTGCAAATAAAGATGTTGATTCAACTATTAACTTAATCACAGAATCATCAAAAACAGGAAAAATTGGTGATGGTAAAATATTTGTTTCTCCAATTGAAAGAATTGTAAGAATCAGAACAGGTGAAGAAGATGAGGAAGCAATTTAGTGAGTAAGCAAATTGTTCTTAACTCTCCACTAGATATGCATCTTCACCTAAGAGATGGTGAGATGTTGAAACTAGTGGGACCACTAACTTCTAAAACTTTTGCAGGTGCTTTAGTAATGCCAAATTTAGTACCTCCAATTACAACAAAAGAGGCTTTGTTATCTTATAAAAGTAGAATTAAAGAGGCTTGTAAAGATGATGCTTTTGAGCCTTTTATGACTCTATTTTTTCAAGAATATTCAAGAGAGTTCTTAGAAGAAGTTAAAGATGAGATAATAGGTATAAAGTTATACCCAGCAGGAATTACAACTAATTCTGAAAATGGAGTAGCTGCAATAGATGCCCAGAGTTTAAGACCAACATTAGAAGCAATGAGTGATTTAAATATCCCTTTATGTGTTCATGGCGAAACTAATGGTTTTGTAATGGATAGAGAAAAAGAGTTTATGCCTATTTATGAAGGTTTGGCTAAAGCATTTCCTAAATTAAAAATCATAATGGAACACATTACTACTAAAGATGCAGTGGAATTAGTAGAAAAATATGAAAATTTATATGCAACAATTACTTTACATCATTTGATTATTACATTGAATGATGTAGCTGGTGGTATGCTTCAACCACATCTTTTTTGTAAGCCTATTGCAAAAAGGTATGAAGATAGAGATGCTCTACTAAAAGCTGCACTAGATGGTAATGCAAAAATAATGTTTGGTTCTGATTCTGCACCACACCCTAAACATAAAAAAGAGTCTTGCGGGTGTGCTGCAGGAGTTTTTACTTCACCTATAGCTCTTCAAGTTTTAGCTGAGCTTTTTGAAAAACATGATAAGTTAGATAATTTAAATGCTTTTTTAAGTCTAAATGCTCAAAAGATTTATAATTTCAAAGCACTTAGTAAAGATATTACTTTAGTAAAAGAGGAATTTATTGTTCCTAATATTTATGAAGATTTTGGTGAAAATGTTGTACCTATGTATAATAATCAAAAACTGAAGTGGTCTATAAAGTAAGAGACTTAATCGTCTCTTTCTGATAGGAGTTGAGTGATTTTCTCTTGACTCTCTTTAGCTTTTTGGATTCTCTCTTCTCTCATACTTCTTAGCGTTTCTAACGTTTCCATTTTTTCATGGTCTATATTTGCTTTTATTTGTATAGCTTTTCTATTATTTGATAAACCACTTATTGCTAAGAATTTTTCTTTATTATTGATATAGACTTTTGATGTTGATGAAGTTGAATTTTTATTAAAGACTATTACATCTCCCTCTTTTAAATCTAAAACTTCAGAGGCTTTTAGAACAGTTTCGGCCATGATTGATTCTATGTTCATTTTTGCACCAGAAATCAGAGTTGTTATATCTCTTTTTCTACTTGCTTTTTTATTTCTACCTTCTGCAAAAATCTTTGTAACAATTTTATTTAACAGCGTTTCTATATATGAAATAGGATAACAAATAGATAAAAATCCTGATTCTTCATCAATTGTAAATTCTAAAACAACAAGTAAAACAATTTCATGGTCTGAGATGATTTGAATAGCATTTGCATTTGTATCTCTTGATTCTATTTTAAAATTAAGTGTTGTAATTTCATCCCAAGCTTTGTATAAATGCGAAACTATAAGTTTATAAAAGTGGTCAAATATTTCAACTTCAATTTCTGTTAACTCTCTATCTAGGTTATCACTAGCAGCAACTGAACCACTTCCTAATAACTCTGCAATAATTTTATGTGAAATTCCTGGGTTACACTCAATTACTATTCTTCCATCAAGAGGTTTAATAGATAAGGTATTTAAAGATGTCAATTGTGGAATTGATAAAATAAATTCACCATATGTCATTTGTTCTATTGAGTATAGTTTTATATCAACAATTTTTCTAAGCATTGCAGAAAGATCAGTGATGAGATCTCTTAGCATTTTATCATGAAGTGTTGAAAAGGCTTTAAACTGCTCATTTGAAATACGATTTGGCTTTTTAAAGTCATAAATAGAGTAGTTTTTTTCTTTTGATATAATAGGTTCATCGACTGTTTTGTCAATGTCTTCACCTTGTTCTGCAATATCTAAAAGTGCATCAATTTCATCTTGACTTAAAAATTCTGCCATCTCTTATCCTCTAATCTCTAATTCAACATCAAGAGCACCTAACTCTTTTATTAATTTGAGAGTTTCGATTATATCTATCATTGGTAGTTTCATAACTTTCATTGCTCTAACTAAATCAGAAACTTTTGGTAAACCTTTTGTATTTATCATAGTATTATCTAAGTCTACTATTGGTTTATCTGCAATAACAATATCATCGCCTATATTCATACCTTTGTTTACTTCTATATTATCCCATTGTTCACTGTTTAAGTCTGTTTGCTTAATTCTAAGAATGAAATTCTCTTTTGAAACTGTAACGGGACCTATTTCAATATCATTTCCAGAAATAATCATTTCTCTATTTTTATCTATTATAATTCTTTTTTTGAATGAAGAATCTAATGGTATATTTTCAATGATTGAAATAAATCTTACCATAGACATATCACTTTCTGGTTTATTAACTTCTATAGTTCTTGTATCATAGGCAAAAGCTATTTTAGAAGCAAATTTTTCATTGATTTTTCTTTGAATCATATCTGCATCTGATGCTGATGCTTTTATTAAACTAAGAGTTAAATTTTTTTCATCTTTTAAGGTATATGGTATCTCATTTTCAATTATAGCACCCTCATAAATCATACCTGTGGTTTCATTATCTTTATTGGCTATGATTGTCCCTTGTGCAAGTCCATATACATTGCCATCTACCCCTTTTAATTGAGTTAACAAAAGTTCACCATTATTGATTGATTTTGCATCCCCAATAGCTGATATTTTAACTTTTATTTTATCCCCTTGTCTAGCAAATGCGGGTAGTGATGATGTAACCATTACTGCAGCAATATTTTTAGATTTAATTGATGACGTGGGAATTTTAATATAAGAATTTCTAAGTAGGTTTTGTAGACTTTGCATGGTAAAAGTTGATTTATCACCAGTGCCTGCAAGCCCTACAACTAGACCATAACCTAAAAGTTGATTTTCTCTAATACCAACAATATTTGTTATATCTTTTATTGTTTGTGCGTATATAGATGTAAATAAGAAAAAAAATAAAAAAATGTATTTCAATAGTTTACCTCGTATAATAATTGATTTATTTTATCTAAATTTATATAAATTTTAGATATCATAAATGAAAATTAAATTAGGGTTATCTTTGAATATTTATATTTATGGCAGTCAAAACTTTAAAAAAGATATTAAAGATGAATTAAATAGAACTCATATCGATTTTAAATTGGGTGATAATGGTTTAATTCAAGATGTTCAATCTTTGAATACCTTAAAAGAACTAATTGAAGATAATGATGATGATATCTTTTTAATTGATGATGCAAAGATTATAAAAGAGAATTTAATAAATTCCAAAATAAAGTTTCTAAAACCAAAAGATGGAATAGAACAAGAGTATTTAAAACAAAAAGGAATTGATGATTTAAGTGTTGATTCTATTGCTGATATATCAAAATATATTCTTAAGAAAATGAAAGATTTAGGTTTAGATGATGATGACGAAGATTTTGATGAAAGACAAATTCAGGATTCTATAACAAATATTGTAAATGATGCTTATAATGACGAAGATAAAGATAATACAGAAAATGAAGATAAAATCATAGATGATGATTATGAACTTAGTGATGATTTGAAAGCTTTGTTATCTCAAGAAGAAGAGCCAGACTATGATGATTCTATAGAAAGTCAGAGTGAAAGAATTGAAATAGATGAGGAAGAACATCAAGATAATGATGAAGTCTCTTCAAAAACCAATAAATCTGAGCAAATGCTAGATGAGGAGCCACAAATTAATACTAATGATGAAAATGAAAAAACATTTGAATCAATTACTTCACTTGAAGAGATGGATGAACTTATAAATTTTGAAGATATCACATCTTTAGATGATTTAACAGAAGATGATATTTTATCTGCTTTAAGTGGAGAAGATATAAAGCCAAGAGTAGCAAAAAAAATAGAAAATAAAGCAAACGAGATGAGTATAAAACTTGATAATCCAGATGATATTAGAGAGTTTTTAACTAAATTATTAGAGAGTAAAGCATTAGAAATAACTGTAAAGATTAAAGAATGAATATGGACCTAATGGCTATTGCCCAAAATACAGTTAAGATAATTCTTTTATTAGCATTACCTTCACTATTTGTAAGTATGGTGATAGGGTTATTAATCTCTGTATTTCAAGCAGTAACTCAAATCTCTGATGCAGCATTGGCTTTTGTACCTAAAGTTGTTTTTGTATCTGTTTTTATATTAATCTCTTTACCATGGATTGGAGACAATGTAAGTACATATACAAAAGAGTTATGGAATATAATTTTAATGTATGGTAACAATGGATGATACAAAAACTATATAAACTGAAAAAATCACAAACTGACCAAAAGTTGATGTATAAAGCTGAGATTATGAATTCAGTTTCATTATTTGATGAGCAAATTAATGATTTAAGTGTTAACATAAATACAGCAAGTGTTGATAGGCATGGAGCAATTTCAGACTTTAAAGTTTTAGAAATCCATAAAGAGACACTAAGAATGGAACGTAAAAAGCTAGAATCACAAAGAAACTTTTTACTAACAAAATTAGATAAGTTAAATTTAGAAATTGTTCAACTTCAAAAAGAGGCTGAACAATATGATTATTTGCTTAAAGAAGAGAAGAAAGAGTTATATAAAAAATTATTAGTTGCAGAAGAAGAAGCATCAAGTGAATTTGTACAAAGTAAATATATAACAGGATAAGGGGATTTTAATTGAATAAAATATTTATAGTAATTTTAGTTTTTGGAACATATCTATTTGCACAGGAGACCGCTGGCTCTTTCATTAAAGAGAAAAAAGAGATCATGGTTTTAAAACAAGATTTAAATAAATTTTATACATTAAAAGAAGAAGAGTACAAAAAAAGAAAACAAGAGTTAGAGTCGTTAATGGCTAAAATAAAATCAGAAAAACAAGAAATACAAAATATATATGATAAAAATCAAACAATTTTAAAAGATATACAAGGAGAAGTTGCTAGCAAAACTTCAAAAATATATAATGCAATGAAACCAAAAATTGCAGGTCAAATTTTTAACAAAATGATTGATGATGGAAAAATTGAAGATGTTTTTGATATAATCTTGAAATTAAAAGAGAAAAAAGTGACTCAAATCATGAGATACTTAAGTATAAGAAATGCTTCTAAGCTTACTGAAAAGCTTAAAAATTTTAGAGTTAAAGATGAAAGCAAGAAAGGATAATAATGGCTGAAGAAGAAGTTGTAGAACAACCTGCAAAGGGTGGAGGAAAAGGTTTAATGATAGTGCTTATTGCACTAATCTTATTTTTATTACTAGCAGTAGTTGGTGGTGGATATTTTCTCTATTCTCAAGGGGTTTTTAGTCCTCAAGAAAATAACAATCAAGCAGAAACCGTAAAAAAAGAAGAGTCTAATTCAAGTGATAGATTTAAAGCTGCAGTTAATGACTTGGTACTAAATATTACTAATGCAAAAGGTAGAGAAAAGTTAATGAAACTATCTTTTACCTTAAAAAGTAGTGATCCCGCTATTGAAGCAGTTGTTGAGGCTTACAAAGCTGAAATTATTGATGTTGTAATATCTCAAATAAGTGCAAGAAGTTCTGAAGAGCTTTTAACAGTAGGTGGAAAAGCTTTGCTAAAAGATGAAATGATTGATGAAATTAATAAAGTCTTAAATGATGCAACTGCTGGAAACTCTGATATTCAAAAAAGTAGTATTAAAGATATTTTGTTTACAACTTTTGTAATAAAGTAGGATAAATGATAGTTACAGTAAAAAATAGTGGACCTAAAAATTATGTGATGAAAATAATTTCAGTTCTTGCATTAGTTACTATGTTTACTGCATACTATTTTCATATGAGTGATGAATTTTCTTCTAACCAAACTACTAGTAAAACATCTCCACAAAACATTGAAGAGATGAAAAGAGAAGATTCGAAAAAAGTGGAAAGACTGATTTTTAAAGAAGTTGAAACAGCAGTTGATTTGATTGGGCAAGAGTATATTCAAGATGTTAAAATTGTAAAAAACAAGATATTATTAGTATGTGATACAAGTGCAAACCTAGATGCCCTAAAGGTTAGATATGGAACTTTAGCATTAATAAAGAATGATTTAAACAATATTAAAATAGTCATAGATATTAAATATATAATAGAGAGTAAATATAATGAAAATTAAATATTTTACAGCTGTTTTATTTGCTTTTTTATTAAATTCATGTGCAGGTACTACTCCTGAAATTGAATTTGAAAAGCCTCCTACGCAAGTAGTAAAACCACAGCCTGTTATTCAATATAACAAGGGCTCTTTGTATGCTAGAAAAGGCCCTTCTTTATTTGCAGATAAAAAAGACTTACAAATTGGTGATATTATACAAGTAGTAATTGATGAGTCTTTAACTTCAAATACAAGTAATAAAAGAGAACTTACAAACACAAGCTCCGAGTCTTTAGGTGGAGGACTTATAACTCCAGCTACGAATAATGTACTGCCCTTAAATTCAAAAGTTCAAAAAGTAGCAGATAAAATTAACAGTTTTGGTGGTGTTCAATTTAACTCAAGTAGTGATAGCTCGTTCAAAGGAGATGTGAAAGCAGCAGCTGATGAATCTTTTTCTACGACACTTTCTGTTATAATAGAAGAAACATATCAAAATGGAAACTATTACATTAAAGGTTCTAAAGAGATGTTGATTGATGAACAGAAGCAAGAGATAATAATTTCGGGGGTTATACGGCCTTATGATATAAGTCCAGACAACTCTATTAAATCATCTCAAGTTGCAAATTTGAAAGTTTTGTATAAGAAAGATGGTGAAGAACAAGATGTTATGCACCAACCTTGGGGAACAAAACTACTAAAAATGCTTTGGCCCTTCTAGTTTAATCTAACATTAAGAATTGTAATGCAATAATTAGGGATATTATCCCAAAGGAAGGTTCAAATGCTTAATTCGTTAAATGTTGCACAAACTGGTCTATCTGCAGCTAGAATTGCTGTAGAGAATACAATGAATAATGTCTCTAACATGAATACTGAGGGATATAAAAAAAGAGTTGTAGAAACAAGTGAAATGAATATCTCTGATGACCGTCTTTGGGGAAGAGGTGTTTCAGTTGATGATACAATTAGAATCACAAGTCAATACTTATATGATAATATTATTAAACAAAATAGTAAAGAAAACTATCAATCAGAATTATCTTTTATGTTAGAAAATGTTGAATCAATTTTCCAAGAGACTGATGAAGCAGGATTATCTTTTGATTTAGATAAATATTTCCAAACAGTTGAGAGTCTAAGAGCAAACCCTAACAATGAAGTTTATAAAAATGAATTAAAAATTAGTGGACAATTAATTGTTGATGATTTAAATCGTCTTTATGAGGGAGTTGAAGATCAAGAAAAAGTTTTCCAAAAAGCCCTAGAGACAAATATTGAAGATGTTAATCGAATGCTTAATGACATTGGGAAAATAAATAAAAAAATAAATGAGCAAGGATTTGCTTCTAATGATTTACTTGACAAAAGAGATTTATTAGAAAAACAAGTTTCTGATTATGTAGATATAAAAGTTGACAGGGGAAGTGACCTTTACCAGTTAGAAATAGGTGGAGAAGTTATTATCTCAAATGCAACAGTAGGCGAACTTTCTTTAGGAGAGGAGTATACTGCTCAAATAGATAGATATGTAACAGAAACTGGAAGTACAAGCAATATATTACAAGATACAGATACTTTTGATGAAGAAGATGTAATTACTTTTGAATTAGATAACACTACATCTGTAAGTGTTGAATACGGTGAAACAATGGTCTTTGACTTAGATGGAGATGGAGTTGATGAAACAGTAAAAGTTGATGATACTAATTATGTAAGAGCCTTAATAGAAAAAATAAACACTAATGCAGATATGGCTACAAAAGTAAAAGCCTATAATGGAAACTATGGAATTGATGATAAAGGTAATAAGTTCACCGTTGATAGCAGTGATATGTTTTTACTTATTGAATCAAAAGTTCCTGGAACAGATGGTAAATTTGACAGTAGAGTTACATTTACAGAAGAGGCATACTCTGTAAATGAAGCTACTTATTCAGTAAATCCTTCAATAAATAGTAATGAAGTAACTATACAAAGTAAATTTGCAGATGATGGCTTAAGTGTGTCTCATGAGATAGATCTAGGAGCTGCAAGTGCAGGTGAAGTTTTTGATATTGATTTATCTGACAACTATGGAACATCAGGTACCGTTACACTAACAAATGGTGTAACTTATAATGCAACAACAAATAAGTTAACTGTTCCTTCAGGGGTTGAGTCTTTTACTATAACTGTTGATTCAGTTGAACAAGCGACGGGAACTTTACCATATGGAACAGGAACAGCTGAGTCTTCTCTTGCATTGTTTGGCAAAACCCAAGAGTATACACTCTCTTTAAGTGGAACTAGTAATACAATCACTTCACTACTTAGTGTGGTAAATGATGGGAAAGATGTAACGCAAGATTATGAAATATCTACATCTACAACCAACACAAACAATCTAGTAAGTGCAATACCAAGTGTAAATGAGATTACAGGTGATTCTCAAGCAAGTGGTACTTTACAAGTTGAGTCAATAAAAAGTCTAGCAGCAGTTGATGGGAGTTCCATTACTCATACGGTTGATTTAAAAGCTTCAGGTGGAACTGAGCAGGTAATGAAGATATCTTTTACTGATGATACCGGAGATTATTTTGACCAAGCTCCTGTGTTTAGTCCCAATAATATAACATATGATATTGAAACTGGTCAAATAACCATTCCAGCAGGAACTGAAAGTTTTAGTTTTACTACTCCTACAAATGAGTTGGCTGATGTAAATACAGACCAAACATATAGTTTTTCTATTACAGATAATGCAGCTGCTAGTGGTTCTCAAGCAGTTACAATGACATCAACTTTGGTTATAAATAATAAAGAGGGGGTTACTTCACGTTCTATTTATAAAGAAGCAGATAGAAGTCTTGCTTCAAGTAATGCAATTACAATAAATACTCGTGATGAGGCCTTAAATATTACAAGTGGAAAATTAAAAGCTATAGTGGAAAATTTAGTCACAGAATCTGGAAATAATATATTTGATGAGTATAAAAAATCTTTAGATGATTTTGCCAAAACATTTGTTGATATGACTTCTAGTTATATTAAAAATGATGATAATACTTATATTAATGGTGAAATTGCAACAGATAATAACATCGAAATAGCAGAAGATATTGATTTGTTTAGTGGTTCAAGTGTAAGAACAATGCAATTTAACAAAGTAGCTGTTGGTAACCTAGAACAAAAAGATTACGACTATTTGGCAACACACCAATGGAAAGAGGATGTTTCATTTTTGGGATTTGGACAAGATACTAATAATGATATGGTGGCTAACGACAAGGATACAACATCTCTTTCTCAATTTTTACAAGGTATAAGAACAAATATAGCAAGGGATAAAGAGAGTAGTGATTTTATTTTAGAGACCCAACAAGCAGTTGTTCAATCATTAAATAATTCATATGATTTGAAAACAAAAGTTGATAATGATGAAGAGATGATAAATCTAATGAAATTTCAAGCAGCGTATTCTGCAAATGCAAAAATGATAACAACAGTTGATCAAATGTTGCAGACGTTACTTGGACTTAAAAGTTAAGGAGTAAATTATGGCTGAAGGTGTATTAGGATTAGGAACAGGGCAGGCTTCTACTTTAAATCAAGAATTAATTGATAAGTTAAAATCTGCAGAGAGAAAATCCTCTATTGAACCAATTGAGACAAGTCTTTCAAATTGGGAACTAGAGAGTGTAAAAGTAGCAGAAATAAAACTTCAAACTCAAGATTTACTTGATTCAATAAAACCATTTGACTTATTTGTGTCAGGTGGAGTAAATGCTTTTGAAACTAAAAGTGCAACAACAACTGGAGAGTCTGTAAACTTTGATGCAGTTGATGCAGGAGGTTTAAATACTGGTACAACAACAGTAAATGTATCACAATTAGCTCAAAGAGATGTGTATCAATCCTCTTCATTTGCTGACAAAGATGCTGTAGTATCTTCTACCTCAGGTTCAATGTTAGTTATCAATGGTGTAGAGTTTTCAACACTTAATAAAACTTATGATGATTTAGCTGATGAGATTAATATAAACTCCAATTTTAATGCCTCTGTTGAATCTGTAGGAACGGACTCTTTTAGGTTGGTAATAAAAAGTGAAAAATCTGGAACTGAAAATGCTTTAAGTATTACAGAAACAGGGATAGACTTAGGACTTAATGAGTTCTTATCTGATACAACAGTTACATCTGGAACAGTTCCTGCTGCTGGGTTAACACTGTCATTAAATGGTACAGATTTTACAACAAATGGAGCTGATAATTATAGTCAATTTATTGCAAGTATAGATGCAGATCCTGATTTTGATGCTTCTATTGGAGTAGATGGAACAGTATCTATAAGAAGAAGTGATGGAAGCCCACTTGAGGTTACAAATGATGATTTAGGTTTAGATTTAACCAATAACAACCATACTTTAACCGCACAAAACTTACAAGCAAAAATTGATGGGGTTGATTATGATGTCTCCTCAAATCTTGTTACAGTTGATGGTGGATTAAAAATTACAGCAGTAAAAATAGGAGAGTCCTCAATATCAATTGAAAAAGATACTACAAGTATCTCAACGCTTTTTAAAGATTTTATTGATAAATATAATACTTTAGTTGATTCAATTGATACTGAACTTTACTCAGCTGATTCTAATATAGATGATAGAACTACTTTAAGAACTATTCTTTCACAAGTTAAAGACCAGATTTTTGGAAGCTATGGGGCAGATTCTGATTTAAATTTATTTAATTATGGATTGTCATTGGATAAAACAGGTACATTATCATTAGATGATGCAGTTTTTAATACTGCTGTTAGTGATGATTTTGATAATCTAAAAAATCTTTTTATTGGTACAGCAGAAAATGAAGGTTTTGGTACACAATTAAAGACTTTACTTGATGATATGGATGGGTTTGACGGAATTATAACCTCTTATGAAGATAATTTAGATTCTAGAAAGACATCCCTTGAAAGTGATTTGGAAAAAGCAACAGAAGATTTAGATTCTAAATATGCACAACTAGCACAGCAATTTGCAGATTATGGAACAATTATTAGTAAATTTAATTCTCAATTTGCAGGTTTAGAGATGATGATAAACCAATCTGTTTCTAATTAGTTTAAGGTTTAATATAATATACTCTGAATCAAGAAAAAGATGGAGATGATGGTGGGATTAGATGTTTATAATCAACAAAATGCAGTAAGTAACGACCCATATGTATTAATCCTTAAGTTATATGAGGGATTGTTAAGATATCTTTCTTTTGCTGAAGAAGCAGTAGAAAATGGAGATGTTGAAGAAAAATTTATATATATAAATAAATCTATTGCAATTTTTGATGAATTAAGAAATGTATTAGACTTTGATGGTGGAGATATTGCACACTACCTTGATGGTTTATACTTATATCAAATAGAGACTCTTTTTACTGCTGGTATTAACGATAATGTTAATTTAATACACCAAGTTAAAAAAGTAGCTCAGGGTCTTATAGAAGCATGGAAAGACGAGACTGGTCTTTAGAAGCACTAAAGAGATTAACATATGTTGATTCTTTAGATGATGAGCTAAGAGCAGAAGGGTTAAAGTCTTGGGCTTTAACTTATTTAGAAACTACAGAAATAACTGACTTTGACCTAACACACGAAGAACTTTTAATTTTAAGAGAACTATTTTTTAAAAATGCAAACTTTTTATTTAATTATAGAGAGGATGTTTTAGAAGAGTTAAAAACACTCTCTAATGTAAAAAAGTTTTTAGATAAATAAATCTTTTGGCTCAATCTTTATTTGAAAAAGATAAGCTCTTATATTTTTTGGGATTTTATTTATCCTACAACTCTCTTTAAAAACTTTATCCATAACGTGAGCTGATTTTGGGGCTATATAAATAAATTTGTCTGTAATTGAAATATTTATTTTATCTGAGATACTTATCTCTTTTTGTTTAAGAATTTCATTTCTTTGATCTTTTGATATTAATAGACCTCGTTTTTTTAATGATTTATCTATTATCTTAATATTTAGATTTTCATCATTTTGATTAGTAAAGATTTCCAAAGACTCTTTTTTATAAATAGGCTTTAATTTTAAATTTAGTGATTTAATATCATTTTCTAAATATTTAAAACTATTTTTAATCCCAGATTTATAATTTTTTATTAAATCATTAGAAAATTTTTTTCTAAAATAATTACGCTTGTATTTCTCATCACTATTTGAACTATCAATAAAGTATTTTAATTCATTTTTTTCTAAAAAATCTTGAAGTTCTTCTTTTGATACTTCTAGAAGAGGTCTGTATATAGTGTATGTTTCTTTGCTTGTTTTTTCTTCTAAGCCAATTAGTTCAACTAAGCCAGCACCTTTTGTTAATTGCATTAAAAACCACTCTAGTTTATCATTTAATTGATGTGCAGTAATAAGTGATTGATAGTTTTCATTTTTTATAATCTCTTCAAAAAAGTCATACCTTATATCTCTAGCTTGTTTTTCAAAGTTTGAAGTATTTGTAAGATTTATCTCTTTAGTGAAACACTTTTTATTATATTTAGAAGCTAACTCTTTTGCATAAGCAACTTCTTCTTTTGACTGTGCTCTTAAATTATAATCAACAATTACAATATCAAAGGGAATATCTTTTTCAAGAAGTAAAAAAAATAGCGCAGTTGAATCAATACCTGCAGAAAATGCTAAAAGATTTTTTGTGGTATTGATATTGAAGTTCGTCATTAAAGCTCTTTAATAGCTGTTCCAATTAGTTTATCTCCAACTAATTCAGTAATTTTTACTTGGTAAGTTTTTCCAACTGTCAATTCTGTATTTGTTTCATTGTCATTGATATAAATTTCTCCATCAATTTCAGGTGCCCAAATAGTTTTTCTAGCACTTAGTAAATATTCATGCTCATCACTTTGACCATCAATATAAACACTAACTATGCTCCCAACTTCATTTTCTAGAGACTCTAAAGTTTTTCTTTGGATTATTTCGCCTAAAATATCAGCTCTTTTGTCAATGATTTTTTGCTCAATTTTATTTGTATTATCATAAGCAGCTGTTCCATCTTCATCTGAATAAGAAAATACATTTGCCCTATCAAATCCATACTCTTCAACATATGAACAAAGCTCATTAAAGTCATCTTCTGTTTCACCTGGATGTCCCACGATAAATGTAGTTCTTACAAATGATTTAGAAGTATCTCTCATGGCTCTCATAAGCTCTTTTAACTTTTCTACGCCTTTCCCTCTTTTCATGATTTTAAGCATGCTAGGGCTTACGTGTTGCAGTGGCATATCAAAATAATTCTCAAATACTTTTGAGTTTTCGATTTTTTGAATAAGTGATAAGCTTGTAGTTGATGGGTAAAGATATAAAATTCTAGCACTTTTAATTCCATTTATTTTTTCAACTTCATTAATTAACTGTTCTAATCCATCATTGATATTTAAATCCCTTAAAAATGATGAACTATCTTGTGATACAAAAGAAAAATCATAAAAGCCTTGTGCAACTAAATTTTTAACCTCTTTAACTAAAGATTCTAAAGTTCGTGAGTGAAGTTTCCCTTTAAAAGAGGGAATAGCACAAAAAGAACAAACTTGATTACACCCTTCTGATACTTTGATATAAGCATGATAATTTGAACCAGTAATAACTCTATCATCTGTTTCATTTAATAAAAATACTTCATTTGTAAAACCACTTCTTTTTTCATTTACAAGTGTATCTATTTTGTCATAATCCCCAACTCCTGTAAAAATATCAATCTCAGGTAACTCTTTTTGAAGTTGCTCTTTATATCTTTCACTTAAACATCCTGCCATTACTAAAACTGAATCTTTTTTTCTAAGATCATGTAGATTTAAAATGGTATTAATACTCTCTTCTTTTGCACTATCAATAAATCCACATGTATTTACAATAATTACATCAGAATTCTCTACTTCATTTGATATCTTATAATCTTTTAGTTTCCCAAGCATAATTTCTGAGTCAACTAGGTTTTTAGTGCAACCAAGACTAACTAGATGCAAAGACTTCTGAGGATTTTGTGTTGAAAATTTCATATATAACCTATTAATTTTTTGGAATTTTAGCATAATAGTTTGAATTTATCAAAAGTAGTATAAAAACTTTACCTAGTACTATAAATAAATATTATAATAAATTATATAATATTTGACAAAATTGATTTAAATATATATAATTATAAATAAGAAAAACTTATTTTAAATAGGAATAAAAATGAACAAATTTGATAAAATAAAACTTTTTTGTAGAAAGTTTAGAATAGCTATAGGGATTATTTTAATTTTGGCTGGGATTTTTACAGGTATTGCGTGGTTTTATTTAGGTGTTATACCTTTGATTGCAGGACTTGCTAACTTTTGTCCTTTATGTAAAATTACAAAAAAGTGTACGATATAGACTCTTTGAGTCTATACCCAAATATTATCTATAAGTCTTGTGGTACCCACTTTACAAGCAATTAGTATAATTGTATTTTTTGCTTCTATTGTTTGAATCTCTTCAAAATCTCTATTTACAATAGCAACATATTCTACATCAAGATTTGACATAACTTCGTACATCTTGTCTTTTATAGTTTTGCTATCTCTTTGTCCTTTTGTAATTGATACTATTGTCACATTTAAAGATTTTGAAATGGCTAATGCCTCTTTTCTCTCCTCTTGTGTTAAATAAACATTTCTAGAACTCATAGCAAGTCCATCTTGCTCTCTTATGATTTCACATTCCACTATGTTTATTGGCAAAAAAAGGTTTTTAACCATTTGAGAGATAAGTGAGAGTTGTTGAGCATCTTTTTTTCCAAAATAAGCATTGCTAGGTTGAACTAAATTAAATAGTTTTAATACAACTTGTAAAACACCATCATAATGTCCTGGTCTTTTTTCACCTTCAAGTATAAAGCTAGATATTTTTGGAGCTTTTATTAAAACTTCATCATCACATTTGTACATTGTATTAATTTCTGGCATAAATAGATAATCAACTTTACAAAGTTCACAGATTTTTTTATCAGCAGCATCTCGTCTTGGATATTTATCTAAGTCTTCATTTACAGAAAATTGAGTTGGATTAACGAAAATTGAAACAATAACAATATCATTATCTTCTCTTGCATTTTTTATTAGAGAGATATGCCCCTCATGTAAAGCACCCATAGTTGGAACAAAACCAATTGTTCCACTTAACTCTTTTCTTATAGTCTGTAATTCTTCTATTGTGTTAATTATTTTCAATAAAATTCCTTAAAATTAGTTCCTAATTTAAAGGAACTTTTGTCTTTTACAATTTCTTTTATGGATGGAAGTAAATTCCATCTAAAGAAACAAACCCTAAAGAGAGTAACGAGTTACTCTTTTTATTTTGTATCAAAATTTGGATTGAGTTTTAATAAAACTAAATCAGCTAAAATATTTCCAAGTAGGGTTAAAAATGCCCCAATAATCAATATCCCCATAATAACTGGATAATCATGAGCTAAGGCACTATGAAAAAATAGTAAGCCCATACCATCTATTGAAAATATTGATTCAAGTATAACTGAACCCCCAATAATACCTGGAAGTGATAATCCAAGTATGGTTATAACTGGTGGATATAGGTTTGGTAAGATATAGTATCTTAGTATTTGATTTTTACTCAATCCTCTAGCTTTTGCAAAAAAGATATAATCACTTTTTAGTATTTCAATAGTTAGGGATCTAATATATAAAATCAAACTTCCAATTCCTGCAAAAACTATTATAAAAATTGGTAAAATCAAATGCCATGCAAAATCCAAATAATAGTTTAAACTACCATCATCTCTCACACTATGTAATCCTGCTATTGGCAAAACTTCTAAATTCATAGCAAATATCAATACTGCTAAAAGTGCTAGATAAAAGGAAGGCATAGAAAAACTTAGAAGTGATAATTGTCCAGTAAACTTATCAAATAAAGATGATTTATTAAGAGCTGATTTTATTCCTAAATATAGCGAAATAATAAAGATTAAAACCATTGAGATGATGTTTATAGTGAGTGTTATAGGAATTCTATTTAGAATCTCATTTTTTACCATTTCTCCTGAACTAAAAGAGATACCAAAATCAAGTTGAACTATTGCAAAAATCCATGAAAAAAATTGTACATAAAGAGGTTTATCCAAACCATAAATAGATTTTAAGTGCTCAATTGATTCTTGAGTGATATTTGGATTTAACTCTCCACTTGCAAAAAATGAGTTTGGTGCAAGATGAATTGCTAAAAATGATATAAGGCTAATAATAAATAGCATAATGATAAGGTATAATAATTTTTTAAATAGAATATTCATGGATGTATTATACATCTACATAGGTTAAAAATGATTGGTATTGATGTTGTAAGTATAAATAGAATTGAAAAAATGTACGAAAAGTTTGGAAAAAAAGCTTATCATAAATATTTAAATGAAAATGAAATAAAATTAATAAAAAAAATAGAAACAGCAGCAGGTTTTTGGGCTGCCAAAGAAGCAGCAAGTAAAGCTTTGGGTTGTGGCATTGGCGAAGAGTGTGCTTTTCATGATATTTTGCTTTCAAAAACACCTAAAAATGCACCTTTTATAACTTTTTCAAAAAAGGTTTTAGAAAAATTCTCAATAAAAAAAGCCCATGTATCAATAAGCCATGACAATGGTTTTGCAATAGCTGTTGTTGCTTTAGAGAAGTAATTACTTCATATGAAAAAAAGGGTTTATTTAAATATAAAGTTCTTACTTTTTTCTTCTCTTCTTCTCGTTTTAGCTGGATGTACTAGCATAATAGGACCAAATGATTCTAATATTGAATCAAATAGTTGTGACTATAAAAAAATAGATGAAAAAATAAAAGATGACAATAACACTATTCTTTGGGCTATAAAAGGTGGCTCCAAAGCTAGAAATTGCCTAAATTATCAAAAGAGTAATAACTTTTTTGATAGAGCAGAAAGCTCATATAAAGAAATGGTTGATAAAGATTCAACTATGAAAAATATCTTAGAAAGTTCAGTAAGTATTTTAGTAAATAATAATGCCAATGAATATGAAGGTAATACTTATGAAAAGGTTATGCTTAATACCTACAAAGCACTAAATTTTGCAAGTTTAAATGACTCCCAAAACGCAAGAGTAGAATTTAATAGAGCCTTAGATAGACAAAGAAGAGCAAAAGAGTATTTTAGTGATGAAATAAAAGATAAAAAAGAAGAGTTATCTAGTAAAAATCAAGAAAATGAAGCAAAAGATGTTGTTTATAAAGAGTATGACTCTTTACTAAATGATTTTAAGGCCTATCCTAATTTTATAAATCCTTTTGTTAATTATATTGCAGGCATTTATTTTTTACTAGAAGGTGATGGAATAAAAGCCAGAGACTTATTGAAAGAGTCGTATGAAATGAACCCTTTAAATGAGCAGATAAAAAGTGATTTTGAATTAAGTCAAAAATATTTAAGTTCATTTAAAAATTCAAAAGAAAATTATGCTTGGATTATCTATGAAAATGGAGAAGGCGTGATAAAAGATGAAATAAGAATCAATATTCCTTTGTTTATATTTACAAATAATGTGATATATACAGGTATGGCTTTACCAAAAATCATTGAAAGAAGTAGTTCATATGCTTATTTAGAAGTGAACAATGAAAAAACCACTGAGATAAGCGATATGGATAGGGTAATTAAAACAGAATTTAAAAAGAAGTTTCCAAAAGTTTTAAGTGAAGCTATAGCTAATACTATTTCAAAAACAGTAGCCCAAAAACAATTAAATGATAAAAGCCCATTAGGTGGATTTTTAGGCTTCTTATATCAAAATCTGACAAATAAGGCTGATATTAGGTCCTGGAGTAACTTACCTAAAAACTTTCAAAGTTTAAGATTGAAATTAAATGAAAAAGCAATAGAAATTAAAAATAATCAAGGTAAAATTATAAAAGAAGTTTTAATTCCAAAAGGGAAAAATGCATTGATATATGTAAAGTCCCAAAATATAGGAAATGAGATAGTTCATGAAGTTTTATTTTAAGGAGATGAAAGTATGAAAAAAGTTTATTTATTAATTGGTATATTAAGTCTTGTATTATTTTCAGGTTGTGCTCAAAAAGAGATGGAAGTAGTAAGTGATTCGCATATAATTATTGAAGATTCATCATTAGATAGATGGTTAAAACTAGAAAGAGTAAATCATGTTAAAAGACATGATGGGTTTATACTTCTTGAAGCAAAATTTAAAAATACTTCATCAACAAATAAAAAAGTAGTTTATAAAATAGATTGGTTAGATAGAAATGGCTTTAGTGAAAGAAGTATATTATCAAAATGGAAAATTGCTGAAGTTGAAGCAAAAAGAGGATTTATGATTCGTGCTATTTCTCCTTCAATAAGAGCAGAAAATTTTGAAATAAGATTACAAGAACCAACTCAAGATGATATGAAAAGAAAAGATAGTTATTCTACAGAATACCAAAATTAAGGAAAACAATGAAAAATAAAAAATTAATAATTTCAACAATATTTATAGGAACACTTTTATTTACAGCTTGTAGTCAAAAACCTGAGTACTTGCCAGAAAACTCTCCAAAGTCTTCAATTGTAACTATGGGAATTGATAGACAAGATTTTGAAAAAGCAGCTAGTGATATGGCCTCTTCTTTATTAAAAAGTGGAGCTTTAAATAAAAATTCTGGTGGTAAGTATGTTGTTATGATGAGTGATATTGTTAATGATACTACTCAAAGAATTGATGTGAAATTTTTGACTAAAAAGATGAGAATTGCGATATTAAACTCTAAAAAAGCAATAATGACATCAGCTGTTGGAACTCAAAGAGATGATTTAGCACAAGATACTAGAGCATTAAGAGACAATGATGAGTTCAAGAAAAGTACAGTGATTAAAAAAAACACACTTTATGCTCCTGAGTTATCTCTTTCGGGAAATATCTTACAAAGAACAGCTAAAGCAAATGAAGATGAGCAAATAGTTGAATACTATTTCCAACTTTCAATGACAGATATAAAAACTGGACTTGTAACTTGGGAAGATGAGGTAGTTATAGGGAAAATTGGCTCAAATGATACTGTAACTTGGTAAGTTAGTTATAGGGAGTTCCCTATAATTAATTTCTTGCTAAATATCTCTCAAGGATTATTTTAGCTGCAAGGGAATCCACTCTCCCATCTCTTTTATATTTTATATCACCTTTCATTAAATCTTCTGCTTCTATTGAGCTCATGTTTTCTTCTTGAAAAATTATTTCACCTTCGAAATTTAAGAGTGTCATAAAGTGCTTAACTCTTTTTTGCATATCTTCACTAGAACTTGGAAAGCCTACAATGAGTTTTTCTATTTCCCACTCTTTTAAAAACTTATCCACATCATTTGATGCTTGATTTCTATTTTTTCTTAAGATAGCAGTTTGTGGGGTAACTATAGTCTTTGTAAGGCTTAGTGCTACGCCAATTCTTTTTAATCCTATATCAATAGAGGCTAATTTCAATCTCTGTCCTTATCTTTGCTTTGCAACCGTAAAGTAATCATTTTAGTATAATTTTGGTAATATATATCTTTTTTAAAAATATAAACAATGATATATGAGTAGGATAAACGATGAAATTAGCTGTATTTGATTTTGATTCAACTTTGATGGATGGTGAGACTATTGATTTTTTGGCAAAACCTTTAGGTCTTGAAGAAAAAGTTGCAAAAATCACAGAAGAAGCCATGGCAGGAAGATTGGACTTTTTTGAGTCACTTATTGAAAGGGTGGCTTTGTTAAAAGGTTTGGAAAACTCTTTGGCTGTGGATATTTGTAAAAACTTACCACTTATGCCAGGAGCAATGGAAACTGTAGCAAAACTAAAAGAGCAAGGCTATAAAGTAGTATGTTTTTCTGGTGGCTTTAGAATAGGAACAACTCCTGCAAAAGATAAACTTGGAATTGATGCTGATTTTTCTAACATTTTACACCACAAAGATGGTCTTTTAACAGGACTAGTTGGTGGAGATATGATGTTTGGATTTTCAAAAGGTGATATGATTCAAAGAGTTCAAGCTATGCTTGGAGTTTCAAAAGAGAATACTTTGGTTGCAGGAGATGGAGCAAATGATGTATCTATGTTTCCATATGCCAATAAAAGAGTTGCTTTTTGTGCAAAAGAGATTTTGAAAAAAGAGGCAAATATTATTGTGGATACAAAAGATTTGACACAAATCTTGAAACATATCTAAAATTAAAGCGTCTTCTGACGCTCTTTAGGATTTGTTTCTTTAGATGGAATTTATTTCCATCGTTAAAAGAAATAAAAAAATGAAAGGTCCCTTTTTATAGGGACTATTAAAAGGAGTTAAAATGAGTTTAAAAGAAGATATAAATTTTTCATTATGGTGCGATTTTATAGAAAGAGATTTTTTAGAGAAACAATTTCAAGATTTGATAAAAGATGAGGTTATTCAAGGTGCAACATCAAACCCTGCAATTTTTGCTTCATCTATTTCAAACTCTGTTGCATATAAGCAACAACTTGAAATCCTACAAGCAAACAATGCTAAAACTATATATGAAGAACTAGCAATGACAGATATTAAAAGAGCAGCTGAAGTTTTAGATGCAATGCATAAAGATGATTATGATGATGGGTTTATTTCACTTGAAGTTGATCCAACATTGTGCGATGATGCAAATGGGACTATTGAAGAGGGAGTTAGACTTTTTAAAACTATTGGTCATGACAATGTTATGATAAAAGTACCAGCTACAAAAGCTGGATATATTGCTATGGAAGAGTTGACTTCACAAGGTATAAATGTAAATGCAACTTTGATTTTTTCACCCCAACAAGCAATTAATTGTTCAAAAGCACTAAATGCTGGAATGGAAAAATCAGTTGCAGAGTGCAAAGCTGTTGTTTCTATTTTTGTATCAAGATTTGATAGATTGTGTGATAATGAATTTAGAGCAAAAGGTATTGAGACTTCTAGACTTGGTATTATAAATGCTGTAAAATGTTATCATGAAATAAATAAATTCAAAAATAAAAACATAAGAGCACTTTTTGCAAGTACTGGCGTAAAAGGTGACGAGTTAGAGTCAACATATTACGTAGATAACTTACTTTATCCAAATAGTGTAAATACTGCACCCTTAGCTACGATTGAAGATTATATATCAAGTGGTAGCAAGGAAGCTAGTAAAATAATTAGTGAAAATGATTGTGATGAATTCTTTAAAATGTTGTCAAAACATGGTATTGATATAAATGAAATCTATAATACTTTATTAACAGAAGGTTTAGATGCATTTAAAGTCTCATTTGAAGAGCTTTTATCAAAAATAAAAGCATAAAAATAATTTAAAAGAAAAGGTATATTATGAATAATTGGAATCCAGGTTCTTGGAGAGATTTACCTATTAAACAACAACCAACTTATAACGATATAGAAAAACTTACAAAAGTGGAAAAAGAGCTATCTTCATACCCTCCACTAATTTTTGCAGGGGAAGCTAGAAACCTAAAAAGTCAATTGGCAGATGTTGTTGAAGGGAAAGCTTTTTTACTTCAAGGTGGAGATTGTGCAGAATCATTTGATGCATTTAATGCAAATAACATCAAAGACTTATTTAAAGTAATGATGCAAATGGCAGTTGTATTGACTTTTTCAGGTGGTTGTCCTGTTGTAAAAGTTGGAAGAATAGCAGGTCAATTTGCAAAACCAAGAAGTGATGACTTTGAAAATATCAATGGAATAGCACTACCTTCATACAGAGGTGATATTGTAAACTCTGTTAAATTTGATGAAAAATCAAGATTACCAAAACCTAAGAAACTTTTAAAAGCATATAACCAAAGTGCAGCTACACTAAACCTTTTAAGAGCTTTTTCAAGAGGTGGGATGGCAGATTTACATCAAGTTCATGAGTGGAATTTAGGTTTTATTAAAGATCATACTTTAGGCGTAAAATATGATGAGTTAGCAAATAAGATTTCTGAAACTTTAGCATTTATGAAAGCTTGTGGAATAACTTCAGAAAATACACAACAACTAAATCAAACTACACTTTATACTTCACATGAAGCACTTCTTCTTAACTATGAAGAAGCACTTACAAGAAGAGATTCTTTAACTGGTGATTGGTATGATTGTTCTGCTCATATGTTATGGATAGGAGATAGAACAAGAGAACTTGATGGGGCACATTTAGAGTACTTTAGAGGTATTAAAAATCCAATAGGATGTAAAGTTGGTCCTTCTATGAAAGAGGATGAATTGATTAAATTAATTGATGCTCTAAATCCTGAAAATGAAGCTGGAAGATTAAATCTTATTGTAAGAATGGGAGCTGAAAAAATAGGCGACATTTATCCAAACCTATTAAAAAGAGTAAAAGCTGAAGGCAAAAAAGTATTATGGTCAAGTGACCCTATGCATGGAAATACAATTAAAACTGATAATGGATACAAAACAAGAGATTTTGAATCAGTATTAGGTGAAGTTAAACAGTTCTTCCAAATCCATAAAGCAGAGGGTACAGTTGCAGGTGGAATTCATCTTGAAATGACAGGACAAAATGTAACTGAGTGTACAGGAAGTGCTAGTTCTGCTATTACTCAAGAAGGACTTGCAAGTAGATATCACACTCAATGTGACCCACGATTAAATGCTGACCAAGCATTGGAACTGTCATTTATGATTGCTGAAACTTTAAAAGAAGCTAGAAAATAAGTATTTATAAGAGAAGAGTTTTTCTCTTCTTCTTTTCCCCAAATTAGTCTGCAAAGATAGCTAAGGAAAATATATGTATAAAGAGATTATAAAAAGAACTTTAGATTTGCTTTTTGAGAAAAAAAATATTTTGATAAAAGCTTTATCTATTCCCTTTTTTTTATTGTGTGTGATTGAGTTTTATAGTACCTATGGCATTAGCAAAACTACAAGTCCTTACTATGTATATGCCTTAGTTGCTTTATCTTTTCTTATTACAATTGTTATGTCAATTAATGTACATAGAATATTACTTTTATCAAAAGATGATATACCCACTTGGGGTGCTTATACATTTGGAAGAAGAGAATTTACTTTTATTTTAAAAGGAATTGGACTTGGGATACTTTTAGGACTTACTTTTTTTGTATTATATTTTATTGCTATGTTTTTAGGAAAAGCTGTTCAAAGCCTTTTGGGCTCTAGCTTTGCCTCTATTTATAGTGTAGGTATTACTATTATAATTGTAGTTTTCATTGGAACTGTTTTTTCAAGAATATCTCTAATATTTCCTGCCATTTCAATAGATAAAGCAATTGATTTTTCTGATGCTTTTGAACTAACAAAAAACTATAAACTTTTAGTTTTTGTAACAGTACTTGTTATACCTGTTTTTTTTGCAGTAGTAGTTGGCTTTGTATATGGCTTGGCAATTGAATTTCTTATGGCCCTAATCTCTGAAAAGTTAAGTATTTTATACTCTTTACTAAATGTTTTTATTACAGTTTTTACAATTGGCTTTTTGTCTGTAACTTATGAATATATAATTAGTAAACAAGAAGTTATTGAAGTAGAAGAAAAACTAAATGAAATAGAGTTTTTTCATGATGAGAATAACTTCAAGATGGTTATTGATGAGAGATATGATATTACTTTTGAACAAATTAAAGAAGATCTATTACAACAATACAAACCATTAGATTTTGATGAAATTGTAGTGGATAAAGAGACCTCTTTTATGTTGAAAAACAAAGATAATCAAGAGTCTTATATCCTAGTAACTCATATGAATAATGAATTTATAGTAGAAACCTTCAATGTAAAAGAAAAACCTATTTTGAGTTTAGATTGATTTATTCTTCTAAAATAATATAAAAACTACATAACCTGAAAGTAAATAAGTACTTCTAATATTTTCTTTTTTTTAAGTTTTAATGGATTAGAATAAAAGAAAAAGGGGTACATTATGGAACTAACTGGCATAACATTAGATTTTTTTGATAAAAGAACTTGTGGATTATTACCTGATTTATGCTTTCAATGGGATATCAGATATGATGAACTTAGTGATAATGAAGAACTTTTAGAGTATTGGCAAAAACATGTAGATAATATCTTTAAACAAACTAAAAATGTTATTTACGTAAATAATGACAATGGGAGGTCACTGCTATATTCAGCCGATAAAGATGCTATTGCAATAATCTCAAAAGAGTTTAAAGACTTAGAACTACAAAAAATCACTTATGCAGAGATTGTCTCTTCTGAAAGTGGTATTTTTCATGATTATTTAGCTTAGTTTTTAGATATTTTGATTTGAAAGTAGAATATTTTTAGTATAAAGAGACTTATAAAAAAGTCTCTTTATACACATCTTCATTAAATGCTACAACAACTTTATCATCAAACTCAATAACTGGTCTTTTGAAAAGCATTGGCTCTTTACATAACCACTCAAATTTACCATTTTCATCTAAGTTTAACTCTTTGAGTTTAAGTGTTTTATATTTAGTACCTTTTGAATTAAAAAGGACATTTATATCTGATTTCTCAGTCCAAGATTTTACTTTTTGGGCAGTTGGAGTATCTTTTTTAAAATCAAAAAAATCTACTTCTATGTTATTTTCTTTAAAAAATTTTAGGGCTTTTTGCACACTTCCACAGGTTTTTATTCCATAAACAGTAATCACAATAAAGCTTTACTCTATAATTTTTGGAACTATAAAGTATCCATCTTCACTTTTTGGAGCGTGTGAAAGTATGTGTTTAGACATCTCTAAATCTTGACTAGAAATATCTTCTCTAAGTGGAGTTCCACCTTCAACTGTTGTAAAAGTAGCATCAATATGGCTTACATCAATTTCATTTAAGTTCTCAACGAAATTAATAATATCACCTAGTTCTTTTTTTAGTGATTCTCGTTTGTTTTCATCTATTTCTAAACTAGAAAGTTTTGCTAGTTTAGAAATTGTACTATCATCAATAGTCATCTGTATTGTCCTTTTAAATGTACATTTTTTATATTCTAACCAAAAAGAGTTTTGTCTGTGTTTAATTAAGACTAAATCTCAATGCCTCTTTTTTTATAGAACTCTTTTTTAAACTCTACCCAATTATCAGCTAAGATAGCCTTTCTAGCTTCTTTCATAAGAGTTAAATAGTAGTGGATATTATGTAGAGTGGCAAGCCTGTAATAAGTGATTTCACCTGCTCTAAAAAGATGATTTAAATATGCCTTTGTAAAGTTTTGGCAAGTGTAACATTCACATGCAGGGTCAATAGGCTCTCCATCATCTTTAAATTTTGCATTTTTAATTGCTATTTTTCCATAAGTAGTAAAGAGTGAACCATTTCTTGCATTTCTTGTGGGCATTACACAATCAAACATATCAACGCCACGTTCAATGTTTTCTATTAAATCCTCAGGTGTTCCAACACCCATAAGATATCTAGGTTTATCTTGGGGCATAAAGTCTGTTGTCCACTCAACAGTTTCATACATATCAGCATTTGGTTCACCAACACTTAATCCCCCAATTGCAAATCCATCATAATCACTAAGTGCACAAAGTTGTTCGGCACTTAATTTTCTAAACTCTTTATCTGTTCCACCTTGAATTATGGCAAAAATATTTTGATCTACTCCTATGCCTTTTTCTTGTTGACTTTTATGATAAGTTATAGCTTTTTTTGCCCAGTCTGTTGTTCTTTCAATTGAGGTTCTAATTCTCTCTTTTGTATTAGGAAGTGCCACTAAATCATCTAATATCATCATAATATCACTTCCAAGTTCATATTGAGTATCAAGTACACTTTCAGGGGTGAAATAGTGTTTGCTTCCATCTATGTGTGATTTAAACATGATTCCATTTTCATCTGGTTTTGACTTAGTTCCTAGTGAAAAAGCTTGAAAACCACCAGAATCAGTTAAAAAGGATTTTGGAAATTTAGAAAAGCCATGTAAGCCACCAAATTTTTTAATTATTTTACTTCCTGGGCGTAAATATAAGTGATAAGTATTTCCTAGAATAATTTGTGCCCCAAGACTTAGCATATCGTTAGCATCGAGTGCTTTTACTGTAGCTTGAGTTCCTACAGGCATAAATACAGGTGTTTGAATAGTACTATGAGCTGTTTTAATTGTACAGGCTCTTGTTTTGTGAAAAGATTTTCCATCTATGTTAAATTGCATTAATAATTTTCCTTTAAAAATGGGGATTATACCATTTAAATTTGTATTAATAAATTAAAAGCAATATGATAAAACACACTATCAGTAAGAAAAAGATATAATATCTTAATGAAAAAGATATTAATTATATTAGATGGTATTGTTGCTAAAAAATTGCTTCAAAGAATTATTGAAACAAACACTGGTGATAACTCCTATGATGTTATATACATGAATGATGCTATTTTAACTGATAAAAGACCTTCAAATTTTACGTTTTTTAAGTTTGATCCCACATCAAAATCAAAACTAGCAATGGTATTAGATAAAGATCTTCATGCCCAAGCTCTTATTGCTCTTAACTCAAAAGATGAGATGTTAAGTGTGATTGAAAATATAAAAGAAGAAAAACCTAAAATGCAAATGAGTATTTTGGATTATTGGGGGATTGATATTTCTGATCAGTACATAAATATCTACAAAGGGATTGATGTACTTGCAAATGGTATGGTTGAAAGACTTCCAAATATTCCAGTTGTTGCCCAAAATATAGGTTTAAAGCAGGGTGAAATAATGGAGATAAGAATTCCATTTGGAAGTTCTTATGCCTATAGATATATAGGCTCAATTGAGCAGCGAGAATGGAAAATATTTGGTCTTTATAGAAAACAACAATTAATAAAAATCAAGCCATCTCTTATCTTAAAACCAAATGACGTTATTTTGATAATTGGTAAACCAGAAGTTTTGATGCAAGTATACAATGCCGTTGGGAAAACACAAGGGCAGTTTCCTATGCCTTTTGGACATAACTTATATCTGTATTTAGATCTCTATTTACAAACAGTTGATACTGTTAAAAAATGTGTTTTAGAGGTAAAGTATCTAAATCAATTAATAAAAAACCAAAAATTAATTGTAAGAGTTACAAGACCAACTACAGTTGGATTGATGCGATTTATAAATGAAGAATTAAGAGATGAAGACAATCTTATTTTAGAAATAGATTATGCAAATAGAGGCTTTGATGCACTATTGAAAAAAGATTTAAAGAGTTTTGATATAGGTTTAATGATGATTTCTTATGAACTATTTAAAAATAAAGAGGGGATTTCAAAACTAGTAGATTTAAGAATACCTATTTTTAAATCAGGTTTTGGAGATGTTACAAAAATAAAAAATAGTGTAATTTTATTAAATGATACAAAATCTTATGAACAAATCTCTCCAATAGTCTTTGATGTTTCAAGTCAGTTAAAACTTAAAACAAAAATATTTGATATGGATCCAACAGGGCAAGATGATAAGTCAAATATTTTGGATCATTTTGAGAACTTAGCAAAAATATTTGGACAAAAAGTAGAGATAATATCAAAAGAGAAAAATCCAATAAGAGAGTTGAAAAATCAAAAAAATATATTACAAATCTTACCACTAAAAAAAGATATGTTTATAAAAAGAAATTTAAGTAGGTTTTTTTATACAAACTCTGATTTGTTATCTTTTGATATAAAACGAAACAATCAACTTCTAATCCCAGTAGTAGAAAATTAAATAAAGGTAAGAGATGGTATTTGAAAAATATCCTTTTGAGAAATTAAATGAATTATTAGCAGAAATTGAACCAAGTAGTTCATATGAAGCAAGTGCATTAACAATAGGTGAACCACAGTTTGATACACCACAGTTTATTCAAGATAGTTTGGCTGAAAATGCAAAGTACCTAAGAAACTATCCAAAAACTGCAGGGGAAAACTTCTTAAGTGAGGCGATGATTGGTTTTGTAAATAAAAGATTTAATGTTAAATTAGAACAAAATCAGATTATTCCTTGTTTTGGTACTAGGGAGGTTTTATTTAACTTCCCACAGTTTTATTTGTTTGATAAAACTGAACCCACTATTGCTTTTACAAATCCTTTTTATCAAATCTATGAAGGTTCTGCAATAGCAAGCAGGGCAGAAGTTGTTCATATAAACTTAACTAAAGAAAATGATTATAAAGCATTTTTAGATGATGAAACTCTTAAAAAATGCGATTTAGTAGTGTTAAATTATCCAAATAACCCAACCTCTGCCAATATGAGTAAAGAAGAGTTGGCCCTTTGGGTTAAAAAGGCTTTAGAGTTTGATTTTGTTTTGATAAATGATGAGTGTTATTCAGAGATTTATTTTGATGAAGAAAATAAACCTTGCTCACTTTTAGAAGCTAGTATACATGCTGGAAACAGTGAATTTAAAAATATACTAGTACTTAACTCTATTTCAAAAAGAAGTTCTGCCCCAGGACTAAGAAGTGGATTTATAGCTGGTGATGCAGATATTTTAAAAGATTATATGAAGTATAGAACTTATGTAGGCTGTGCTGCACCAATTCCCTTGCAACATGCAGCAGCTACTGCTTGGAGTGATGAAGAGCATGTGCAAGTTTTTAGAGATATCTATAAAAAGAACTTTGAATTAGCACGAGAGATTTTAGGCATAGATATGCCGCAAGCGACTTTTTATATTTGGTTAAAAGTTGATGATGAGTTAGAGTTTACAAAAAACTTATACAAAGAAAAAAATATAAAAGTATTACCTGGAAGTTTCTTAGGAAGAGAAGGAATAGGAAAAGGTTATGTAAGAATAGCCTTAGTAGAAAATGCAGAGAAAACAAAAGAGGTATTAAATAGATTGAAGGATTTTATGAATGACTAACGAAGAGCTAAATGAAGCTAGAACAAACCCAGATTTTATAAATTATTTAGAAAAAACAAAAGAAGATGCGATTCAAACTAAAAATATCTCAGCACTTTATGAAGTTTTAGATTCTTTATTAATTTTAGATTTAGAACAAGAGAAGATAAATACAGTTTATGAAAATATTTTAAAAATCTCTTTTGAAAATGTAGAAAAAATCGTAAATAGTGGTAAAAAAATAGTTTTAGAAAATGATGAACTTTATTATACTAGATCATTTTATGAACATGCCATCGAAAAATGGAGTTATAACGACCTAAAAGGGGCAAAAGAGTTATTTTTTGTCTTAGCAAATGTGACAGATGATGAGGTTTTAGGTGATGCGTTAAATGTTCACTTAGTTGCTTGTTCAAAAGAGTTTGACTTAGATAAATTTTATGATGAAAAAGTAAATACAAACAATATGCCAATAGATGAAAAGTATGGTTATTTTATAACTTCTTTTAATTTTGAAACAAAAGATTTTTTAGAAAAAAATAGTGAAGTTCTAAAAACTGAATATACAAATTTAAAATATTTATTGGATTAAGATGAAAGTACACTTTATAGGTATTGGTGGAATAGGTCTTTCTGCCTTGGCGAGATTTTTAAAGCATAGTGGGCATGAAGTTAGTGGTTCTGATATGAAAGAAACTCCCATAACAAATGAGTTAAAAGCAGAGGGAATAACTGTTTATTCTCCCCAAAGTGCTTCAAATATAAAAGACCCAGAAGTTGTGATTTATTCAGCTGCTGTTACAGATGAAAATCCAGAATTAATAGAGTCTAGAATTAGACAAATAAGAACAATATCAAGAAAAGAGGCATTGCCTATTATACTAGGTGATAGGAAGAATTATTGTGTAGCAGGTGCACATGGCAAATCTACTACGACTTCTATTTTAGCTTCTATTTTAGACTCAACTGCAATAATTGGAGCTATTTCGAAAGATTTTGGTTCAAACTTTAGATATAAAAATGGAATAGTTGCCTTTGAGGCAGATGAGAGTGATGCAAGTTTTATACTTTCAAATCCATATTGTTCTATTGTAACAAATGCAGAGCCTGAACATATGGAGTATTATAACTATGATTATGAAAAGTTTTTTGATACATACAAAAAGTTTATCAATCTTGGTGTTCATAAAGTAATAAATGCAGAAGATGAGTACATTAAGAAACTTGAGATAGAAGAGGCTACAAAACTTTATCCAAGTGTTGATATAAAAAATATCTCATATATTTTGCAAGATGATGAGCCTTTCACAAAATTTGAGTTAAAAGATTTAGGTTATTTTGAAGTTTGGGGATTTGGCTATCATATAGCAGTTAATACTTCATTGGCAATATTAGCAGCACTAAATGAACTTGATGTTGAAGAGATAAGAGAAAATCTTAAAAGTTATAAGGGTATCAAAAAAAGATTTGATATTTTACAAAAGTGCGATAAATTTGTTTTAATAGATGATTATGCTCATCACCCAACAGAAATAGAAGCTACAATTAAATCAGTAGAGTTATATGATAATTTGAAAAACCTTAATAAAAGAGTGATTATTTGGCAACCACACAAATATAGCAGAACCTATGATAATCTAGAAGGTTTTAAGAAATGTTTTAAAGGCTGCGATGAACTAATTATTTTACCTATTTGGACAATACCAGGTGAGCATGTTTTAGAAATAGATTTTAAAAAAGAATTTAAGCAGTATAATCCAATCTTTGCTGATAAAGTGCTTGCAAAAAATTGTGAAATAGATATTATAAAAGATAATAAAGTTATAAAAACATATAATGAAGGTATTGTAGTTGGTGTAGGGGCAGGAGATATTACTTATCAATTAAGGGATATTTTAAAATAGATATATAGAGGATTGATATGAAGATTTTAGTAAATAATTTTATCAAAAATGAATCATCATCGGGTATTATTCTTATCTTTGTAACAATCTTTGCTCTAATTTTAAGAAATTCTGCTCTATCTGACTATTATTATGAATTCTTACATGTTACTATTCATTTTTCGGTTAATAATTTAGAGATAAGTAAACCTCTTTATTTATGGATAAATGATGGTTTAATGACACTATTTTTTTTAGTTGTTGGGCTTGAGATAAAAAGAGAGTTGATAGCAGGACATTTGTCTTCTTGGGAAAAGATTTCTTTACCCACCTTTGCAGCTATTGGTGGGATGCTTTGTCCTGCATTAATTTACTATTTTTTTAATCAAGGTGATTCTGCTGCTTTAACTGGCTGGGCAATTCCAACAGCAACTGATATTGCTTTTTCACTTGGAATATTGTCTCTACTTGGTAAAAGAGTACCCATATCTTTAAAGATATTTTTAATGGCATTAGCAATAATCGATGATATTGGAGCTATATTAATTATTGCTATATTTTATACTTCAAACTTATCTGTTGATGCCTTATATATTTCATTGTTTATAATTGGAATTTTATTTTTTATGAACCGCATGGGTGTTTCTACAATATCTTTGTATAGTATTGTTGGTATTTTGTTGTGGATTACTGTTTTAAAATCAGGTGTTCATGCTACTTTAGCTGGTATAATTTTAGCCTTTGCTATTCCTCTTAAAACTAAAAAAGATAATAAAGTTAATTCTCCAATAAGGCATTTAGAGAATAATTTACATTATTGGGTTTCCTTTTTTATTCTACCTATGTTTGCTTTTGCAAATGCTGGAGTTGATTTAAGAGATATTGATTTTACCAAGATGACAGAAGGAGTACCTCTTGGTATTATGCTAGGACTTTTCTTTGGGAAACAATTTGGAGTATTTATTTTTACTTATTTTGCAGTAAAACTTAAATTAGCAAAAATACCAAAATGTACAAACTGGATACAAATATATGGAATAGCAGCTTTAACGGGTATAGGATTTACAATGAGTCTGTTTATTGATTCTCTTGCTTTTATGGATGATACAAGCTACTTCTATACTGATAGATTGGCTATTTTAATTGGTTCTCTTTTTTCTGCTATTTTGGGATATTTAATTTTGCGATTTGCAAAATCACAAAAAGCTTGTAATATTTAAACTAACAAAGATTTATAAAACCATTTTTTATTTTAATTTTACCTTCTAATTCATACTCATATACTAAAGAGTTATATTTTAATAAAGCCTCATCAAAAGTTGGATTTGTTTTACAAAATTCCAAAAAATTATTACTATTTTCTTTTTGAAGAGCTGTTTTAGTAAACTCTTTAGTGAACTCATCTATATCATATATGACTTTTGCAGAGCCCTCTTTTATTAACTCATTTGTTCCTAAACTTTCATTTATCCTATGTGGCAATACATAAATATCTTTTCCCATTTTTTTTGCATACTCTACACTTCGTAAACTTCCACTGTTTAAATCTGCTTGACTTACAATAAGAATATCTCCTAGGGCTACAACTATTTCATTTCTTTGTACAAAGCTATAATTTGTTGCTTTAAAATCTTCATCAAAAGGACTTAAAAGTAAGCCTTCTTGTTCAATTTGTGTTATGAGTTTTTTATTGATTGCTGGATATTTGTAGTTTATTCCACAAGGACTTACTAAAATTGTATTTTCAACTCCTGCTGCTTTATGAGCAATTGCATCAACACCCATGGCTCCACCACTTACTATACAATTTCCTACAAGGGATAATTTTTGTGCAAGTTGGTGTGTCAATAATTGAGTATAGTTAAAAGGTTTTCTAGTACCTACGATTGATATTTTAGGCTTTTTAAGTAATTCAAGATTACCTTTATAGTATATTGTTGGTTTGTTTTGTAGACTTTTTAACTGGGCTATTTCAAAATTAATTATAGAATTCATACTACTCCAAAAAATAATATAAATAATTATATCTAAGTTTAATTAATAATTATAGGTAAATCGTTCACATAAACTAAATCAATATCTTTTAATAGATGTTTAGATTTTCTTAATACTTTCATGGTAATAGGATATGGATGTCCTATGGCAATTGATGAACCTGTTTTATTAGCTATTCTAATTGCTTTTTTTAGTTGATTTTGTATGTAGTTAAAGTCTTTTTTATTGTCTAGAAAAATATTTCTTGCAATATATGGCATACCAAACTCTTTTGTGACTTCTTTTACTACACTTTTTGAAGTTGTTCTACTATCTATAAAGGTGAAGTCATATTTTTTAAGAGCTTTTATTAAGTATCTCATGGATGTTTTATCTGCTGTAAAAACACTTCCCGTATGATTATTTGTATATTTTAGTTTTGGATACCATTCTCTTATTTGTGCAACTCTTTTTTCAATCTTTTCATAGGAATCTCCTACTTTTAAAGTATAATCTTCTTCAAATCTAGTAATAGTTGCTTGTAGGGGAAAATGAACTAGAGCAAAGGGAAGGTTTTTAGCAATCTTTGCTGAATCTTTATGTCCATTTGTAGGTGGCATTAATGAAATATTTACTGTATATCCTATATCTTTTATATGGTTGATTTGCGATTGTAAAGTAACATCATCAATTACAATTGCAAGTTTTGGTCTATTTGATTTTATTACAGGTGATTTGATGATAGTTTTATCTTTTTCTTGTGTTACGAATTCTTCATTCTTTTCTAGTGGAGGAAGGGGAATATATTCTTGTATTTTCTCTTTTGTTATATACTCATCTTTTTTTGGGAAAACTTTTTTTTCAACACTTTGAATCTCTATATTTTTCTCTTTTAAAACTTCTTCAACTTTTTCAAAATCTTTTTGATGAATATACTCTTTTTCAAGGTCTTTATTATACTCTTCGTATCTATCTACAACTGTTGTTTTTAGATTTTTTTCATACTCTTCAAGTATTTTATCAAGGTTGTTTTCTTTTGAATATTCAGTGTTTTCTTTTTGGATTTTTGCTAAATCATCTATTTTTTCATTGTGATTTTTTAAAAGAATAAAATATGTTGCTAAGGTTATTATTAAAGAAAATAGCAATAGGGCTAAAAATTTATTTATTGTAGAAATCTTATAGTTTTTTTTACTACTCTTTTTTCTTCTTCTTTGAGGCTTTCTTTTCGTCATAAAGTTGGAAAATCAAAGTAAGGTTTAAAACCTTACTTTAAAATTAGTTTTTATTTGTGTCTACGATTTTGCTTGAAGAAATCCAAGGCATCATTTCTCTTAGTTTATTACCAGTTTGCTCAATTAATGATAGCTTAGCGTTAGCTCTTTCAGCGTTCATTCTTGGGTATCCAGATTGTCCTTCTAAGATGAAGTCTTTTGCAAATCTACCATCTTGAATCTCTTTTAAGATTTCTTTCATAGCTGCTTTAGATTCAGCATTGATAACTCTTTTTCCAGATACATAATCACCATACTCAGCAGTATTTGAAATAGAATATCTCATATCAGAAATTCCACCCTCATACATTAAGTCAACGATTAATTTTAACTCATGTAAACACTCAAAATATGCCATTTCAGGAGCATATCCAGCTTCAGTTAATGTTTCAAATCCAGCTTGAACTAAAGATACAGCTCCACCACATAATACAGCTTGCTCTCCAAAAAGGTCAGTTTCTGTTTCATCTTTGAAAGTTGTTTCAATAATACCAGTTCTTCCACCACCAATAGCAGATGCATATGCAAGTGCTACTTCTTTAGTGTCTCCACTTGGGTTAGTTTCAACAGCAATTAAATCAGGAATTCCTCCACCTTTAGTGAACTCATTTCTTACAGTATGACCTGGAGCTTTTGGAGCAATCATCATTACGTTTGTGTTTGCTTCTGGAGTAATTCTTCCATAATGGATGTTAAATCCATGTCCAAATGCTAAATAAGCACCCTCTTTTAAGTTTGGTTTGATTTCAGAATAGTAAATTTCAGACTGATTTTCATCAGGTAATAAAATCATAACTACATCTGCACCAACAGTTGCATCTGCAACTGTTTTTACTGCAAAACCTTTTGCTTCAGCTTTTGCCCATGAAGAACCACCTTTTCTTAATCCAACAACAACTTCAACTCCAGAATCTCTTAAGTTTTCTGCGTGTGCGTGACCTTGTGATCCAAAACCAATCATAGCTACTTTTTTTGATTTGATTAAATCGATATTACAATCTTTATCATAGTAAACATTTAATGCCATTCAATAATCCTCTTAATAATTTTTGAGGATTATACCAAAAGTAACCTAAATGTAAATAAAAGAGTTATATAATGAATACTTAAATTAATGTACGATTAGGATATGTATTGATTCAAACTATTTTTAGAAAAGTTATATGTGGCAGTGAAGATTTAACACAAAATGATAAAGAGTATTTAGAGCCATTTATAAAAGATGATATTGTAAGTCTTGAAAATGATATTTATAAACTTAATTCAAAATATAGAGTAGGAATTATTAAAATAAAAAATAAGAGTGTGACTTTAAATGATTTGGATAATGAACACAAAACTTTAAAGCTTGATATGAATGAACTAAAGGGTGCATATAACAATGATCTAGTTTTAGTAAAAAGAATATTTAACCCAAGGTCTTCATTTAAAGCAAAAGTAGAACAGATTTTATATACAAATGCAACTTCACTTCTAGTTTATGTAAATGAGGGTGAAATATTTAGTGTAAAGGAAGCAATTAAACTAGAGACAAAAAAAGATTTTTCTTCTTTTACAAACGGAAATATTTATGTAATAAACAGTAAAACTTTCGAGATAGAAAAAGAAGTTGGGAATATAAAAGAGCCAAAGGTTGACCAATATATATCTCTATTTTTATATGATGAACTTATAAGATTAGAGAAGTATCTTGAGGTTGAGGCAAAAATGGATGATACCAATGAAAGAGTTGATTTAACAAATCTTTGCTTTACAACAATAGATCCTGCAAGTGCAAAAGACCATGATGATGCTATTTATTTTGATGTAAATGAAAATATACTTTATGTAGCAATTGCAGATGTTTCATATTTTGTAAAAGAGAATAGCCCCTTAGATAAACAAGCTTTACAAAAATCAACATCAATATACCTACCAAATAAAGTATTACCTATGCTTCCTCCAAGTCTAAGTGAAGAGATGTGTTCTTTAAAAGAAAATGTAAATAGATATGCATACGTATTTAAAATATATTTAAATAGCAATTATGAAATAGAAAAATCTGAACTATTTGAAGCAATTATCAAATCTCACAGAAAATTCTCTTATGGAAGAATTGATAGGGTAATTGAAGGGCAATTAGATAAGTACAATGAGACAGAAAAACAGATTTTTGATTATATACTTCCTTTATATGAAATAACAAAAAAGATAAGAGTAAAAAGATTACAAAAGGGTTATGACTTTATTAGTAAAGAGTATAGACAAAAACTAAATCATAATTTAGAACTAGAAGGAATATCTGTAGAAGAATCAACTGCTTCTCATCAGCTTATTGAAGAGTGTATGTTGCTAGCAAATATTGAAGCTAGTAAAAAACTAGCTAATGTAGGTATTTTTAGAATCCATGAAGAGCCATCTTTTCAATCACTTTCAAAGTTGGTTGATGAGGTGAATTTACTTGGTATAAAAGCAGAGATTAAATCCTCAGTTCACGAAACAATTACGCATATACAGGCAAAAGCAAAAAACACTCTTTTGCTTGAAGAGATAAATGATTTGATAATAAAATCACAATCCCAAGCAAAATATTCTTCTAAAAATCTAGGTCACTTTGGTTTAGGATTTGATTCTTATTCACACTTTACAAGTCCTATTAGAAGATATTCTGATTTGGTTCTTCATAGAATGTTAAAAAGTAAAAGGACTCCTGGCGATATTGATGAAATTTGTGAACATATCTCTACAAATGAGAGAAAAGTTGATCAACTTGTATGGGATTATGAAGATAGAAAATATGCAAGATGGGCAGAAAATCATGTAGGGGAAGAGTTTAAAGCACAAATTGTAGATATCGATAGAGGATTTGCGAAGTTTTATAAAGATATGCCAGGGCTTAGAGTTCATTTGGATAACTATAGGGGAGAGAAACTTTTTTTAAAAATAAAAGTGATTATAAAATCGGTTGATGTAATAAGTAAAAATATAGTTGGGTCAATAAAAAATGTATAAAAAAGAGTTTGATGGATTATTAAGAGCCAAAAAAGAGTTCTGCGCATATATGTTTTTTGGGCAAAGTGATTACCTCATAGAAAAATATGCAAACTTAGTTGCAAATACAGTGGCAAATGGCGAAGAGATAGAGAAGATATATTTTGATGATTTTGATTTTAAATATGTAAAAGACAAGCTTTTACAATCATCACTTTTTGCAAGTAAAAATATCCTACTTATAAAACTTGCTAAAAAATTAAATAAAAATGATACAACCCAGTTAATTGAAGCTTGTAATACTAACCCTGACTCAACAGTAATATTTGCTTGTATGGGAGATGGGGACTTTAAAACTATGGGTTCATACTTTACTAATAAAAACAATAGTGTGAGTGTTAGAATGTTTACCCCATATCCTAGTGAAGCTATCCAGATATTGGAAAGTGAGGCTAGAAGTTTAGGATTGAGGTATGAGGTCTCTGCATTAAACCACCTCTTTTTCATGCATAGAAATGATTTGAACTTGAGTGTAAATGACTTAAAAAAATTGGCAATATTAGATGAAGAATCGATCTCTTCAAAGCTTGTGGAAATACACTGCTTTGGAATAGGAAGCGTATCTTTAGAAGATTTTTTATTTAATTTAATGAATGGAAAACTAGTAAAAAGAGATTTACATTTTTTACTTGAAGAGGGGATGAATGAAATAAATTTACTTACTCAAATAGCCGCTTTTGTACATCAACTTTTTATGATAAGTTCATATTCAAGGACAATTGGAACTCCAAATGCTAGAGAGATTTTAGGTTATGTTCCTCCTCAAAATATTTGGGAGAAAAAAACACAATTGGCAATAAAAATAAAACCAGAACTTTTTTTAGAGTTATTTAATTTTTTAAATGATTTAGAGTTAGATTTAAAAAGTTCAAAAATTCCAGACCATAATGCGTATATACAAGCAAGTCTAAGAAAATTTTCAGACAAACTTAGATAAAATCTCTGACTTTACAAAAACCTTGCTGATATTTTAAGAATACCGGCGAAAACTAAAAGGAGAATAAATGTCAAGAATAAAACATTATGAAACAATGTTTATTGTAAAGCCTACAATGACTGAAGAAGAAACTGTAGCACAGATTGAGTTAGTGAAAGCTAACATCGAAAAAAATGGTGGAGAAATCGTTACTTGTGACGATATGGGAACTAGACAATTAGCTTATGAAATTGAAAAGCATAAAAGAGGTCACTACTATGTGATTTATTTTAAAGCACCAACAGCTTCTATCTTAGAGTTAGAAAGAAATTATAGAATCAATGAAAACATTATTAGATTTATTTTCATTAAATATGAGAGTAAAAAAGAAGTTACTGCTTGGACAAAACTAAGTGATGAAGCAGCTAAAAAGTCTGCTTAAGGCATAATTTTATAAAAGGAGCCTGATATGTATAATAAAGTAATTATGGTTGGAAATTTAACACGAGATATTGAATTAAGATATTTACCAAGTGGTGCAGCTGTTGCCAAAAGTGCAATTGCTACGTCTTATAACTATAAGACAAGTACTGGTGAAAAGAAAGATGAAGTTTGTTTTTTAGATTTCAATATCTTCAATAGAAGTGCTGAGGTTGCTAATCAATATTTGCGAAAAGGCTCTAAAGTATTATTAGAAGGAAGACTTGTTTTTGAACAATGGACTGCTCAAGATGGAACTAATAGAAATAGACACTCTTTAAGAGTTGATAATATGAAAATGTTAGATTCAAAAGCTGATTCACAAAATGGAAACACTGGGTATGCGGGTGAGTATTCTCAACCACAAGCTCAAGAACCAAGCAGTAATCAGTACAATAAACCGCCGCAGTCAGGTCAAAACAGCTACACACAAGGTGGTACAAAAGCTACAAATGAAAATAGTAGTTATAAAATACCAGAAATCGATATAGACGAAGACGAAATACCGTTCTAGAAAGAGGAT